>NZ_CP059692.1:315000-629166 GCF_014058705.1 Aureimonas mangrovi
AAAGGTTTGCAGCCTTGGCCATTCGGGCCGAGTGTCTGCCTGTTCTGATGACAATGTGAAGAGAAGACGGGTCCTGAAGGATCGCTTGCGCTTAAGTCGCGATGCGATCCTGTCCGGGGCAGGGTGCCAGAAGGTTCATCGCCTCCTGGGTTCACGCTCTGCGCCATACCCGGTCGCGGTAAGGCTTCGGCCTTGTTGCGATCACCGATTGATGTGCCTGACCGCCATCATCGGGGCCCGTCTCTGGAAGCTGGTCTTTTTGCCATTCGAGAAGATGCGCCCGAACCTCTCCAAGGCGGTTCGAGCGTTTGTCTCAAATGGCTGGACGTCCTCGCAGGACGCCGTCACCCGTTGCACGCGGGCCGGTGTTGAGGATGTCCGAAGAGAATGAAGCGACAATGTTCGTCTCTCTCATTCCTGGCCTTCAGCACGCTCCTCGACGACAGGAACGCCAAACCGAGGCATCGCAAGATGCTGAGGCAAGGCCGAACGGCCGTCGCGGCTCGTGCCGCGCGCCCCGCGTAGACGGCGATCTCGATAGATCGTCGGCGTGAGCGGAAACGGAATTGATGAGCATTGGCGATGAGAACGATCAAGTGTCTTAAGGGCATCTGGTGAATGCCTTGGCATGCACAGGCGATGAAGGACGTGATACGCTGCGATAAGCCATGGGGAGCTGCGAATAAGCTTTGATCCGTGGATTTCCGAATGGGGCAACCCACCTCGATCTCTAGAAAATTAGAATGGTTTTGGACGGCTGGACGCCTCGATCCCGATTGGGATCGCAAGGCCGAACGGCCGTCGGGTCTGTTGGCCCGCGCCAGCGCAGACGGTCGGCCCTTGGCCGGTCGGCGTGAGCGACGCAAAAACCCTTCTGGTTTCTAGAGGTCATCAAAGAGGTATCTGACTCTGAATACATAGGGGTTAGAAGCGAACTCGGGGAACTGAAACATCTAAGTACCCGAAGGAAAGGACATCAACCGAGACTCCGTCAGTAGCGGCGAGCGAACGCGGACCAGGCCAGTGGCCTTGCAAGAGAGAAGCCGAACCAGTTGGAAAGCTGGACATAAGTGGGTGACAGTCCCGTAGGCGCAATGCTCTGCAAGGTCCTCGAGTAAGGCGGGACACGTGAAATCCTGTCTGAAATTGGGGGGACCACCCTCCAAGCCTAAGTACTCGTGCATGACCGATAGCGAACCAGTACCGTGAGGGAAAGGTGAAAAGCACCCCGACAAGGGGAGTGAAAGAGAACCTGAAACCGGATGCCTACAAACAGTGGGAGCCATCATTGGTGACCGCGTACCTTTTGTATAATGGGTCAGCGACTTAGTCTGGCGAGCGAGCTTAAGCCGATAGGTGTAGGCGCAGCGAAAGCGAGTCTGAACAGGGCGTTCAGTTCGTCGGATTAGACCCGAAACCGAGTGATCTAGCCATGAGCAGGTTGAAGGTGCGGTAACACGCACTGAAGGACCGAACCCGCATCTGTTGCAATAGATTGGGATGACTTGTGGCTAGGGGTGAAAGGCCAATCAAACTCGGAAATAGCTGGTTCTCCGCGAAATCTATTTAGGTAGAGCGTCGGATGAATACTCCAGGGGGTAGAGCACTGAATGGGCTAGGGGGACTCACCGTCTTACCAAACCCAATCAAACTCCGAATACCTGGAAGTACTGTCCGGCAGACACACGGCGGGTGCTAACGTCCGTCGTGGAGAGGGAAACAACCCTGACCACCAGCTAAGGTCCCCAAGTTATGGCTAAGTGGGAAAGGATGTGAGGATCCCAAAACAACCAGGATGTTGGCTTAGAAGCAGCCATCATTTAAAGAAAGCGTAACAGCTCACTGGTCTAGATTTAAGGGTTCTTGCGCCGAAAATGTACCGGGGCTCAAGCCATACACCGAAGCTGTGGGTGTGCAGTTTACTGCACGCGGTAGCGGAGCGTTCCGTAGGCCTGTGAAGGCGGACCCGTGAGGGCCGCTGGAGGTATCGGAAGTGCGAATGCTGACATGAGTAACGATAAAGGGTGTGAGAGACACCCTCGCCGAAAGTCCAAGGGTTCCTGCTTAAAGTTAATCTGAGCAGGGTTAGCCGGCCCCTAAGGCGAGGCCGAAAGGCGTAGTCGATGGGAACCACGTTAATAATCGTGGGCCTGGTGGTGAGTGACGGATTCCGTGTGTTGTACATCCTTATCGGATTGGTTGTGCAGCGAAGGGGTCCCAGGAAATAGCCCCACCGTATAGACCGTACCCGAAACCGACACAGGTGGACTGGTAGAGTATACCAAGGCGCTTGAGAGAACCGCACTGAAGGAACTCGGCAAATTGCACGCGTAACTTCGGAAGAAGCGTGACCTCGCAGGACGCAAGTTTTGTGAGGTGGCACAGACCAGGGGGTAGCGACTGTTTATCAAAAACACAGGGCTCTGCGAAGTCGAAAGACGACGTATAGGGTCTGACGCCTGCCCGGTGCTGGAAGGTTAAGAGGAGAGGTGCAAGCTTTGAATCGAAGCCCCAGTAAACGGCGGCCGTAACTATAACGGTCCTAAGGTAGCGAAATTCCTTGTCGGGTAAGTTCCGACCTGCACGAATGGCGTAACGACTTCCCCGCTGTCTCCAGTGCGGACTCAGTGAAATTGAATTCCCCGTGAAGATGCGGGGTTCCTGCGGTCAGACGGAAAGACCCCGTGCACCTTTACTATAGCTTTACACTGGCATTCGTGTCGGCATGTGTAGGATAGGTGGTAGGCTTTGAAGCGTGGGCGCCAGCTCGCGTGGAGCCATCCTTGAAATACCACCCTTCTCGTCATGGATGTCTAACCGCGGCCCGTCATCCGGGTCCGGGACAGTGTATGGTGGGTAGTTTGACTGGGGCGGTCGCCTCCCAAAGAGTAACGGAGGCGCGCGATGGTGGGCTCAGACCGGTCGGAAATCGGTCGTCGAGTGCAATGGCATAAGCCCGCCTGACTGCGAGACGGACATGTCGAGCAGAGACGAAAGTCGGTCATAGTGATCCGGTGGTCCCGCGTGGAAGGGCCATCGCTCAACGGATAAAAGGTACGCCGGGGATAACAGGCTGATGACCCCCAAGAGTCCATATCGACGGGGTTGTTTGGCACCTCGATGTCGGCTCATCGCATCCTGGGGCTGGAGCAGGTCCCAAGGGTTTGGCTGTTCGCCAATTAAAGCGGTACGTGAGCTGGGTTCAGAACGTCGTGAGACAGTTCGGTCCCTATCTGCCGTGGGTGCAGGAATATTGACAGGATCTGTCCCTAGTACGAGAGGACCGGGATGGACGTACCTCTGGTGGACCTGTTGTGGCGCCAGCCGCAGTGCAGGGTAGCTATGTACGGTCGGGATAACCGCTGAAGGCATCTAAGCGGGAAACCCACCTGGAAACGAGTATTCCCTATCAGAGCCGTGGAAGACCACCACGTTGATAGGCCGGGTGTGGAAGTGCGGCAACGCATGAAGCTTACCGGTACTAATAGCTCGATCGGCTTGATCGTTCTCATTCGCCAATGTTCATCTCGGGCCCTGCCCGAATGAACATTGTCTCTTCAGCAGTCTCCTCCCGCCAACCGGCATCTGGCCGGTTGCCTGCGGAGGGCCGGGCCATCAGGTCCGCCGACCTCTTGCGGGTCGGGACTGCCGTATTCTCTTCAACATGGACCAGCTTATCGCCTCGCATGCTCTTCTCTCGAGGAGCAGGCGCCTTCCGAGATCCGACGGGGATCGAGGATCGGCTCGAAGGAGCCGGCGGAACCTTCAGGTTCCGGCCCGCTGCAGACGATCGCCCCGCAGGCGATCGGCGTGAGGCGAGAAGCAAAGCTTCCAGAATTGATGCCATTTGCCGACCTGGTGGTTCCAGCGAGGTGGCTGCACCCGTTCCCATTCCGAACACGGCCGTGAAACGCCTCAGCGCCTATGATACTTCGTCTTAAGACGCGGGAAAGTCGGTCGCTGCCAGGTCTGCAAATCGCATCATCCAGTTCTCTTCCATCTCGACACCTTAAACGCCCCGTCCGGAGAAATCCGGCGGGGCGTTTCTGCGTTCCGGCCAACGACTTGCCATTCGCCGGCACCCCATGCCGTAGGGTCCTGTCCCCCGCCGATCTGTGAAATCCAGGCCGGGCCCGTCGTCGCCGGCGCCGCCACTGCGAGGCCGTAGTCGCACGCAGGCAGAGTGCGAGCGGGGCTCGATGACGGGGAAAGCGCCGGGCGAAGAGGGGCGCGCAGGGCCGGGCTTGCGCAGCACAAGGCTCTGGCCGCCGAAACAATGCCGTGCGCGCCTTCCGCGACACCACCCGGCGCGGACAAGATCAAGGCGCCGCGCGGGCGCAAGGACACCGACGGCGCAGCCGGGATGCCTGCCGCGCGAAGGCGGCAAAGGGCCGCGGTCGGTCCTGCGAAGGGCGAAGACGGCAGCCGCCGGGCCGGAAGGGGGCGGTCGACGAGGCAGGGCCGAACGCTGCCTCGCACCGGCACGCATGGGACCGCGACGGCGTTCCGCAGACAAGCTGCGGACGGTCGGACCGCCATGGGCGGCGCTGACAAAATTGGTCCGTCAGGTTGGGCGACCCCGGTGCAGCTATGGGCAGCTATGGCAACCGAGGCCACAAAGGCGGGCTCAGCCCCGGCAGCCCCAGGCAGCCTCGTCGCCACGTTGTACCGGGCGCGGCGGACGGCGGGTCCATCAGAGCGGCGCGCAGCGTGATGCTTCCATCGAAAACGCACGGGGCAGCAGACGCAATCGAAAAAGCCCACGACCAAAGGCCGCAGGCTGCCAGCACGAAGCACGAACCGCGCCCGGCACGCCGCAAACGCATCACGGCACGCCCGCTCAGCTCCTCATAAAAGCCCGAGCAACGTAGCAACCGTCCGTATGCCGCGTAAAAGCCCATGAACTGCATGCCTGAACACGGTCGTTGGGACAGAGCGGCACGGCTGGGCGAGCATGGAAGCGGCCACCATCAACCCTGCCCGTAATAGCCCGCATACCCATTCAGAGCCGGCGCACCTCCCAGATGGACGTAAAGTACCCGAGAATCGGCCGGGAAGAAGCCCTTGCCGACGAGGTCGATCAGGCCCTGCAGCGATTTTCCCTCATAGACCGGGTCGGTGATCATGCCCTCCGTGCGTGCGCCGAGCCGGATCGCCGCACTCGTCTCCTGCGACGGCACACCGTAGGCCGGATAGGCGTAGTCCGGATTGATGACGATCTCGTCTTCGCGTACGGCGCGGCCGAGCTCGACGAGTTCCGCCGCGTTGTCCACAATCCCGCGAACCTGCGAGCGGGTCTGTTCCGGCGTCCCGGATGCGTCGATGCCGATGACGCTCTCGGCGCGGTCCTGTGCCGCGAAGCCGACGATCATTCCGGCCTGAGTGGAGCCCGTCACGACGCAGACCACGATGTAATCGAAGCGGAAACCGAGGTCCGCCTCCTGGGCTGCGACCTCTTCGGCGAAGCCCACATAGCCGAGCGCACCGTATTTGTGGACCGAAGCCCCCGCGGGGATGGGGTAGGGTTTGCCGCCGGCCTCTTCCACCGAGCGGATCGCGTCCTCCCAGCTCCTGCGGATGCCGATGTCGAAGCCGTCTTCGACGAGACGCGAATCGGCGCCCATCAGGCGGGTCATCATGATATTGCCGACGCGGTCGTAGACGGCGTCATGGTGCGGCACCCAGCTTTCCTGGATGACGACACACTTCATCCCAAGCTTTGCGGCCGTCGCGGCCACCATGCGCGTGTGGTTCGACTGCACGCCGCCGATCGACACCAGCGTGTCGGCACCGGACGCGATGGCATCCGGCACGATGTATTCGAGCTTGCGCAGCTTGTTGCCGCCCATCGCCAGCCCCGAATTGCAGTCCTCGCGCTTGGCGAAGATCTCGACTTTTCCACCGAGCGCGGCGGTCAGGCGCCGCAGATGCTCGATCGGCGTCGGGCCGAAGGTGAGGGGATAACGATCGAAGCGCGTGAGCAGGGACATAGGTGGGGCTCCGTGGTCAATGAGAGCCCAAAGGATAGTAAAGGCAAGGCGAAAGGTGCTCTCGAAAGTCGAGGCTTTCGCGCTGCGAGCAAATCGGATTTCTTTCGCCGGGAGGCATTTCTTTCAATCGGACGCACAGAAATGGAAGAAGCTTCGACGCTGGATCGAACGGACTTGCGGATTCTCCGCGTGCTGCAGGGCAATGGTCGCCTGAGCAACGCGGAACTCGCCGCGAGGGTGAATGCCAGCCCGGCCACATGCCACCGCCGCACCCAGCGCCTTGTCGACGAAGGCTTCGTTCGCAGCGTGCGCGCCGAAGTGGATCCCAACGCCGTCGGGCTCGGCGTGCTGGTCCTCGTCGGCGTCGTGCTCGATCGCTCGACGCCCGAAAGCTTCGCAGCCTTCGAGGGCGCCGTGACGGGCATGAAGGAGGTGCTGGACTGCCACCTCGTCGCCGGTGAGTTCGACTATCTTCTGAAAGTGCGCGTACGCGACATCGGCGGCTTCAACAAACTGCACGGCGAACGGCTGCTGACGCTGCCGGGCGTGCGCCAAATCCGCACATTCTTCGTGATGAAGGAGGTGAAGGAACACGGTCCTTTGTCGTTCTGAGCGGCGGGTGATGGGGTGGACGCCCCGACGGCATCGTCGCGCCAGAATGGGCGTTTCAACCATTCACAGGAGGCGTCCGTGTCCGAGGTTACCACGATCGGCCTGGATATCGCGAAGACCGTGTTCCACGCCCATGGCGCCGACGAGCGCGGCCGCGGCGTTTTCTCCAAGCGCCTGACGCGGGCAAAGCTACTGGCCTTCTTCGCCGCGCAGCCACGCTGCATCGTGGCGCTGGAGGCGTGCGGCGGGGCCCACCATTGGGCTCGCGAGCTGACGGCGCTGGGCCATGAGGTTCGACTGATCCCGCCTGCCTACGTGAAGCCGTTCGTGAAGCGGCACAAGAACGATGCGGTGGATGCCGAGGCGATCTGCGAGGCGGCGCAGCGACCAACCATGCGCTTCGTGGCCGTTAAGAGCGAGGAGCAGCAGGCATCGGCCCTCGTGTTCCGGACCAGGGACCTCCTCGTTCGCCAGCGCACCCAGCTCATCAATGCCATTCGCGGTCATCTGACCGAGTATGGCTGGGTTGCGCCGAAGGGGCCTGCCTATGTCTCGATGCTGAGTGATCTGCTCGACGACGAGCTGGGGGCCTCGTTGCCGCCGGCAGCGGTCTCAATGTTCCGCGTCATGCTCGACGTCCTCGTCGATCTCAACGAGCGCATCATCGCTCTCGACAAGGAGATCGCCCAGCGTGCCTGCGAGCAGGAGACGGCGCGGCGGTTGATGACCATTCCCGGGATCGGGCCGATTACCGCGACGGCGCTGCTGGCCCTGGCGCCGGCAGCCGAGACCTTCGCTAAGGGGCGGGACTTCGCCGCCTGGGTCGGCCTGACACCGTTACAGCACTCGACCGGGGGCAAGCAGAAGCTCGGCGCGACCTCGAAGATGGGTGAGCGAACGCTGCGTCGCCTTCTGATCATCGGGGCCAGCGCGGTGATCATCCAGGCCACGCGGCGCGGCACCGCGAAGGGATCGTGGCTGGAGCAGATGCTGGCGCGCAAGCCGCGCATGCTGGTGACGGTCGCACTCGCCAACAAGATGGCGCGCATTGTCTGGGCCCTTCTGGCGAAGGGCGGAACTTACCGAGCTCCGATGGCGGTCGCGGCGTAAGCCGGGGTCGTCGTCAGAGGCCGTCGGAACGCGAGGTCGGTCGAAGGAGGGTATGGCATAACAGTCGGCGAGACGGGGCCGGAAGAACCAGTGCTTTCCACCGTGCCATCGAGCACGCTCTGGGTGTTTTGGTTCCGGTCCGCGAACTCCCATACGGGCCCGCAGCCATGCGCTGCATCAGAGGCCGGACAGATGGCAGCATCCGACATCGTGCCAACCCGACAAAAACCACTTGCGCCCAAGGGGGCGTCCACAGATGAAAAGCCGCATTCGGCTTTCGCGGAGGGCGTATTCGATGAACGATCTCTGCGCGTCCGCGTCGCGGGGCGGTCAAACGAAAAACGGCCTCCCGCGCGGAAGGCCGTTTCGTCTGTCTTCACAGAATGTCTGGTGGAGCCAATCGGGATCGAACCGACGACCTCTTGAATGCCATTCAAGCGCTCTCCCAACTGAGCTATGGCCCCATGCGCCGGGCGGGCCGGCGAACCGTTCGTCGGGCCGGAGGGCCCGAAGGACCCGCTTGGGAGCGGGTCGAACTCGTTGGCGGGTTCGTATTCGAAACTTTCCGGAAGATCAAGCGACCCGAAGGGCTTCGCGCCCAAGATGACAGTTTTTCTTCACCCGTATTCCGTCACCGGCGCAGCATCGCTTCGCGGGACGAGCCGGCGCCGTGACGCGGCGCCGGCCACAGCGCGTTCGGCCCTGGCTCAAACGTCTTCCTCGTCGTCGCGACCACCGATGATGTCGGTCATGTCGTCGTCATCGTCCTCGTCTTCCTCGAGGAAGGTGTCGGCGTCGTTGTCGTCGTCCTCGATCTCGACGTCGTCATCCTCGTCGACATCGGGCATGTCGGACTTGCCGTCGTCGTTCTCTTCTTCCTCCACGTCGGACAGCGAGACCGTCTCCTCGTTCTCGCTCTCCTCCGTGGTCTCCACCTCCTCGACCTCTTCTTCCTCTTCCCGCTTGGTCGAGGTGCGCCCGCCGGACTTCACCGTCTCGAAGAAGGAGAGGGGATACTCCTTGCCCGTGAAGGGCGAGACGATCGGGTCCTTGTTCAGGTCGTAGAATTTGCGGCCCGTCTCGGGGCAGACGCGCTTGGTGCCAAGTTCGGGATTCGCCATGAACGCCTCGTTCTCGATCTTACAGATGGGCGGGCGGGCGCCCCGAATCGAGAGCCGCACGCCGCGATGGCCAAGCAGAACATGACATTGGCCGCCGGGAAATCGGAAGGTCCCTTACGGCGTCGTTTCCGCCTTGTCAAAGCGCGATTCCCTCGCCCTGCGCACGGCAGGTGACGGCCGGGCGGCAGCCATGCTAGGCGGTCGCGGGAAGCTCTGAAGACAAGCGAGGCGAGAATGGCCGGTCACGGTGGACAGGCGCAGGCGATGCGCGCGGCGGCGGGGCGCGCCCTGACGGGTTCCGTGCGCGTGCCGGGCGACAAGTCGATCTCCCACCGCGCCTTCCTGTTCGGCGGGCTCGCAGCAGGCCGCACGCGCGTCACCGGCCTGCTGGAAGGCGAGGACGTTCTGGCCACCGGCCGGGCCATGCGTGCGATGGGCGCGCGCATCGAGCGCGACGGCAAGGCCTGGGTGGTTGACGGCGTCGGCAATGGCTGCCTCCTGGAGCCCGAGGCCGCGCTCGATTTCGGCAATGCCGGCACCGGCGCCCGGCTGACCATGGGCCTCGTCGGCACCTACGACTTCGCCGCCACCTTCGTCGGGGACGCTTCGCTCTCGGCGCGCCCGATGGGCCGCGTCCTCGATCCGCTGCGCCTGATGGGTACGCAGGTGCTCTCGCGCTCCAAAGGGCGCCTGCCGCTGACGCTGCAGGGCCCGCGCGCCGCCGCCCCGATCGAGTATCGCGTGCCCATGGCCTCTGCGCAGGTGAAATCGGCGGTGCTGCTGGCGGGCCTCAACGCGCCGGGCGTGACCACCGTGATCGAGCCGGTGATGACGCGCGATCACACCGAGAAGATGCTGCAGGGCTTCGGCGCGGCGCTGAGCGTGGAGACGGACGCGGCTAGCGTGCGCACCATCCGCCTCGAAGGGCAGGGCAGACTTTCCGGTGTCTCCGACTTCGCCGTTCCGGGCGATCCGTCCTCGGCGGCCTTCCTCGTCGTCGCCGCGCTGATCGTGCCGGGCTCGGACGTGACGATCGAGAACGCCCTGATGAACCCGACGCGCACGGGGCTGATCGAAACGCTGATCGAGATGGGCGCCTCGATCGAGATCCTGAACCGGCGCGTCTCCGGTGGCGAGGACGTCGCGGACCTTCGCGTGCGCCACAGCGCGCTGCGCGGCGTCGACGTGCCGGCCGAGCGCGCGCCCTCGATGATCGACGAATATCCGGTGCTGGCCGTCGCCGCCGCCTTTGCGGAAGGGGAGACGCGGATGGAGGGGCTGGACGAGCTGCGCGTCAAGGAGAGCGATCGCCTCGCCGCCGTCGCCGCTGGGCTCGCAGCCAACGGCGTGACGCACGAGGAGGGCGAGGACTGGCTGACCGTGACCGGGCGGCCGGACGGGAAGGGCTATGGCGGCGGCACGGTCGCGACGCATCTCGACCATCGCATCGCCATGAGCTTCCTCGTTCTGGGGCTCGCCACGCCCGAGCCGGTGAGCGTGGACGACGCGGCGATGATCGCGACGAGCTTTCCCGAATTCACCGGCCTCGTGAGCGAGCTCGGCGGCACGCTGGAGCCCGTCGCGGGTTGAGCGCGGCCCAGACCCCGGACGGCGCGCGGTGCTGAGGTTCGACGGGGACAGCCTCTTCGGCCTCGCCGTCATCGGGGCCGGGCTCCAGTTCGCGCTTCTGGCGATCCTCGCCCTGGCGCTCGTCGCGGGGGCCTTCCATCTGAGGCGCCCAAGCGTGCGGACCGCGCGGCTCCTCTGGATTGCGCTGCTTCTGGCGCTCGTCTGGCTGTTCCTGTCGATGGGGGTCGGCATCGCCCTGCTGGCCCTCGCCGATCGGGGCACCCTGGTGGTCCTCGCGCTGCTCCTGCCGCTGGCCGCGGTCTACGGCCTGCGCAAGGCGCGGCGACACAAGGCGGCGATGGGCGAGAGCGGGCGCGGCCTCGCAGCGACGATCCTGTCGATGACATGGCCGCCCGTCCTCATGGCGCTGTCTCTCGCCCTGGCGCTCGCCGACATTGCGCTGGAGCGCGGCCGCGAACTCGCCCTCGTCCTGGCGCTGTACGGTCTCGAGGCGGGCCAACCCTTGCCGGCGAGCGTGGAGACCGGGAACGGCGTGGCGGATGCGGTCGTAGGGCTGCTGACGCTTCTGGGCTATGGCGCGCTCTTCCTGTTCTTCCTCTCGATCCCCTTCGTGATCGGCAGCTTCCTTGCGATCGTCCTCGTCATCCTCGACCGGCTGGGCTGGGACGCGCCGCTGAAACACCGCATGGGCGAGACGCCCGACAGGACCGCCATGAAAGCTCTACCGACCGCCAAGCCCACTGCTGCTGCCCTGACCATCGCGATCGACGGGCCCGCGGCCGCCGGCAAAGGCACGCTCGCCAAGCGTCTCGCGGTCCACTACGCGCTGCCCTATCTCGACACCGGCCTTCTCTACCGCGCCGTCGGGCGCCGCGCGGCTGAAGCGGGCATCGACCTCGACGATCCGCAGGCGGCCGGTGCGGTGGCGCGGGCGCTTGAACCAAGCGCCCTCGACGACGGCTCGCTGCGCGGGCGGGAAGCCGGCGAACTCGCCTCGCGCATCGCGGTCCACCCGCCGGTGCGCGCCGCGCTCGTCGCCTTCCAGCGGGGTTTCGCGGCAAGGCCGGAGGGCGCCGTCCTCGACGGGCGGGACATCGGCACGGTGATCTGCCCGCACGCGCAAGTGAAGTTCTTCGTCACCGCCAGCCCCGAAGTGCGCGCGCGCCGGCGCACCGACGAGCTGGCCGCCAAGGGCCGGGACGTCGACTACGAGACGATCCTTGCGGAAGTGCGCGAGCGGGACCGGCGCGATGCCGGCCGTGCGGAGGCGCCGCTGAAGGCCGCCCCCGACGCGCACTTGCTCGACACCAGCGAAATGGATATAGAAACGGCCTTCCGGGCGGCCTGCGATCTTGTCGATCGCGTCCTGGCCGAACGGGGCGGAGCCTGATCCCTCGCGCGTCTTCCGGCACAGCCGGGAAATCCCATCGCGCCGGCCGGGGCTCCTGACGAAGATTGCATTTCCTGCCTGCGGCGGTCCATCCGCGCCGAACGCTTAAGCGCCTTCGATGGCGCAAGCGTCGCCCGAGCCTCGTTTCGAGGCCGGGCTGGTCCCCGCGAAGGCAGGCCCGAAACACGAACCCAGCCGGCGCGGCGACCCGGGCGGCCCCATGAGGACGGGGCGCCGGGTTCCAAGGAGAACGAATGTCCAACGCAGCAGTTTCACGCGACGATTTCGCCGCGCTTCTCGAGGCCTCCTTCCACGAGCATGACGTCGCCGAAGGCGCCGTCGTCAAGGGAACGGTCGTCGCGATCGAGAAGGACATGGCCGTCATCGACGCCGGCCTGAAGGTCGAGGGCCGCGTCGCCCTCAAGGAATTCGGCCAGAAGGGCGGCGAGAGCACCCTGAAGGTCGGTGATGTCGTCGACATCTATGTCGAGCGCATCGAGAACGCGCTGGGCGAGGCCGTCCTGTCGCGCGACAAGGCGCGCCGCGAGGAGAGCTGGGTCAAGCTCGAGGTCAAGTTCAACGCCGGCGAGAAGGTCGAAGGCCAGATCTTCAACCAGGTCAAGGGCGGCTTCACGGTCGACCTCGACGGCGCTGTGGCGTTCCTGCCGCGCAGCCAGGTCGACATCCGCCCGATCCGCGACGTCGGCCCGCTGATGAACACGCCGCAGCCCTTCCAGATCCTCAAGATGGACAAGCGTCGCGGCAACATCGTCGTCTCGCGTCGCACCGTCCTCGAAGAGAGCCGCGCCGAGCAGCGCTCCGAGATCGTCCAGAACCTCGAAGAGGGTCAGGTCGTCGAGGGTATCGTCAAGAACATCACCGACTACGGCGCCTTCGTCGACCTCGGTGGCATCGACGGCCTGCTGCACGTGACCGACATGGCCTGGCGCCGCGTCAACCATCCGACCGAGATCCTGCAGATCGGCCAGACGGTGAAGGTCCAGATCATCCGCATCAACCAGGAGACGCACCGCATCTCGCTGGGCATGAAGCAGCTCGAGGCCGACCCCTGGGAAGGCATCGGGGTCAAGTACCCGATGGGCGTGAAGGTCACCGGCCGCGTCACCAACATCACCGACTACGGCGCCTTCGTGGAGCTGGAGCCGGGCATCGAGGGCCTGATCCACGTCTCCGAGATGAGCTGGACCAAGAAGAACGTCCATCCGGGCAAGATCCTCTCGACCTCGCAGGAAGTCGAAGTGGTCGTGCTCGAGGTCGATCCGGTTAAGCGCCGCATCTCTCTCGGCCTCAAGCAGACGCTCGCCAACCCGTGGGAGTCGTTCCGCGACATGTTCCCGGTGGGCACGATCGTCGAGGGCGAGGTCAAGAACAAGACCGAGTTCGGCCTCTTCATCGGCCTCGACGGCGACGTGGACGGCATGGTCCACCTCTCCGACCTCGACTGGAACCGTCCGGGCGAGCAGGTCATCGAGGAGTTCAACAAGGGCGACATGGTCAAGGCGCAGGTCCTCGACGTCGATGTCGACAAGGAGCGCATCTCGCTCGGCATGAAGCAGGTGGGCGGCGATCCGTTCGTCAACGCTGCCGAGGCGGGCGAGCTGCGTCGCGGCGCGATCGTCACCTGCGAAGTGACGGGCGTGACCGACGGCGGCCTCGAGGTGAAGATCGTCGATACCGACCTCACCTCCTTCATCCGCCGCGCGGACCTTGCCCGCGACCGCGACGACCAGCGCCCCGAGAAGTTCTCGGTCGGCCAGAAGGTCGACGCGCGCATCACGCAGTTCGACAAGAAGGCGCACCGCGTCGGCGTGTCGATCAAGGCGCTGCAGATCGCGGAAGAGAAGGAAGCGGTTGCCCAGTACGGCTCGACCGACTCGGGCGCCTCGCTCGGCGACATCCTCGGCGCGGCTCTGAAGAACCGCGAGGGCGAGTAAGCCTTTTGCCGGCGCGCCTTCGGGCCCGCAGGCACCTCACGATCGAAAGGCCCGCGGCAGGGATGTCGCGGGCCTTTCTCTTTGTCGAGAGGCGGTGACGTGATGCGTGCGAGCCGCCTCGGCGGTCATCTCCGCGGGCTCGGCTGGTTCGCAGCTTTTCGGCAGACTGCAAGCTGCCGGGGTGCGCGGAGTTGTGTGGTCGACGGCCGGGCCTGGCTCCGGGCCGTTGCCTGGCGGACGGTGATCGGCTAGGAACAGACTGCGTGACGTTCGGCTGCGCTGCCGATCCCACGCGGATGCGCCAGCCGCATTCGGCACCCGTAGCTCAGCTGGATAGAGCGCTGCCCTCCGAAGGCAGAGGTCACAGGTTCGAATCCTGTCGGGTGCGCCATTTCAGTACAGAACCACGAACATTGAGACGCGGAGGATCCTGTCCGGTGACGGCCGCAACGAGGGCTCCCTGCTGCCGGTGATCCGGATAGTCTTGTCGCTGCCGCCGACACTGCCGAGGAACGATCACAGGGCGGTTTTCAGCGCCAATACGTCGCTCTGCCTCAGAAATTCGTTCATCACCCGCGCGAACGCTTCAACTTTTTCGGGGGATCGACTGCGCCGGGGTTGGTTCCCTGCGACGGGGCCAGATCGAACGCAGCGTTGGCCCGCTCGGTTCGCCCTTCAGCGCAGTGATCCGGACGAGGGGTCGGTGCGACGCCCGGATTTTTTGGGAAGAGTTTCGAGGCGATCGGCTCGACGAACACGTCGGGGACTGCTGCAACTCGTCTTATAACTTTCGTCTGAGGGGGGCCTTGAACCGCAAATTGGCTGAAACTAAATCGCTGCCGCCTGACGCCCTTTCGGGGTCGGGATGCCGAGTGGATGCGACAGCATCCGGCGGCACGAGAACTTGTACCATGTTGCTCAACGGAGGATGTGGCTATGAGAACCACTTTCGATTTTTCTCCTTTATTCAGGTCGAGCGTCGGCTTTGACCGGATGCTGAACGCGCTCGAGGCTGCGAGCCGCGTCGAGAGTATCGACAACTGGCCCCCTTATGACATCGCCAAGCTTGGCGATGACGACTACCGCATCACCATGGCGGTAGCCGGCTTCGGCCAGGACGAACTGACCCTCACCCAGGAGCAGAATATGCTTTTGGTGTCCGGTCAGAAAGCCGACGAGGACAACGACCAGTATCTGCATCGCGGCATTGCCGGGCGCGCTTTCCAGCGTCGCTTCGAGCTGGCCGACCACGTCAAGGTCGTGAATGCCCGCCTCGTCAACGGTCTGCTGACGATCGATCTCAAGCGCGAGATTCCGGAAGAGATGAAGCCGCGCCGGATCGAGATCGCGGCCGGCGAGGCGTCGCACGAGATCGAGACGAAGCAGATCGAGGCTGAGCAGCAGGCCGCTTAAGGCCCTTCCACCAGCGCACTCCGCGCACGGCGTCGGGCACCGCCCGGCGCCGGCAGGAAAGCTTTGCCTATCGAATGAACGGAAAGGAGAGAAACAATGAGTGTCCGTGATCTGATCCCCTGGGGCCGAAGCAATGGCAATCAGGCCCCGAGCGTTTCGCGAAAGCGATCGCGACCCGTTCCTGTCGCTGCACCGTGAAGTGAACCGCCTGTTCGATGACGTCTTCCGCGGCTTCGGCTCGGGCCTGCCGTCCGTCGGCAGCTTGGCGGGTTTCGGCCGAGACTGGCCGACCGTCGAGATTTCCGATGGCGAGAAGGAAATCAAGTTGACGGCCGAGGTGCCCGGCCTGGAGGAGAGGGACATCGAGGTCCTGCTCAATGACGGCGTGCTGACCCTGAAGGGCGAGAAACGGTCGGAAACGGAGGACAAGGAGAAGCAGTTCTCCGAGCGCTTCTACGGCCGCTTCGAGCGTCGCATTCCGCTCGGCTACGAGGTCCAGGAGGACAAGGTCGACGCCCGGTTCAAGAACGGCGTCCTGACCGTGACGCTGCCCAAGAGCGAGAAGGCACAGTCGCAGGTCAAGCGCATCGCCATCAAGAGCTGACCCGGGGCGGGCCGTCGGCGGTGGGCCATCTGGCGGCCGCCGACGGTATCCTTCGCCGCATAAAGGGAGGGATGGAAATGATGGACAGTTTCACACACGTACACGAAACCACGAAACCGCATGTCCCGCACGCAACGCCTTCCAACGACAACCGGCACACGCCTCTTTCGCTGGTACGCCGGGCCTTCCCGGACGGTGCGGTCGCGCGCATCTTCAAGCCCTCGCGCGCGGTGACGACTTCAGGCAAGGCGCGCACCAAGGGCTGGCGCCTGGTCTTCGAGCGACTCACCGCGCCCTTCATTGAACCGCTCATGGGCTACACGGGCGGTGACGATACGCTGACCCAGATCGAGCTGCGCTTTCCGACGCTCAAGTCGGCCGTCCGCTACGCGGAGCGGCAGGGCCTTGCCTATGTCATCCAGACCGCGGGCGCGCAGGGCAGAAGCGGCGGCAGCGAACGCGCTGGCGGGACGCCCGCACGCAGCGGCGGTTCGACGCCTGCCTTCTGCGACGCGACGCTCGAGCGGCTCGGGCTTTCGGATCTCCAGGAACGTTACGGTCGCGCCCTCAATGGCGCGGCGAACCGCAACGATCCCTCCGGTCCGGAAAGCTGGCCAACGCCCATGGCCGTGGTCCGCGACCCGGCGCTGACGCTGGAGGCCAAGCGATCGCTCCTCATGAACTGGGCGTGGACGGAGTACCTGATGGATCAGGCGACCAGCGAAGGGATGCCTGAAAACGGCCGGCCCACACGCCTCGGCGAGGTCGAGCAGGCGCTGCTCACGCTGGAACGCGAGGCTGCCGATCGGAACGATTCGGGCACGCGAATGGCGGCATGAGGTGAAGAGATGGATCCGTATGTCGTCTTTGATTGCCAGAAGGTTCTGCCCAACCGGTTTGCGCTGACGCTTGCCGCTGCCGCACGCAGCCGGGCGCTCGGTCGCGGTGTCGAGCCGAGGCTCGACAAGAGCGATGCCGGCGCGAGGGAGGTGGCGCTGTATGAGATCGCAGCGGGCATGTTCGCGCCTAGCGAGCTCGCAGCGTTTCTGGCGGACAGGGCGGAAGGCCATCTCTTCCGCCTGCCGATTCCGTTCCCCGGCTTTGCGGCGGCTCGAGCGAGGCTGTTGCCGCCGCATCCGCCTTCCCCTCGCGGGAGACGGTCCATTGCTGACGCAGCCCAACCGACAAGGAGGAACGGAACGATGCTGAACTCTCAGTCTTCCGATAAGCGGGCCGTGCTCGACAGCGTGAATGTGGTCGCCGGTCTCGGTCTTTTGCTGTCGCCCTGGTATCTTGGATACGCGGCCGAAACCTATGCTGCGTGGAATGCCTGGGTCGGCGGGGCCGCCATTACCCTGATCGCGATTGCTGCACTCTTCGCGTTCCATGAGGTCGAGGAATGGGCCAATCTCGGGCTTGGCCTCTGGACGGTGATCGCACCGTGGGCCCTCGGTTTCCAGGCCGTCGCCGCCCCGATGTGGGCCCATGTGATCGCCGGCCTCGCGGTCGTCATCATCGCAGCGACCAGCCTGTGGTTCACGACGAACCGTCCACTCTCGACAGCATGATTTCGTAACCGGCCCGGCCTCTCCGCCGGGCCGTCTTTTACGCCTCCGTCCGACGCCAGGCGGAAAGGAGGAAGCAACCGTCTGGTCAAACGGAGATCGCTCATGTTCAGGAAGATCCCAGCCCTGCGCCCCGCCGTCATCGCGTTGTGTGCAGCTTTTGCTTTGGCGGGAGGGCTGCCGTTCGCCGCTGTGGGGCAGACCGTGCCGGGTATCGCGGGAGAGCTTCCCACCCTTGCCCCCGTGCTGGAACGGGTCACGCCCGCCGTGGTCAACATCTCGGTCGTTTCGCAAACGCCCGGCACGTCCAATCCGCTCTACAACGACCCGTACTTCCGACGCTTCTTCGACCTTCCCGACGCGTCCCCGCCGCGGCAGCGCATGAGCGCCGGTTCCGGCGTGATCGTCGATGCGGCCGAAGGCCACGTGCTCACCAACCATCACGTGGTGGCGAACGCGCGCGAGATCACCGTCACGCTGAAGGATGGGCGCAGTATGAGCGCCGAACTCGTCGGCTCGGACCAGGCAACGGACATCGCCCTTCTGAAGATCGAAGGCAGCAATCTCGCTGCGCTGGAGATCGGCGATTCGAACCGCCTCAAGGTCGGCGACTACGTGGTCGCCATCGGCAATCCGTTCGGCCTTGGGCAGACGGTGACCTCCGGTATTGTCAGCGCGCTCGGCCGCAGCGGCATGAGCAATGACGGCTACGAGGATTTCATCCAGACGGACGCTTCCATCAACCCGGGAAATTCCGGTGGTGCGCTGGTCACGCTGGATGGCAGGCTCATCGGCATCAACACGGCGATCCTCACACCCGCCGGAGGCAATATCGGCATCGGCTTCGCGGTGCCGAGCAACATGGCGGTGTCCGTCATGAACCAGTTGATCGAGCACGGCGAGGTCCAGCGCGGCAGGCTGGGTATCGGCATCCAGGATCTGACGCCGGACCTGGCAGAGGCGCTCGGGCTCGGGGAGATCCGCGGAGCGGTGATCGGCAATATCGAACCCGGCTCGCCGGCCGAAGAAGCCGGACTGCAAGTGGGTGATGTGGTCACCGCCGTCGACGGACATCCCGTGCGGAGCGCAACGGATCTGCGAAACCGCATCGGCCTCACGCCTGCGGGCAGCGTTGTCGGCCTGACGATCCGGCGCGGCGATGCCGAGGAGACCATCGACGTCACCATTGCTGGAGATCCCGGCGCGTCCGCCGACCTGTCCGCCACGCCGCTGGATGGGGCCCGGATGAGGAATGCTTCACCCGGCGAGGCGCAGCAGGCCGGCGCTGCGGGCATCGTGGTTGAAAGCATCCTGCCCGGCAGCCCGGCGGCGCGAAACGGCCTCCGACAGGGCGACATGATCGTGACGGTGAACCGGTCACCGGTCTCGTCGCTGGCCGAACTGCGACGCGCGATCGCGGGCCAGAGGCCCGCACTGGCGCTGGAGATCATCCGCAACGGCGCCCGGCTTCTGCTGGTCGTGCGATAACGGAGCGGGGGCACGATGGACGTGAACAACAAGACGCAGTTCAACATCTGGTACTGGATCGCCGCCTTCTTCATCCTGATGGCCTTCCAGTATCTGTTCACCACGGCCACGCAGGTGGCTCAAATTCCCTATAGCCAGTTCGAGACCTATCTCGAGCAGGGCCAGATCGCCGACGTGGCAGTGTCGGATCGCTTCATCCAGGGGCGGTTCAGGGAGCCCGTCGACGGCCGGCCGATGTTCGTCACCACCCGTGTCGAACCCGACCTGGCGCGGCAACTCCAGGAACACGGTGTCGTTGTCACGGGGCAGATCGAGAGCACCTTCCTGCGCGACCTCCTCTCCTGGGTCGTTCCGGTGGCGCTGTTTATCGGCATCTGGATCTTCATGCTCCGGCGCATGGGCGGCGGCATCGGCGGCGGATTGATGCAGATCGGCAAGTCCAAGGCGAAGGTCTATGTCCAGTCGGATACCGGCGTGACCTTCTCGGATGTTGCGGGCGTTGACGAAGCCAAGGACGAACTCAAGGAGATCGTCGACTTCCTCAAGGACCCGCAAGGCTACGGCCGCTTGGGCGGGCGGATGCCGAAAGGCATCCTGCTCGTCGGCCCTCCCGGCACCGGCAAGACGCTGCTCTCCAAGGCCGTGGCCGGCGAGGCCGGTGTTCCCTTCTTCTCCATCTCCGGCTCCGAATTCGTGGAAATGTTCGTGGGTGTCGGCGCCGCGCGGGTGCGCGATCTCTTCGAGCAGGCGCGGGCCAAAGCCCCGGCCATCATCTTCATCGACGAGCTCGATGCCCTGGGGCGCGCCCGCGGCATCGGACCGATGGCCGGCGGCCACGACGAAAAGGAGCAGACGCTGAACCAGCTCTTGGTGGAGCTGGACGGTTTCGATTCCTCGACGGGCCTCGTGCTGCTGGCCGCCACCAACCGGCCCGAGATCCTCGACCCGGCGCTGCTGCGCGCCGGCCGCTTCGACCGCCAGGTGCTGGTCGACCGGCCGGACAAGACCGGCCGTGTGCAGATCCTCGGTGTGCATCTCAAGAAGGCCAAGCTCGCCCGGGACGTCGAGCCCGAGAAGATAGCGGCGCTCACCCCCGGCTTCACCGGGGCGGACCTCGCCAACCTCGTCAACGAGGCGACGCTGCTTGCGACCCGCCGCAGGGCGGACGCCGTGACCATGGACGACTTCAACAACGCGGTGGAGCGCATCGTCGCCGGCCTCGAGAAGCGCAACCGGCTGCTCAATCCGAGGGAGCGCGAGATCGTCGCCTATCATGAGATGGGGCATGCGCTCGTCGCCATGGCGCTGCCGGGCGTCGATCCGGTGCACAAGGTCTCGATCATCCCGCGCGGCATCGGCGCGCTGGGCTACACCATCCAGCGACCGACCGAGGACCGCTTCCTCATGACGCGCGAGGAACTGGAGAACAAGATGGCGGTGCTCCTCGGTGGCCGCGCGGCGGAGAAGATCGTGTTCGGCCATCTCTCCACCGGCGCCGCGGACGACCTCGTCAAGGTCACCGACATCGCCCGCGCCATCGTCACCCGCTACGGCATGTCGGAGAAGCTCGGCCATGTCGCACTGGAGCAGGACCGTCGCTCCTTCCTGGCCACCGACCAGCCGTATTACGGCCCGCAGGAGCGCGGCTATTCCGACGAAACCGCCGCCGCCGTGGATGAGGAGGTGCGCCGCATCGTGGACGAGACCTTCGACCGTACGATCGACCTGCTCACGGAACGCCGCGACACGCTGGAGCGGACCGCCCGCCTCCTGCTCGAAAAGGAAACGCTCGACGAGCGGGAAATACAGGGGCTTGTCGGCGGGCCGAAAGATCCTGCCGCCTTCAACGAGATTGAGACGGACAAGGCCTAGAGCTCCGTGCGCAGGCGGTGCGTCTGCGGATGCACCATGCGCACATAGGTGATCGGCCGGGCGAGCAGCCAGGTTCGGCGCTCGCCGACGAAGACCGGCGCGGCGGGCGAGACGTTCAGCCGCTCGGCCTCTTCCGCGTTCGGAAGCGCGGCAAGAAAGGCGAACTCGGCGCGCGAGAAGGGGGCTGCGGCGACCAGCCACTCGTTCGGCCCCTGCGTCTCGAAGCTTTCGCTGAGCGCGCGGGGTGCTGCGGCCGGATTGATCAGCCGATCCTCGAACTGATAGGGCCGCTCGTCGGCGAAGTGCAGGCATTTGAGATGCAGCACCGTCTCACCCGGCTCGACGCCGAGCCGGGCCGCATCCTCGTCGCCGGCGGCGCGTTCGTCACGCGACAGAAGTGCATAGCGATAGGCGGCGCCGGACGCGGCGATTTCGGCCGCGACGATCGGGATCGCGAAGCGCGCCTCACGCACCGGATGGGTGGCGACGCGCGAGCCGACCTTGCGCTTGCGCTCGATCAGCCCGGCGCGCGCCAGTTCCTGCAAGGCGCGATTGACGGTGGCGCGCGCGGCGCCGAACTCGGCCGCCAGCGCTTCCTCGCCCGGAATGAGCGCGCCCGGCCGCCACTCGCGCTCGCCGATGCGCCGGGCGATCTCGTCCTTGATCGCGCGGAAGGAGGAGCGGGACGCCGGCTTCACAGGCGGCCCATGACATCTGCGAGAACGGCGCGGTAGCGCGCGGCGATCGCATCGCGGTAGAGGTGACGGCCACCCATCACGACATGGCGGCCGGCCGACCAGACGTCCGTCACGGCCCGGTCGTCGCCCGTGAAGATCCAGCCGTTCAAAAGGCCGTCGTCCTTGCCCGAGCCGGCGAAGCGCGCCGGGTCGAGCGCCACGAGATCGGCGAGCGCGCCCTCACGGATCGCGCCGCTTTCGCGTCCGAGCGCACGCGTGCCGCCCTTCAGCGCGCCGTCGTAGAGGCGCCGGCCGACGGAGCCGCCGGGTTCTGCGAGAACGGCGCGGCCCTTGTGCTTGAGGCGCTGGGAATATTCGAGCTGGCGCAGCTCCTCGCCTGCGGTGATGCGGATGTTGGAGTCCGAGCCGACGCCGAAATGCCCGCCCTCTTCGAGAAAGGCGACGCCCTCGAAGATGCCGTCGCCGAGATTGCCCTCGGTGACGGGGCACAGGCCCGCGACGGCGCCCGAGCGTGCAAGGCGGCTCGTCTCCTCGCCTGTCATGTGTGTCGCGTGGATGAGGCACCAGCGCGGGCCGACCTCGAAATTGTCCATCAGCCATTCGACCGGTCGCCGCCCGGTTGCGGCGAGGACCTCCTCGATCTCGGCTTCCTGCTCGGCGGCATGAAGGTGGAAGGGGGCGTCCGGTAGAAGCTTTTCCAGAGCCGCGATGTCCTCGGCGGGAGCGGCTCGCAGCGAGTGCGGCGCAAGGCCCATATGCGTGTCGAAGGGAAGCGCCTTCAGGATCTCGCGCGAGCGCTCGACGAGCTTGACGAAGCGGTCGAGATCGTTGCCGAAACGGCGCTGACCACCCGCTAGCGCGCGCCCGTCGAGCCCGCCGGTGCGGTAGTGGACGGGCAGGAGCGTGAGACCGATGCCGGTCTGGCCGGCGGCCGCGGCGATGCGTCCGGCCAGTTCGCCGAGGTCGTCATAGGGCAGGCCGCTCGGTGCGTGGTGCAGATAGTGGAACTCGGCGACCGCGCCGAAGCCGGCCTCCAGCATCTCGGTGAAGGCGAAGGCCGCAATCGCTTCGATCTCGTCGGGGGTCAGCACGTCGAGGAAACGGTACATCAGGACGCGCCAGGTCCAGAAGCTGTCGCGCCCCTCTGGCCCGCGCGTTTCCGTCAGCCCGGCCATGGCGCGCTGGAACGTGTGGCTATGAAGATTGGAAAGGGCCGGCAGAAGCGCTGGCACGGTGATGTCTGCTGCCGGGTCTGCACTTTTCGATACGCTTGCGATCCGTCCGTCAGCACCGGTCTCGACAACCACGTCCTGCGCCCAGCCATCGGGAAGAAGCGCCTGTTCGGCCTTGATACGCATAGGCTTGGTCCTCGGACACCGCAATTGACAGTATATGTCTATACATAATAGCGTTCGGGCTCAACCGATACGGAGGACCCCTGTGGCTCGACGCCTTCTGACCGATCTGACGCTGGCCACGATGGAGCCGGGCGGCGCACCATACGGGCTCGTAGAGGGTGGCGCGATCGCGATCGAGGACGGCCGGATCGCCTTTGCCGGGCGTGCCGCCGATCTCACTGACGACTGGCGCTGTGTCCGCGCGGAGGGTTTCGACGGGAGGCTCGCGACGCCGGCGCTGATTGACTGCCACACCCATCTCGTCTTCGGCGGAGACCGGGCGCGCGAGTTCGAGATGCGGCTCAACGGCGCCGCCTACGAGGAGATCGCGCGGGCCGGCGGCGGTATCGTCTCTTCGGTGAAGGCGACGCGCGCCGCCAGCGAGGACGCGCTTTTCGAAAGCGCCGCGCGCCGGCTCGACGCGCTTCTGGCAGAGGGCGTTTCGACGGTCGAGATCAAGTCCGGCTACGGGCTGACGATCGAAGACGAGCTCAAGATGCTGCGCGTGGCGCGGCGCCTCGGGGCCGAACGAGGGGTGCGCGTGCGCACCTCGTGGCTCGCGGCCCACGCGCTGCCACCCGAATACAAGGGCCGCGCGGACGAATACATCGCTGAAGTGGTGTTGCCGGGCATGGAGAAGGGCGCGGCCGAGGGGCTGATCGACGCCGTCGACGCGTTCTGCGAGGGGATCGCCTTCTCCATTGAGGAGACGCGGCGCGTCTTCAGCCACGCGCGCAGGCTCGGCCTGCCGGTGAAGCTGCACGCCGAGCAGCTTTCCGATCTCGGCGGGGCGGTGCTCGCGGCCGAGTTCGGCGCGCTTTCGGCCGATCATCTGGAGCATCTGTCGCCGGCCGGCGTCTCGGCGCTGGCGAAGTCCGGCACGGTCGCGACGCTCCTGCCGGGCGCCTACTACTTCCTGCGCGAGAGCGTGGCACCGCCCGTGGCGGCGCTGCGCGAGGCCGGGGTGCCGATGGCGCTCGCGACCGACTGCAACCCCGGGACCTCGCCCCTGACCTCACTCCTCCTCACCATGAACATGGGCGCGACACTCTTCCGCATGACGCCGGAGGAGACGCTGGCCGGGGTGACGCGCGAGGCAGCGCGCGCCCTCGGCCTGCAGGACGAGATCGGCACGCTCTCGCCCGGCAAGCTTGCCGAGATCGCGGTCTGGGACGTCGAGAGCCCGGCCGAGCTCTCCTATCGCATCGGGTTCAATCCGCTCCACGCGCTGGTGAAGGAGCCTTGCGCATGACCATCGTCCTCGACCCCGGCGCCGTGTCGCTCGCCACGCTGGAGCGCATCTATCGCGGCGCGGAAGCGGTGAGGCTCGCCCCATCCTGCGCGGCGCGCGTCGCGGCGGGCGCCGAACGCATCGCCGAGATCGCCGGCGGGGATGCGGCCGTCTACGGCATCAACACGGGCTTCGGAAAGCTCGCCTCGGTACGCATCGCGCCCGGCGACGTCGAGACGCTCCAGCGCAACCTCATTCTCTCTCATTGCTGCGGCGTCGGCGAGCCGCTCGCGCCCGAGATCGTGCGGCTCGTGATGGCCGCGAAGCTGATCTCGCTCGGGCGCGGCGCGTCCGGTGTGCGGCCCGTCGTCGTGGAACTGATCGAGGCGATGCTGGAGAAGGGGCTTTTGCCGGTGATCCCCGGTCAGGGTTCCGTCGGCGCCTCGGGGGACCTCGCGCCACTCGCCCACATGGCCGCGGCGATGATCGGCGAGGGGGAGGTGAGCGTCGACGGCGCGGCCCGTCCTGCGGCCGAGGCGCTGCGCGCGGCGGGGCTGGAACCGGTGACGCTCGCCGCCAAGGAAGGGCTCGCCCTCATCAACGGCACGCAGGTCTCGACGGCGCTGGCGCTGGCCGGTCTCTTCCGGGCCCATCGCGCCGCGCAGGCCGCGCTCGTCACCGGAGCGCTGTCTACCGATGCGGCGATGGGATCATCTGCGCCGTTCCACCCCGAGATCCACACGCTGCGCGGCCATCGCGGGCAGATCGAGGCGGCGGGTGCGCTGCGCGCGCTTCTGGAGGGTTCTGAGATTCGCGAGAGCCACCTGACCGGCGACGAGCGCGTGCAGGACCCCTACTGCATCCGCTGCCAGCCGCAGGTCGACGGAGCCTGTCTCGACCTTCTGCGGCAGGCGGCGGCAACACTCGTTATCGAAGCCAACGCCGTCACCGACAATCCGCTGATCCTCTCGGACGGCTCGGTCGTCTCGGGCGGCAATTTCCACGCCGAGCCCGTGGCGCTCGCCGCCGACCAGATCGCGCTCGCGGTCTGCGAGATCGGCGCCATCGCGCAGCGCCGCATCGCGCTCCTCGTCGACCCGGCGCTGTCCTTCGGCCTGCCGGCGTTCCTAGCGAAGAACCCCGGACTCAACTCCGGGATGATGATCGCCGAAGTAACCTCCGCGGCGCTGATGAGCGAGAACAAGCAGATGGCGCATCCGGCTAGCGTCGATTCGACGCCCACCTCCGCCAATCAGGAGGACCACGTCTCGATGGCCTGCCACGGCGCGCGGCGGCTTCTCCTGATGACGCAGAACCTTGCCAGCATCGTCGGCATCGAGGCGCTGACGGCCGCGCAGGGGCTGGAGTTCCGCGCGCCGCTGACGACGTCCCCGGAACTGGCGCGCGCACATGCGGCGATCCGCGCCGTCGTGCCCTCGCTCGACGAGGACCGGTACATGGCCGGCGATCTCGCGGCGGCGGGCGATCTCGTCGCTTCCGGCGCGCTGGCCGGCACAGTTTCGCCGGACATCCTGCCGAATCTGGAGAGCGTCGCTTGAGCCCGTTCGAAATCCGACGGGGTTCGTCCCCGGTCATTCTCGGCCTGCCGCACACCGGCACGGACGTGCCGCCGGACGTGTTCGAGGCGCTGAACGAAGAGGGCCGACGCCTTCGCGACACCGACTGGCACATCCACCGCCTCTATGACGGCCTCCTGCCGGAGGTCACCACCGTGCGCGCGACGTTCCATCGTTATGTCGTCGACGCCAACCGCGACCCCTCGGGCGTCAGCCTCTATCCCGGTCAGAACACGACGGGCGTGGTGCCGACGACGGATTTCGACGGAAACGCCATCTGGCGTGAGGAACCCGACGAGGCCGAGATCGCGCGGCGGATCGAGGCGTTCCACAGGCCCTATCACGAGGCGCTT
Organism: Aureimonas mangrovi; assembly: GCF_014058705.1. NCBI lineage: Bacteria > Pseudomonadati > Pseudomonadota > Alphaproteobacteria > Hyphomicrobiales > Aurantimonadaceae > Aureimonas > Aureimonas mangrovi. The sequence goes on from NZ_CP059692.1 coordinate 340,967, forward strand.
GCGGCCGAGATCGAACGGGTGCGCGGCGTCCACGGCGTTGCCATCCTCTACGACTGCCACTCCATCCGCTCGCAGATCCCCTTCCTCTTTGAGGGGCGGCTGCCGGACTTCAACATCGGGACGGACGGCGGCAAGACCTGCGATCGGCGTGTGGAGGCATCGGTCGTCGAGGCCACCGCCGCCGCCGCGCCGGCCTATACCAGCGTCCTCAACGGCCGGTTCCGCGGCGGCTGGACGACGCGCCGTTACGGACGGCCGCAAGATGGCGTCCACGCGATCCAGATGGAGTTGGCGCAGGCGACGCACCTCGCCAGCGAGACGCTGCCCTTCGACTACGATGCGCACAAGGCCGAGCCGCTGCGCACCATCCTCTCCACGATCCTCAAGCGCCTCGAGGCGCTGGCGCCCGCGCTGAAAGGCTGAAGAATGTCCCTCATCGATCGTCGTCACAACGCGCGCACCGTGCGCGCCGCCACGGGACCTGAGCTTTCGGCCAGGAGCTGGCTCACCGAGGCGCCGCTGCGCATGCTGATGAACAATCTCGACCCGGAGGTGGCCGAGAACCCGAACGAGCTCGTCGTCTATGGCGGCATCGGGCGCGCGGCCCGCACCTGGGACGATTTCGACAAGATCGTATCGGCCCTGCGCGAACTGTCCGAGGAGGAGACGCTGCTCGTCCAGTCCGGCAAGCCGGTCGGCGTCTTCCGCACCCACAGGGACGCGCCGCGCGTCCTCATCGCCAATTCCAACCTCGTGCCGCACTGGGCGACCTGGGACCATTTCAACGAGCTCGATAAGAAGGGGCTGGCCATGTACGGCCAGATGACCGCGGGCTCCTGGATCTACATCGGCACGCAGGGCATCGTGCAGGGCACCTACGAGACCTTCGTGGAGGCCGGGCGCCAGCACTACGGCGGCGATCTCAAGGGCAAGTGGGTGCTGACGGCAGGCCTCGGCGGAATGGGCGGCGCGCAGCCGCTGGCCGCCGTCATGGCGGGCGCCTCGTGCCTCGCGATCGAGTGCAACCCGGATTCCATCGATTTCCGCCTGCGCACCCGCTATGTCGACGAGCGGGCCGATACGCTGGACGAGGCGATGGCGATGATCGAGCGCTGGACCGCCGCCGGGGAGGCGAAGTCCGTCGGGCTCCTCGGCAACGCCGCCGAAATCCTGCCGCAGATGGTGGCGCGCGGCATCCGCCCCGACATCGTCACCGACCAGACATCGGCGCACGACCCGGTCAATGGCTATCTGCCGGCCGGTTGGACGATGGGCGAGTGGCGTTCGACGCGCGAGAGCGATCCGAAGGCCGTGGAGAAGGCGGCCCGCGCCTCGATGCGCACCCATGTCGAGGCGATGCTCGCCTTCCACGCGGCCGGCGTTCCGACGCTCGACTACGGCAACAACATCCGGCAGGTCGCAAAGGACGAGGGGCTGGAGAACGCCTTCGATTTCCCCGGCTTCGTCCCGGCCTATATCCGCCCACTCTTCTGCCGGGGCGTCGGCCCGTTCCGCTGGGCCGCGCTCTCGGGCGACCCGGAGGACATCTACAAGACCGACGCGAAGGTGAAGGAACTGCTGCCCGACAACCATCACCTGCATCGCTGGCTCGACATGGCGCGCGAGCGCATCGCCTTCCAGGGCCTGCCGGCCCGCATCTGCTGGGTGGGGCTGGGCGACCGGCACAAGCTCGGCCTCGCCTTCAACGAGATGGTGGCGAACGGCGAATTGAAGGCACCCGTCGTCATCGGCCGCGATCATCTGGACTCGGGCTCCGTCGCCTCGCCGAACCGCGAAACGGAGGCGATGAAGGACGGCTCGGACGCGGTCTCCGACTGGCCGCTCCTCAACGCGCTCCTCAACACGGCATCCGGCGCGACGTGGGTCTCGCTGCATCACGGCGGCGGCGTCGGCATGGGCTTCTCGCAGCATTCGGGCATGGTGATCTGCGCGGACGGCTCGGACGATGCCGCGCGGCGCCTGGAGCGCGTCCTGTGGAACGATCCGGCGACGGGCGTCATGCGCCACGCCGATGCCGGCTACGACATCGCGCTCGACTGCGCCCGAGAGAAGGGGCTGAACCTGCCCGCCATTCTCGGGAACTGAGCGGTGGCCGTCACGCACCTTCGCTCAGGCGACGATCGTCGCATGGTCTGGGAGAACGGTGCGAGCGCGGCCGTCGCGGCGACTTGCGCTGCCGCATTCACGTCGAAAGGGCGACCTCGCCGCTTCGATCAGCCGGCGCACGTCCGGGCTCGAGCAGATCACATAGCCGGTACGAAGGCCCGCAAGCCCGTATGCCTTCGAGAAGATCCTGGGAACGACCCAGTCGATTCCGTCGCCCGATCGCGTCAGGCGCTCGATTGATCGGCCCCAGGCAGGCTTCTGGCAAGGCAGTCCTACCACCGGCGTCCAGACCGCTGCTGAGCGGGGCCTGCTAACTCACTCAAGCGCTTTGCGAAAGCGAGCTGATCGGATCGCATCGAACTGCGATCGGATCTGCATAGCGCTCTGCGTTCCTCTCGGTGTTGATGTCAGACATCAGCATCAGAACTTCGATTGAGTTCTCTACCACACGGATCGTTTGAGATGAGCGACAATCCAGACGAAAAGAGCGGCCATTCTCCCAACCGGCGGCGATTCCTTATCGGATCAGCGCTGACGGGAACCGTTCCCCTGCTTCCACGCGAGGCATTGTCGCAGACGACGGGGCGCGCCTCCGCCGCGCAAGATAACAGTGTGCCCGTCGACGTCGATCTTCACGTGAACGACCGGATGCACCGAGTGGCCGTCGACGTCCGGACAACTCTTCTGGACGCACTTCGCGAACATCTCGGGCTGACCGGCGTCAAGAAGGGGTGCGACCATGGCCAGTGCGGGGCCTGCACCGTCCTCGTCGAAGGCCGACGCGAACTCTCGTGCCTGACACTTGCTGTTTCGGTCGGCCGAAGAGAGGTCACGACGATCGAGGGCCTGGCTGCTCCGGAAGGCGCCCTGCATCCCATGCAGCAGGCCTTCGTCGACCACGATGCCTTCCAGTGCGGATATTGTACGCCCGGCCAGATCCTGTCCGCGATCGGCTGCGTCCAGGAAGGCCACGCCGGCTCGCCGTCCGAAATCAGGGAGTACATGAGCGGGAACATCTGCCGGTGCGCCGCCTATCCCAATATCGTCGCGGCCGTCACGCAGGCGCGCGACGAAATGGCGGGTTGATCATGCGACCTTTTCAGTACTCACGACCGTCATCCACCCCGGAAGCAATGCTGGAGGTGCGGAACATTCTCGCGGCCGGGTCGCTATCGTCCGCGTCGTTCCTCGCAGGCGGCACGACGCTTCTCGACCTGATGAAACTGGATGTCGTGCGTCCCGACCGGATCATCGATCTCGGCGCTCTTGCCAGCGAGTTCGGCGCCGTGCGGCGAGATGGTTCTTCGCTGCGCCTCGGTGCCTTCGCAAAGATGGCCGAGGTGGCCGCGCATCCCGACGTTACTGCCGAGTACCCGGTCATCGCGGAGAGCCTGCGGCTTGCGGCGAGCGCGCAACTGCGCAACATGGCGAGCCTCGGCGGCAACGTGCTTCAGCGCACGCGCTGCGCCTACTTTCGCAACCCTTCCTGGGAAGCCTGCAACAAGCGGACACCGGGAAGCGGATGCGCCGCGCGCGATGGCGCGAACCGCATGCATGCCGTTCTGGGCACGAGCGAGGATTGCATCGCGACATACCCGGGCGACTTCGCGCAGGCTCTCCTCGCTCTCGACGCCTCGGTCGCGATCATCGGCCCCCGAGGCAACCGCACCATCGCCTTCGCTTCGCTGCACCGACGGCCCGACGCGACCCCGCATGTCGAGACGAGCCTGGAGCCCGGCGAAATCATTGCGGAGTTCATCGTTCCAGCCGCCGCCTGGACGCGCCGGTCGCTCTATCTGAAGATCCGGGATCGGCAATCCTACGAATTCGCCGTAGCCTCGGTCGCGGTCGGACTGGATCTCGATGACGGGATGGTTCGCGAGGCGCGTATCGCACTCGGGGGGCTCGCGACCGTTCCCTGGCGAGCGCAGGAAGCCGAAGACGCATTGCAGGGGCGCCCGCTCACGGAGGAAGCCGCGCGCGCTGCTGCTCTCGTGGCTTTTCGGGGCGCGGTTCGCCAATCTCACAACGCGTTCAAAATCACGATCGGCCAGGCGGCACTGGTGCGCGCGCTCCTTCAGGCTGCGTCGATGGAGATTCGATGATGAGCGAGACCCTGTTTCCAGAACCGACCGGAACCATGGGTCAGGCCGTTCCGCGCTACGAGGCGCGCGCGAAGGTGACCGGCGGCGCGAATTACCCCAGCGACGTGCGGCTCGCGCGGACCGTCCACGCCTATCTTCATACGAGCCGGATCGGACGCGGCACCATTCGCGGCTTCGATCTCGAAGCAGCAAGAGCGGTTCCGGGCGTCATCGACATCCTGACGCACGAGACGATCGGCGGTCAGGTTCGGCCGGTGCCGGCCATCTATGCCGGCGGATACGCTTCGGATTCGGTCCTGCCCCTCGGCTCGGCCGAGATCGCCCATTGGGGACAGCCGATCGCGCTCGTCCTCGCCGAAACCTACGAGGCCGCCCGCGAGGCCGCGAACCGGATCGGCGTCAGCTACGAGGAACATCGCGCACTGGCCGTGGATCTTAACTCCGACCAGGCGAGCCCGCAGGAGCTGGAGCCGATGGCCCTTGCGGTGGGGGATTTCGCGGCGGCCTATGATACGGCGCCGGTGACGATCGACGCCTTCTACACCACCCCAGCGCAACACCAGAACCCGATGGAGCTCTTCGCCACGCAATGCGTCTGGGAAGGCGATCGGCTGACCGTCTACGAGCCAAGCCAGTACGTGAACAACGTCAAGTTCGGGCTGGCCGAGCAACTCGGCATCGATGCCGACCGGATCCGTGTCATCAGTACCTATGTCGGGGGTGCATTCGGCGCTAAGGGGTTCCTGACGCAGCGCACGGCGCTGGTGGCGGTCGCCGCGCGGCGTCTCGGACGTCCTGTCAAGCTGGTTGCGACGCGCGAACAGGGTTTCACCGTTTCCGGATATCGGGCCGAGAGCCGGCACCATGTCCAGCTGGGGGCCGACCGTGACGGCCAGCTCACGGCGATGCGGCACGAAGGATGGGAACTGACCTCGCGTGCCGACACGGTCGCGATGGCGGGGGTGTCAATGACGGCGAGGCTTTACGCCTGCCCGAACATCGCGGGGCGGGTGAACGCCGTTGCTGCAGATCGCTCGACCCCCGGCTTCATGCGAGCGCCCGGCGAGATGCCCTACGCCTTCGCGCTGGAGACGGCATTGGACGAGCTTGCCTATGAACTCGACATGGACCCGATCGAGTTGCGCCGCGTCAACGATACGCAGACCGAGCCGGTCGGCGGTCTGCCTTACACGAGCCGCTCGCTGATGCGCTGCTTCGACGAGGCTGCCGCGGCCTTCGGATGGGGCGGGCGGTCGCCGCAGCCCGGATCGATGCGGGATGGTGATTGGCTGGTCGGATGGGGATGCGCCGGCGCCTTCTATCCGGCCTATGCCGGCGATTCGGCAGCGCGTGTCCGGCTCTCGGCGGACGGGCGGGTGCACGTCTCGAGCGCGGGGCACGAACTCGGCCAGGGCATGTACACGATGATGGCTCAGGTGGCGGCCGAGGAGCTGGGCGTTCCCGTCGATCGGGTGACGGTCGCGCTCGGTGATACGGACCTTCCCCCCGCCATCGTCGCGGGGGGATCGGCGTCGACGGCCAGCGTCGCGCCCGCCATCATGGCCGCATGCGACGCCATCCGCGGGCGCCTCGGCATCGAAGCCGGTTCCGACGTTCTGTCGGCGCTGGAGGCTTCAGGTATCGGAACGATCGAGGAATTCGCCGAGTCGCGCGCCCCCGGCAACCCGCCGGACAGCATCCAACGCCTCTATCGTGGAGCGGCGAGCCCCAACGGTGGCGTGCATCTTGCCGATCGCGTCCAGTTCGCCCTGGGAGCCCAGTTCGTCGAGGTTCGCGTCCATGCGCGCACGCGCGAGATTCGTCTGCCGCGCGCTATCGGCGCCTTCGCCGCGGGTCGGATCATCAACCCCCGCACGGCCCACGGTCAACTCGTCGGCGGCATGATCTGGGGCATCGGGTCCGCGCTCCACGAGCACAGTGAGATCGACGGACGGAACGCGAGTTACATCAACGCGAACCTTGCGGATTATCTCCTGCCAGTGAACGCCGACGTCATCGATGTGCAGGCGATCATGGTCCCGGAGGAAGATCGGCTCGTGAACAGTGCGGGTGTGAAGGGTGTGGGGGAGATCGGAGTCGTCGGTGTCGCGGCAGCCATTTCCAACGCCGTGTTCCACGCCACCGGACGACGCCTCCGCGATCTCCCGATCAGACTTGAGCACATCGACGCCTGAACAGGTTCTGCCGGTCTCGAACGAGCCAATCGCCTTTACCCTTGAGCATGCGAAGAACGGCGCGCTGGTGGCCTAAGGCCGATCGATCCGGTGAATCGACCGGCGCGAGAACGGGCGTTGCGGAAGCGAAGGTCCGTTCGATGGAAGAAGGCTACGCCGTCGCGGACTTCAGCCCCAATACGGTGGTGTTGCAGGATGCGCCGAAAAAATGGTGAAGCCCGTCCATCGCCGCGTGGTGGTTCGGCGCCCCATCACGCTTGGCCATTGAAGCCATCCGCTTCGACGGTCTGACCTCACCTCGCGCTGCCCGGCTGCGGAACGATCTTGAGTTCGCCATAGGCGACGGCACGCTGCGAGATGATCGTGTCGGCGAAGTGTCGCACCTCGTCGCCCTGTCCCTTGAGCACGCTGATTTCCAGACACCGAGATGCATCCAGATGGACATGAAGCGACGCGACGGAGATATCGCGGTGATGGTGATGGGATGTCGTCAGGCGGCGAGCTAGATCCCGTGCCTCGTGATCGTAGACGTAGCTGAGAACGCCGACGCACTCTCCGACTTCGCCGGCCTTCTGTGCGGCCGTCCGCAGGCCCAGCCTTGTTAGATCCCGGATCGCCTCGGACCGGTTGGGATAACCGTCGCGCTCGATCATCCGGTCGAGCTCGCCCATCAATTCGTCGTCGATGGTGATCGTCATGCGTTGCAATCGATTGCTCCTGGGGTCGAAGGCAGGAAAGGGCTGGACGGCCTACGAGTATGATGATTTTTCTGTTTCGTCATACTAACGATTGCTTCAGGACACGGTCGTGCGCTCGTTCCCCAGCCTCTTTCTTGCGGCCTGCATTCTCTCGGCTTCCCTGTCCGCAAGCCCGGCTGCCGAGCGCCTGAACTTCTCCTGGCCGGTGAATGTCGGCCCGCTCAATCCGCATCTCTACTCCCCGAACCAGATGTTCGCCCAGAGCATGGTTTACGAGCCCCTCGTCAAATACCAGCGTAACGGAACGCTGGCCCCCTGGCTCGCCCAGTCCTGGGAGATTTCCGAGGATGGGCGGGTGTACACCTTTCACCTGCGCGAAGGCGTCACCTTCTCGAACGGCGAGCCGTTCGACGCCGCGGCGGTGGTCGCGAACATCGATGCCGTGCTGGCGGTGAGGGAGCAGCACAACTGGCTGGAACTCGCCAATCAGATCGAGACGGCGGAAGCTCTGGACCCCGGAACGGTGCGCCTGACATTGAAGGACGCCTACTATCCGATCCTCGAGGAACTCGCCCTGCCGCGTCCTTTCCGATTTGTCGCGCCGTCGCAGTTCGTCGACGGCGGCACGAAGGACGGGATTGAGGCACCGATCGGCACCGGCCCGTGGGTTTTGCAGGAGACGCGCCTCGGCGAGCACGATCTCTTCCGGCGCAACAAAACCTATTGGGGTGACGAGCCGGCCTTCGACGAGGTGAACGTCAAGGTGATCCCGGATCCGAACACCCGCGCCGTTGCGATGGAGACGGGCGAGATCGACCTGATCTACGGCACGGAAGGCCCGATTTCGCCCGATACCTTCGAGCGCTTCAGGGCGGCGGGCCAGTTCACGACCGAGCTGTCGCAGCCGATCGAGACGCGCGTCTTCGCGCTGAACACCGATCGCGGACCGACAGGCGACCTTGCCGTGCGGCGGGCGATCAACCACGCGATCGACAAGGATACGATGATCGCGACGGTTCTCTACGGCACGCAGGAGCGCGCAGATGCCTTGTTCTCGCCGCGCGTGCCCTATGCCGATGTCGGTCTCGAACCCTACGCCTACGATCCGGAAGGGGCGGTGCGTCTGCTCGAAGACGCCGGCTGGGCCGCGCAGGGCGACGGCGTCAGGGAGCGCGATGGCGAGCCGCTCGTCATCGAGCTGAACTACTTCGGCACCGACGCGGTGGTCCGGTCGATCGCCGAAGTCATCCAGGCGGATCTCGCGCGGGTGGGCATCGGCATCACGCTTGTGGGCGAGGAGGAGAGCAGCGTCTACGCGCGCCAGCGCGACGGTCGCTTCGGCATGATCCTCAACCAGACATGGGGCGCGCCCTTCGATCCGCACGCCTTCTTCTCCTCCATGCGGGTGCCCTCCCACGCCGACTATCAGGCCCAGCTCGGCCTGGCCGACAAGGACGAGATCGACGCGGAGATCGGCGAGGTCCTGACGACGAGCGACGAGGCGGAGCGAACGGCACTCTATGCCGACATCCTGACGCGGCTTCATGAAGAGGCGGTCTATCTGCCGCTCACCTTCACCAACATCATGGCGGTCGCCCGTCCGGAACTCGGGGCGATCCCCTTCGGAGCCATGGCGAGCGACATTCCGTTCGAGGACATCCGACCCGAGGGTCGTTGACGCATGGCGGGTTTCGTCCTCCGGCGCGTCCTGCTTCTCGTGCCGATGCTGTTCGCCGCCTCGCTGGTCATCTTCCTGCTGCTGCGCCTCGGCCCCAGCGATCCGGCATTGGATTACCTGCGCCTGTCGCGCGTGCCGCCCACGCCTCAGGCGCTGGAAGAGGCCCGCATCCTTCTCGGCCTCGACCGGCCGATCGCCGTCCAGTATCTAGACTGGCTCCGGGGGGCGCTTCAGCTCGATTTCGGGGTCTCCTACGCGACGCGCAGACCGGTGCTCCCGGATCTCCTCCACTATCTGCCGGCGACGCTCCAGCTTGCCGGCGTCGCCCTTCTGCTCACACTCTGCGTGTCGATCCCGCTCGGCATGTGGGCCGCGCGTCATCGCGATCGCATGCCGGATCAGATCGTTCGCCTCGTCGCCTTCGTCGGCGTGTCGATGCCGAATTTCTGGCTCGGCTTCCTGCTGGTCCTCTTCTTCTCCGTCCATCTCGGCTGGCTCCCGGCCATGGGGCGTGGAAGCTGGGCGCATCTCATCATGCCGGCCATCGCCATCTCGCTGATGTCGCTCGCCATCAACGCGCGGATGCTGCGCGCCTCCATGCTCGAGGTGGCCGGGCAGCGCCACGTGATCTATGCGAGGCTCAGGGGCCTAGGCGAGCGGCGGGTGGAGCGCAGTCACGTCCTGCGCAACGCGCTCCTGCCCATCATCACCGCGACGGGCATGCATATCGGCGAGCTGATCGGCGGCACGCTCATCATCGAAAGCATCTTCGGCTGGCCCGGCATCGGGCGATACGCGGTCGCTGCCATCTTCAACCGCGACTATCCCGTGATCCAGGGCTTTGCGCTTCTGATGGTCGCGATCTTCGTGATCTGCAATCTCGTCGTGGACATCATCTACGCCTATGCCGACCCGCGCATCCGTCTGTCAGCGGAGGGGGTCGAGTGAGCGAGCTCGTCGTGCGCGGAGACCAGAGGACAGCAGGCCGTCGCCAGGCGCTCGGCCGCACCGGACGGATCGGACTCCTGCTCGCGCTCGTCATCATCGCGGCCGCCATCTTCGGCCCGTGGCTCAGTCCTCACGATCCGGACGCCGTGAACCTGGCCGCCCGCCTTCAGGAGCCGAGCGCCACCCACTGGCTCGGCACCGATCACCTCGGGCGCGACATCCTCTCGCGACTGATCGTGGGAGCCGGCGTCTCGCTCGGCTCCGTCGCCGCGACGCTCTCGCTGATCCTCGCGCTCGGTATCGTGATCGGCGGCACGTCCGGCTTCATCGGCGGGCGGACCGATCAGATCATCATGCGCTGCACCGACGTGTTCCTGACCTTTCCCACGCTCGTCCTCGCGCTGTTCATGGTCGGCATGCTCGGAACGGGGCTCGTCAACGTGATCCTGGCGATCGCGCTGTCGCACTGGGCCTGGTACGCGCGGATCGTGCGCGGCATCGTCCTGTCGCTGAAGCACCGCGATTTCATCCTCGCCTCCCGCCTTTCCGGAATGAGCGGTGCTCGCATTTTCGCAACGCACCTCCTGCCGGCGACCCTCTCGCAGCTCGTCGTTCTCGCGACGCTCGATATCGGCCACATCATGCTGCATGTCTCCGCTCTGTCCTTCCTCGGGCTCGGGGTCGCGGCGCCGACGGCCGAATGGGGCGTGATGCTGAACGATGCGCGCCAGTTCGTCTGGACCGAGCCGCATCTGATGATCTGGCCGGGTCTAGCGCTCTTCCTGTCGGTGATGGCGTTCAATCTTCTCGGCGACGCCATCCGCGACCGCCTCGATCCGACCTTGCGCATGGAGCACGCCCATTGACCGCCGACCGGCTCGAGATCGAGGCGCTGACCGTCCAGACAAGACGGCAGGGCGATATCCGGACGTTGGTCGACAGCGTTCGCCTGGCTCTCAACCAAGGCGAGGTCCTGGCGCTTGTGGGTGCCAGCGGTTCGGGCAAGTCGCTGACCTGCGCGGGTGCTCTCGGCGTTCTGCCGCCGGGGGCGTGGCGTGCGTGCGGGCGGGTGACGATCGGGGGCCAGGAGCGGTCGCCGGAGGAGATGCGCGGTCGCCTCGTCGCCACGATTCTCCAGAACCCGCGCAGTGCCTTCAACCCCGTGAAGACCATGGGAGCTCATGCGCGCGAGACGCTCGATGCTCTGAACGTGCCGAAGGCGAAGTGGGACGATATCACCCGTGCGGCGATGGCCGACGCCGGGCTCGATGATGCGACGCACATTCTGCGGCTCCATCCCTTCGAAATGAGCGGTGGCATGCTCCGGCGCATGATGATCGCGCTCGCCTTGATGGTGGACGCCCCGTTCCTCTTCGCGGATGAGCCGACCACGGATCTCGATCTCGTCATCCAGCGCGAGATCCTCGATCTCCTCGATCGCCTCAGGGCCGAGCGCGGTCTCGGCATATTGCTCGTCACGCACGACATGGGCGTCGTCGCCCGCCTCGCGGACCGCGTGTCGGTGATGGCGGACGGCCGCATCGTCGACGAGGACACGGTGATGAAGGCCTTTCACAGACCTTCCCATCCGACGACGCGCGCTCTGGTTGAGGCGCATCTGTCGCTCTACGACCCGGAGCTCGCGGCTTGAGCGTCCTGACTGCGCGGAACGTCTCGCACGCCTACAGGACCTTCTCGCTCGTCGGCGCATCGAATCGCAAGACCGTTCTCGACCATGTATCCATGGAGATCGCAGCCGGCCAAACGGTGGCGCTTCTCGGTCGCAGCGGTTGCGGAAAGAGCACGCTGGCACGCCTCCTCGTCGGTCTCGAAAGACCGGACGAAGGCGAGGTCCTGTTCGAAGGCCGACCGGTCGACGCGCTTTCGAGGGAGGAGTTGCGGGCGTTCCGCCGTTCGGTGCAGATGGTGTTCCAGGACGCAGTCGGTGCCGTCGATCCGCGCCTGACGGTGGGCGAGATCGTCGCACAGCCGCTTCGTCACCTCTTGCGGCTCGATCGTGCCGAATGCAGGAGCAGAACGGCGCGGTTGCTTGGTCTGGTCGGGCTTGATCGCAGCGATGCCGACAAGCTCCCGGGCAGGATGAGCGGCGGTCAGTTGCAACGTGTCTGCATCGCCCGCGCGCTTGCGCCGGAGCCGCAGCTGATCGTCCTCGACGAAGCGGTGTCCAACCTCGACCTGCATCTCCAGATCCGGATGATCGACCTTTTCGACGCCCTGAGGCGAGAGACCGGCGTCTCCTATCTGTTCGTCACCCATGACCTGCGTCTCGTCGAGCGCTTCTGCTCGCGCGTCGTCGTCATGGACGCGGGGAGAATTCAGGAGGCGGCAGACGTATCGCGGCCGCTGGCGCTGACCTCTTCGGCGGGTCGTGCCTTGCACGAAGCGGTGCTGCCGGCGATGCCCGCGCTGAGGCAGACATGATTCAGGCTCGGGCCTGCTCCTGCGTCCAAGCCGCCGGAACAGGCCGATCGCCTCCTTTTCAGCCTGACGTCGCTTGGCGGAACGACCCGCTCTTCATCCGGCCGACCAGCCAGTCGAGCGCGAGCATGACTAGAAGCGAAGCGCCAACGAGCGGGAAGACGATCCCGCCGACGACCAGGATCGCCAGCAACCCGCGAAACACCCTCTTGTCCTTCGGCATCGGCGGCACACCCATCGAACGGGAGGGCCGTCGCTTCCACCACATCACCGCGGCCGAAACGGCGAGAAGGACGTTGCCGAGGCAGACGAGGACGAGCAGGACCTGATTGGCGAGCCCGAACTGCTGGCCCATGTGGAAGTTGATGCCGAACTCCAGCCAGCGTCCCATCGGCCCGTAGTCGGCATAGCTCATGTCGACCAGAGGTTCGCCCGTATACTGGTCGAGATGGACGACGCGCTGTTGCGAAAGGTCATCCGGATAGACCGAGGCGGAAAAGACACCCGTCGGCGTTTGGGGCAAGTTGACCGCATAGCCGCGGTGCAGCCCGAGGTCCTCGAAGGTGCGGACCGCATCGTCGACGCCGATCGGCTGTGCCTTCGCGACCGCGCTCGGCGACTCCGGTATCTGCGCCTGTTCCATCGACCAGGCCGTCAGTCCCTCCTCCGACAGGCGCTGACCGGACATCGGCACGTCGACGCGCACGCCGGACGGGTAGCCGAAGTTCGAGCCGTTCGCCCACTGGTTCACCTGTCCGCCCCAGACCTGGCTCCAGGGCATGCCTGTCACCGCAAGGAAGACGATGAAGCCGCCAAGGAAAAGACCGAGGACGGCGTGCATGTCACGCCAGAACACGCGCTTCCTGCGATCTCCGCGCACGGTGACGACGCCGCCCTTCTGCCCCCGCGGCCACCAGAGGAAGAGGCCGGTGCCGACGAGCAGGATCGTCCAGCCGCCGGCGATTTCGATGACGCCTCGCGCGACTGGGCCGAAATAGCGCAGTGAGTGCAGGTAGCGGATCGTCCACATGACGGTGCCTCGGTCGGCCATCGAGCCAAGGACCTGCCCGTCGTAGGGGTTCACGTAGACCGCGAGGCGCCCGTCATAGACCGAGTTGATGGTAATCTCGGCCGAGGCGTCCGGCGTTGCCGGGTCGGTATACTTCACCGCCGTGCCGGGATGGGCCGATAACGCCGCCCAGATCATCTGCGACGGAGAGGAAAGCTCGACACCCTGCTGCACCTCGACCCTTTTCAGGTCGGCATGGACGAAGGCGTCGATCTCGTCCCGGAACAGATAAAGGGCCCCGGTGATCGACAGGGTGATGAGGAAGGGCAGGACGAAGAGACCCGCGTAGAAGTGCCAGCGCCAGACGGCGCGGTAGAGATCGGTGGAGGCTTGCGAACGCGATGCGCCGCTCGCCCGTTCGGCGGTGAAGTCGGACATGGGTTTGGTCCCGGCGGAAGAGAGAAGGACAGGCGGTGGCGATCAGGCCACGCAACTCAGGACGAGCCTGACGAACGGGAGATGTCCAAGCCCTGTTCGGTCGCGATACGTGTGCCATCGCCGCTGCATGTCACTCGAAACCGCTGGCTCGCTCTTCGAAGTGCTCTACGAAAGCGTACCGATCAGGGGATTGGAGGGCAGCAGAATTCAGCTGCCGGACATCGAAACTCTGCCGGCAAGGCAGAGCGAACCGATGTCTCAGACCCGTCCCGTCGGTGGGCCCGTTCGATCCGGAACGAGATCGGGATCGACGGCCGTCGGCATCAACGCCTCGACGATCGCCGTCGTTCGAACGTCGTTCAGTTCGAGCGTATAGGCCGGACCGAGATCGACGTCGTCCAATGCCGCAGGGATCACTGCGACGTCCGCCACGCGGCAGAGAGGACAGTGGACGTTCCTGTCCGAATCGTTGTCGTCGGCCTTTGCCACGCCGCCCGGCGAGAGTGGAGAACAGATCACGAAATCGATGTCGCCACCGCCAGACGCGGCGACCTGCGCGACTCCCATGGCGCTGGAAACGACTGTCTGAAGAAACAGCAACAGGACGGCCAACGTCAGCACGGCAAGCGCGCTGCTCCGATCGTCCAGAATGCTACGAAATCTTCTCATCGGGCGTATCTGGCACGGATCGCGACCCTTGTCATGACCGCAGCAGCGGATCTGACATGTGGGCGGTCAGCAAGAAGCCTCTACAACTCCATCGACGCGCAGATCGGTCTCGTGGTCCTCATCCGGCTTGCGCGCACGGCCTTGAGGTCAGCTCAGCAGCCGGTCGGCTCTTGCGACGGTGGAGCCGCGCGCAACCTGAACCACCGGAGAGGAGAAGCGCGCCCTCACGCGGAGACATTGACCAACGCTCTGCCGATCCTTCCGTCGCCTGCTTCGTCGGTGCGATGAACCGGATCGAAGGGGTTGCCCGGAGCGGGATACTCCAGGCAGGAGCAGACGCCGCATGCATCCGGCTGACCGTTGGCGGATCGGACCGGACGATCGCCGTGTGGTGCGAGGGGTTGGACGAAATGTCCAATCGTGCTCGCCGTTCGGTGGGGCCTATCCAGCGGGCCGTTGCCGCCGGTCGATCGATCGGCCGCGGCGAATGAGCCGGAGAAGGAGCCCGAAATGATCCAGGATCGACGCCTTATCGAAGCAGGCCTTGCCTGCATCGCGGTCGCACTCATCTGCATGGCCGGTCTCTACGCCAGCGCCCTCTAAGCCGCCTCGCGAGCTTATCTCTGGTGCGGAGACGCCCGTGTCCGCACCCTCGATCGGGCCCGTGAACTCGTCAGGTGTCCCTGCGTCTCAGGCGGAGGCGGATTGTCGACCGCGTGTCGAGCCTGGCCGCATCACCGCCCGCAGGGTTGCGGCGTCGTCGCTCGGCGTCAGGTTGAAGAGCCGGCGATAGTCGCGGTTGAACTGCGATATGCTCTCGTAGCCGACGCCATAGGCGACGGACGAGATGGTGCCGGCTCCCGAAAGGTTGCGGCGCGCCTCCTGCAACCGCACACGCTTCTGGAACTGCACCGGCGACATCGACGTCACCGCCTTGAAGTGCCTGTGGAAGCTCGGCACGCTCATGTTCGCCTTGTCCGCCAGCTCGGGAATGCTCAGCGCCGCACTGAAATTGTCGCGTATCCAGGCGGTCGCGCGCCCGATCCGGGCCGCATGGCCGTTGGCGAAGGCGAGCTGGGCGAGAAGCGGGCCGTGCTCGCTGTGCAGGAGCCGCCAGACGATCTCGCGCCGGATGAGGGGCGCCATCACCGGGATGTCTCGCGGCCTGTCGAGCAGCGAGACGAGGCGGATCATCGGATCGATCAGGTCCGGCGAGAGGGGATGCTTGCCGGTGACGAGGCTCGCGGGCGCCTTGGGGAGGTCGCCCGCCTGCTCGCGCAGGAGGTCCGCGACGACGGAGGGGTCGAGCTCGAGGTGTACGGCGAGATAGGGCGCGGAGGGGCTGGCTTCGGCCACCTGAGACGTGACGGGCACGTCGGCCGTGCACAGAAGCGATTCCCCGGCCGCGTAGCGCACCGGCGTCTCGCCGATCATCATCTCCTTCACCCCTCGCGCGACGAGCCCGAAGGACGGCTCGTAGAGGGAGTGCATGGCCTGCGAGGGCAGGTCGGTGCGTCCGACCTTGAGCCCTTCGATCGCGGTCGCGTAATCATACTGCGCATGGCGCTCGATGATCGCGACGAGGTCGTCGAAGCGGGGTTGCGTCATGGGGTACGGCCCTCCTTCTCGGGGCTTCGGGCTGCCGCGCGGGCGGACCGTCACATCACCAGCACTCGGCGCGCGGCGCTATGCGTATTCTATCAACGGCGCGCCCGATCGTCTCAAACGCGTCCACGCCGCGGCATCCGCTCCGGTTGAGAGCGGCGAGCCAGCCTGTGATCGGATCTGCGTAGAGAGGGAGAGGGGCTCATCACTAGCTTCGAGGTCGAGGCGCCGAACGCGGCGCAGGCAGACCGGAGCATGACACATGTCGGACGGGAAATTTCGCGTCGGGATCATCGGGGCGGACACTCAGGCAAGTTGGGCCGGAGCCTCGCACGTTCCTGCGCTGGCCTCGCAACCTTTACTCGTTCTCTCGGCCGTGGCGACGCGGCGCGAGGAAAGTGCGAAGGCCGCCGCGCAGGCCTTCGGGACAGAGCGCTGGTTCGCGGACCCCTACGAGATGATCCGCGACGAGGCGATCGACCTCGTCACCGTTGCGGTGAAGGTGCCTGCCCACCGCGATCTGGTGATGGCGGCGCTTGCGGCCGGCAAGGCGGTCTACTCGGAATCCCCGCTTGGGGCGAGCATCGCCGAGACCGAGGAGATGGCGGCGGCCGCCGGTTCGCTGCACACGGCGATCGGCCTGCAGGGTCGGCACAATCCCTCGGTGCGGCGCGCGGCCGAGCTGGTCGCGTCGGGTGCGATCGGCCGGCCGATGTCGGCGCGCGTCGGCGCCACGACCTTCGGCTACGGTCCGCAGTCGCCGGCCTCCTACGACTACTTCAACAAGGCCGCGTCCGGCGCGAGCTTCCTGACCATCACCACCGGCCACGTCCTGGACGTCATCGAGGCGGTGCTCGGCGATATCACCGAAGTCGACGCGCGCACCGAGCTTTTGTGGCCGCAGGTCGAGATCGTGGACACCGGCGGGCTGTCGGACCGCGAGATCGCCGACCACGTCGATCTCGTCGCCAAGACCCGCAGCGGGGCGCCCGTCTCCGTACAGGTGCTCGCGGGCGTTCCTGCCGAGGACGCGAACTTCACCTTCGAGATCCGCGGCTCGGCCGGCTGGCTGAAGCTCACCGGTCATCATCTCGCCGGTGTGCAGGTTGGCGACCTCGTCTTGAGCGCGAGCGTCGGCTTCGACGCACCGGACGCGCCTATCGCCTCGGGCGTCGGGCCGACGGCGGCCGACTTCTGGGCCGGCGCCGCGATCAATGTCGGCGAGGTCTACGCCTCCCTCGCTCGGGACATGGCGGCCGGAACCCACGAGACGCCGGGTTTTGCCCACGCGCTTCATAACAGCCGCCTCGTCGCTGCTGTCGAGCACGCGGCGGCGACGGGCGAGCGGCAGCGAAACCTCGCCTGACCATACCCTTCGCGACAACAGCTTTGAACAATTGAGGTGAGACATCATGCGTATGCGCAAATTTGGAAACTCCGGCCTGATCGTGTCGGAGATCAGCTTCGGCGCCATGACCTTCGGCGGAACGGACGGCATCTGGGGACAGGTCGGCAGGCTTGGCCAGGAGGAGGCCGACGCCCTGGTCAAGGCCGCGCTCGATGCCGGCATCAACCTCTTCGACACGGCCAATATCTACGCGCATGGCCGCAGCGAGGAAATCCTCGGACAATCGCTGAAGAACCTCGGCGTGGCACGTGACGACGTCGTGGTCGCCACCAAGGCGGCATCGGCGATGGGCGAGGGGCCGAACCGGCGCGGTGGCTCGCGTGGGCACATTCTCGCGGAGGCACGAGCCAGCTTGAAGCGCCTCGGGCTCGATCATATCGACCTCTACCAGATCCACGCCTTCGACCCCGCCACCCCGATCGAGGAGACGCTGGAGGCGCTGGACACGCTCGTGAGGGCCGGCGACGTGAACTATGTCGGGCTGTCGAACTGGGCCGCCTGGCAGATCATGAAGGCGATCGGCATCACACGCGCGCGCAACCTCGCGCCGATCACCTCGCTGCAGGCCTACTACACGCTGGTCGGGCGCGAGCTCGAGCGGGAGATCGCGCCGCTCCTGTCCTCGGAGGGCGTCGGCCTCATGGTGTGGAGCCCGCTCGCGGGCGGCTACCTCACCGGCAAGTATTCGGATGGCGGCGACGGTGCGGGCGGCCGGCAGACCGATCTGGACTTCCCGCCGATCGACCGGGTGCGCGGCGAGCCGCTGATCGAGGTGCTGCGGGCGGTGGCCGACAAGCACGACAGCCAGCCGGCGCAGATCGCGATCGCCTGGCTCCTGAAGCAGCCCGTCGTCTCGACCGTCCTCGTGGGGGCCAAGCGCGTGGAGCAGCTTCAGGCGAACCTCAGGGCCATCGAGATCGCGCTCGACGAGGAAGACATGGCACGGCTCGACGCTGTGAGCGCCCTGCCGAACGAGTATCCGGGCTGGTCGCTCGCGCAGACTGCGGATCGCGCCGTCTTGGCCTGAGTTGCGGCCCAAGGTGGACGAAAGCGCGCTCCGTCACGACATGGGGGCGACTTCAGTGTTCGCTCACTCTCGGAGAACGACATGAAAGCGGCGATCTACGACCGGAACGGCGGCCCGGACGTCCTGCGATATGCCGATGTGCCGGACGCCCGGCCCGGTGAAGGCGAGGTGCTGATCGCCGTCGAGGCGATCTCGATCGAGGGCGGCGACCTCATCCATCGGCGCATCGCGCCGCCGCCCGGTCCAGGCCATATCGTCGGTTACGCGGCTGCCGGCACGGTCGTCGCTACCGGCGCCGGCGTTACGACGAGAAAGGTCGGCGAGCGGGTGACGAGCTTCGCGCTCGCCGGCTCGCATGCCAGCCTGCGCGCCGTGCCGGCCCACCAGACATGGCTCGTGCCGGAGGGCCTCGACATGGCGGATGCCGCCGCGTTGCCGATTTCCTTCGGCACCGCCCACCACTGCCTCTTCGCGCGCGGCGCGCTGAAGGCCGGGGAGACCGTCCTGGTACAGGCGGCGGCCGGCGGCGTGGGGCTCGCCACGATCCAGCTTGCCAAGGCGGGCGGCGGTCGCGTCATCGCCGTCTCCAGCGGCGCAGACCGCTTGGAAAGGCTTCGTGAACTCGGCGCCGACCATGTTCTCGATCATCGCAGCGACGATATCGCCGAGGCCGTCCGCGAGTTGACCGAGGGCCGTGGCGCCGATCTTGTGGTCGACCCCGTCGGCACGACGCTCCCGGTCTCGCTCAAGGCGCTCGTGCCGGAAGGTCGGCTCGTCTTCGTCGGCAATGCCGGCGGCGGCGCGCTGAATCCGGATCTGTGGCCCGCAATGGAGGCGAACCAGACGCTGCTCGGGGTCTACATGGGCACGCAGTTCGGCTATCCGCAGGTTGCGGCGACAGTGGACAGGATGCTGGCGGACGTTGCGGCCGGAACCTTGCACGTGCCGATCGACCGTCGCTTCGCGCTGGCCGAGGCGGCGAAGGCGCATGAGCACGCCGAGCGGGGCAAGCCCTTCGGCCGAGTCGTCATGCAGCCGTAAGAGGCGAAGAGGGGACGAGCGGATGCAGGATGTGAAGGTGGCCGTCGCGGGGTTCGGCGGTGTCGGGCGCGCGACGGCGAAGCTGCTTCTAGAGCGACGCGAGCGCTATCGCGCCGTCCATGGCGCCGATGTACGGCTCGTGGCCGTCTGCGGTTCGCGCGCCGGGCTGTTCGATGCCGACGGGCTCGAGGCCGACCGCCTCGACGCGCTGGAGGACGGCCTCACCGGGCCGGACTTCGTCGCGACAAGCGGAGCGGACATCCTGATCGAGGCCGGGCCGACGGACATCCGCACGGGCGGGCCGGGCCTTGCCTATCTGACGGCGGCGCTTTCCGAGGGGCGCGATACCATCGCGATCTCGAAGGGCGCTCTCGTCCATAGCGGCCGGCCCTTGCGCGAACTCGCGAGACGCTCCGGCGCGCTCCTGAAGATGAGCGGCGCGGCGGCCGCTGCGCTTCCGACGATAGACCTCGTGCAGCACAGTCTTCTCGGCTGCACGGTGCTGAAGGTCGAAGGCATCCTCAACGCCACGACCAACTTCCTTCTCGACGCGATGACGCAGCGCGGGCTCGATTTCGCCGAGGCGCTGCGCGAGGCGCAGGCCAAGGGCTTCGCCGAGGCCGACCCGCGCAACGACACGCAGGGGTGGGACACGGCGGCCAAGCTCCTGATCCTCGCCAATTTCGGGCTCGGCCTCGATATCGCGTTGGACGACGTGACCGTGACCGGCATCGAAGGCGTGACCCGTGCCGACCTCGAGGGCTGGGCGCGCGACGGGGTGGCGCCCCGCCTCGTCGGCAGCCTCGTGTGCGAGGGTGACGCGATGCGCGCCGAGGTCGGCATTCGCACCTATCGGGCTGACGATCCGTTCGCGCTCGTGAGCGGCAAGAACAAGGCGATCCGCATCGTGACGGACGCGATGGGCGAGACCTTGGCGATCGGGGCGGGCACCGAGCCGCTCGCGACGGCGGCGGCCGCGCTGAAAGACCTCGAACACATCCTGATCGCGCGGGCGGGCGGGAGAACGGCTTCGACGATGGAGAGCATTCTATGACGGCACGCAGCGTGCAGGCCCTTCGCCATGTCGGCTTCGAGGACCTCGGCAGTTTCGAGGCGCCCTTGCGCGCGGCTGGCTACGGCATCGAATATGTCGACGTCGCCGAACGCGACCCGGCCTCGCTCGACCCGCTCGGTCCGGATCTTCTCGTGGTGCTCGGCGGGCCGATCGGCGTCTATGACGACGCGGCCTATCCGGTGGTGACGGCCGAGCGCACGCTTCTGAAGGCGCGCCTCGAGGCGGGTCGGCCGACGCTCGGCATCTGCCTCGGCGCGCAGCTCATGGCCGCCGCGCTCGGCTCGCGCGTCTATCCGGGGCCGGCCAAGGAGATCGGCTGGTCGGCGCTGGAGCTGACCGAGGCCGGGACGCGCCATCCCATCGCCGCGCTGGAGGGCGTTCCGGTGCTGCACTGGCACGGCGACACGTTCGATCTGCCCGAGGGCTGCGAAAGGCTGGCCTCGACACCGATCTGCCGCAACCAGGCGTTTTCGCGCGGACGCAACGTCCTTGGGCTGCAGTTCCATCCCGAGGCCGTGGCGGCGCGTTTCGAGCACTGGCTCCTCGGCCATGCATCCGAGCTCGCGACCTCCGGGATCGATCCGGTGGCGCTGAGAGTGGATGCAGCGCGCTACGGCGCCGGGCTGGAGAGCGCCGGCGCCGCGATGCTGGCACGATGGCTCGATGGCCTCGAAGCATGAGGGGCGCCCGGCGGACTGCCGCCGGGCGCTCACTTGTGAACCTCAGGCGGAGGCGCGCAGTTCCTTCGCCGCCGCCACCATGTTGACGAGGGCAGGGCGCACCTCGTCCCACTTGCGCGTCTTCAGGCCGCAATCCGGATTCACCCAGATCTGGCCGGCCGAAAGGCGGGCGAGCGCGAGCTTCAGGAGATCGGTCATCTCCTGGGTCGCCGGAACGCGTGGCGAGTGGATGTCGTAGACGCCGGGGCCGATCTCGTTCGGGTACTTGTAGGTCTCGAACGCCCCGAGAAGCTCCATGCGCGAGCGCGAGGTCTCGATGGAGATGACGTCGGCGTCCATCGCGCCGATCGCCTCGATGATGTCGTTGAACTCCGAGTAGCACATGTGGGTGTGGATCTGCGTTTCGTCGGCAACGCCCGACGAACAGAGACGGAAGCATTCCACGGCCCAGTCGAGATAGGCCGCCCAGTCGCGCCGGCGCAGCGGCAGGCCCTCGCGAAGCGCCGCCTCGTCGATCTGGATCATCGCCGCGCCCGCCGCCTCGAGGTCGGCGACCTCGTCGCGGATGGCGAGCGCGATCTGCCGGCAGGTCTCGGCCCGCGGCTGGTCGTCGCGCACGAAAGACCAGTTGAGGATCGTCACCGGGCCGGTGAGCATGCCCTTCATCGGCTTCGTCGTGAGGCTTTGCGCATAACGCCACCAGGCGACGGTCATTGGCTCGGGGCGTGAGACGTCGCCGAAGACGATCGGCGGGCGCACGTAGCGCGAGCCGTAGCTCTGCACCCAGGCGTGTTTGGTGAAGACGAAGCCGGACAGCTGCTCGCCGAAATACTGCACCATGTCGTTGCGCTCGAACTCGCCGTGGACGAGGACGTCGAGCCCGATCTCCTCCTGCCAGCGCACGGCCCGTTCCGTCTCCTCTCGCAGGAAGGCCTCGTAGTCGGCGCTGCTCAGCGCTCCCTTGGCGTTGGCCGAGCGGGCCTTGCGCACCTCCGAGGTCTGCGGGAAGGAGCCGATCGTGGTGGTCGGGAAAGCCGGCAGCGAAAGGCGACCTGCCTGCGCCTTGCGGCGCTCGGCAAAGGCTCCCTTGCGCCGGGCGGCCGAAGCGTCGAGCCCGGCGATGCGCGCGCGCACGCCCGTATCATTGACGCGCGGCGAGGCCCGGCGCGCCTCGATGGCGGCCTGTGCTGCGCCGAGCTCTTCGGCGACGCTCTCGCGGCCTTCGCCCAGCGCGCGCGACAGGACCGAGAGCTCGCCGATCTTCTGGACAGCGAAGGCGAGCCAGCCCTTCACGTCGACGTCGAGCGCGTCCTCCAGATCGAGATCAATCGGCACGTGCAGGAGCGAACAGGACGGCGCGATCTCGACAAGGCCGGCACCGCGCGCGGTGACGACCGGTTCGATACGATCGAGGATCGCGCCCAGATCGGCGCGCCAGACGTTGCGCCCGTCGATGACGCCGAGCGACAGCACAGCGTCGGATCGCGCGGCGGCCAGCACGTGCGGCAGCTCGTCCGCCCCGCGCACGAGATCGACATGCAGGCCCGCGACGGGCAGGGAGGCGGCGGTGCCGAGATTGTCGCCGAGCGGGCCGAAATAGGTGGCGAGCATGATCTTCAGGCCCGGGGCGGCGCCGACGAGGCGATCATAGGCGAAGCGGAGCGCGTCGCGCTCGTTCGGCAGGAGATCGAGGGCGAGTGCCGGCTCGTCGATCTGCACCCAGTCCGCGCCCGCGGCCGCCAGCCGGCGCAGGACGTCCTCGTAGACGGCGAGAAGGCCGGGCAAAAGCGCCAGCGGGTCGAAGCCCGCATCGTCGGTCTTGGCGAGCTTCAGGAAGGTGACGGGGCCGAGCAGCGCCGGGCGCGTGTGGATGCCGAGGGCCTTGGCCTCCTCGAAATGGTCGACCGGCTTCGTCGAGGACAGCGCGAAGCGCTGGTCGTCGGAAAGCTCGGGCACCATGAAGTGGTAGTTGGTGTCGAACCACTTGGTCATTTCGAGAGCGCCGACGCCCTCGCCGTGCCCGTGCCCGTGGCCCGGATGGCCGCAGCCGGCATCGCCGCGGCTCTCGCTGCCGCGCGCCATCGCGAAATAGGTGTCGAGCGACACCCTGCCGCCCCTCCAGCCGTAGCGCGGCGGCACCGCGCCGACCATCGCGCAGGTGTCGAGCACATGGTCGTAGAGCGAGAAATCGTTCGACGGGATGCGCGTGACGCCAAGGGCCGCCTGCTCGCGCCAGTTGGCGGCACGGATCTCGCGGGCGGTTTTCTCCAGATCGTCTGCTGACGACTGGCCGGACCAATAGGATTCCAGCGCCTTCTTCAGCTCGCGCCGGCGCCCGATGCGCGGCACGCCGAGCGTTGCGAAGGATACGGTTGCATTCATGACTTCGACCCCAATCAATCGGGGGCATGGGTCAGCGAGCGCATGGGTGACGGCCGCCCGCTTCGGGCGGGACGTCGATGCGCCTCACCGGGACACCCCGCCCGTGGACGTTACTGCGTCACGGCAGGTCTCCTGGCTCGCGGGTCGCCGCCCATGCTCCGCCTTCCCGGGCGAACCCAGTGGCCTGATGGAGAACGGGCTCGCCGCTTACAGTTGCGGGGGCAGCGCCGGCCTTGCCTTCCCTTAGCGGGGAGGGCGCACCGGCTTCCCTCTTAGCTTCACGCCACACGGGAGGCGCGACGGAAGAACCATGACGCGAGCACCATCGCCGCATTCCGAAAGAACGTCAAGAGCGATATAAAGACATCCTTATATCGCTATGTCTGTTAGGTGAGGCGTCGCTTCTCGAGCTTGCGGGCAAGCGTGCGCCGATGCATGCCGAGCCGTCGCGCGGTTTCCGAAATGTTGAACTCGGAATCCACCAGCGTCTGGTGAATGCGTTCCCATTCGAGGTTCTTGAGCGACGTCGGTCGTCCGTCGAGCGGCACACTGGCGTCGCCTTCGACGCGCTCGAAGGCCTTCTCGATGTCGTCGGTGTTGGCAGGCTTGGGCAGGTAGTGCCGGGCGCCGAGCTTCACCGCTTCCACCGCCGTCGCGATCGAGGCGAAGCCCGTCAGAACCACGATGCGCATGTCCGGATCGTGCTCGCTCAGCGTTTTTACGCAA
Organism: Aureimonas mangrovi; assembly: GCF_014058705.1. Taxonomy (NCBI): domain Bacteria; kingdom Pseudomonadati; phylum Pseudomonadota; class Alphaproteobacteria; order Hyphomicrobiales; family Aurantimonadaceae; genus Aureimonas; species Aureimonas mangrovi. The sequence continues at coordinate 365,217 of NZ_CP059692.1, forward strand.
TCGAGCCCGGAGCGGCCGACGAGCTTGAGATCGACCACGGCATAGCCGGGCGAGACGCGCTGCAGGAGCGTTTCCATCGCCTCGTAGTCGGCGCAGTGATGGACCTCGTAGCCGCGCCGCTCGAAGGAGCGGCTGAGCGCCCTGGCCAGAGCCAGATCGTCCTCGACGATCAGAAGGACATCCTCACTCATGGGGTGTTCTCCTCGATGGAGGCGAGCGGCAGGCGGATGGTGACGCTCGCGCCGCCGTGCCTGCCGTGCTCTTCGCTGTTGCGTGCCTCGACCTGCCCGCCGAGCTTGCGCACGACGTTCATCGTGAGGAACAGGCCGAGGCCGGCGCCGGGCCGCTCCTTGGTCGAGACGTAGGGGCGCCCGATCCGCGCCAGAACGTCCGGCGCGAAGCCGGGGCCATCATCCGTGATGCGCACGGCGAGGTCTTCGCCGAGCTGTTCGACGGTGAGGGCGATCCTCTCGGCCGAGGCTTCCAGCGCGTTGTCGAGAAGGTTGAAGACGACCTGCTTGAGCGTCAGATCCGAGACAATGGCGATGTCCTGCGCGAAGCGGTTCTCGTAGACGAGGCCGCTCGCGCCTCGCGCCTCGCGCCATTCCGCCGCGATCTCGTCGAAGAAGCGGCGTTGCGTCGTGTGGACCGTGCCCTCGCCGCGCGCCTCGCCGGCCGAGACGAGGATGCCCGAGACGATCGCCTTGCAACGGTCGAGCTGGCCCTGCATCTCGTCCATCTCGGCCGACATGTCGGCGTCGGCGCGCAGTGCCGGCATCTTGCGCCAGTCGCTCAGGATCACTGAGAGCGTGGCGAGCGGAGTGCCAAGTTCATGCGCCGCGCCCGAGGCCAGAAGGCCCATGCGCACGATGTGGTCCTCCTCCACCGCACGGCGGCGCAGTTCGGCAAGGCCGGCATCGCGCGCGGCGAGATTGCCGCTGATCCGCGCGACGAAGAAGACGAGAAGCACCGCCACGAGAAGGAAGCAGATGAACATGCCCTGCACGTGCAGGTCCAGGAAGGCAGGCCGCCCGCCGCGCGGCAGCGGCATCGGCCGGTGGAAGGCTGTGAGGCCAGCGAAGCACAGGGCGGTGATGCCCACCAGCGACCACACGATGCGCGGCCCGAACAGGACGGCCCCGAGGATCACCTGCAGGAGGTAGAGCGAGACGAAGGGGTTCCACGCGCCGCCGCTGAAATAGAGCTGGCCGGTAAGAGCGGCGACGTCGAAGAGGAGTTCGCAGAAGAGCTCGGTGTCCGAGACGCTGGTGCGACGACTGTGGCGCAGGAGCGTTGCGACATTGAGCCCGAGAAGAAGGACGACGATCGCGCCCATCTCGAAAAGCGGCAACTCGATGCCGAGCCAGGCATGGACGAAGAGGATCGTCGCAACCTGGCCCGCGACCGCGATCCAGCGGAGCTGGACGAGGAGAAAAAGGTTCTTCCGGTTGGTGTTGTCGCTGACGGAAATCGTCGCGCTCCCAATGGGCGGTCAGAAGGCGGGAGATCGGAGGTGGTCGGGAGCGCGGTGGCCCCCGACCCGTTCGATCAGTTGCTGGCGGCCAGGCGCCGGTTGAGGCGCAACGCGATCAGCGTGCAGATGGCGCCCGACAGAAGATAGCCGCCCGAGGAGATGACGCCGAGCTGCTCTGTAAGGACCAGCGCCACCAGCGGCGCGAAGCCCGCGCCGAAGAGCCAGGCGAGATCGGAGGTCAGCGCCGAGCCGGTGTAGCGGTGCTGGCGCGTGAAGTTGGCCGCGACGACGCCCGAGGACTGGCCGAAGGAAATGCCCAGAAGCGTGAACCCGAGGACCATGTAGACCGTCTCGCCGACCGTGCCGGCAGCCAGCAGCAGCGGCGCGAAGACGCTGAAGATCGCGATGGCGACGGCCGAGGCGCCGAGCAGCCAGCGCCGCCCGATCCTGTCTGCGAGGACACCCGACAGGACCACGGCTCCGAGGCCGACCACCGCCGCGACCCCCTCGATGACGAGAAAGTTCGAGGGCTGGTCGTCCGTGTAGAGGAAGACGTAGGAGAGAGGAAACACCGTGACCATGTGGAAGAGCGCGAAGCTCGCCAGCGGCGCGAAGGCGCCGATGACGATGTTGCGCCAATCGTCGCGGATGGTGTCCGAAACGGTTCCGGGCACGAGTTCGCCCGTCTCGAAGAGCTTGGTGTATTGCGGCGTCACCACGATGCGCAGCCGCGCGAAGAGCGCCACGACGTTGATGGCGAAGGCCACGAAGAACGGATAGCGCCAGCCCCAGGACAGGAAATCCTCCGCCGAGAGGCTCATCGTCAGATAGGCGAAGAGCGAGCTTGCGACGATCAGCCCGATCGGAGCGCCCAGCTGCGGCATCATGGCGTACCAGCCGCGCTTGCCCTCCGGCGCGTTCAGCGCGAGCAGCGAGGCCAGGCCGTCCCAGGCGCCGGCGAGCGCCAGCCCCTGCGCGCAGCGAAACACAACGAGAATGGCGATCGCCACCCAGCCGGCCCGTTCGTAGCTCGGCAGGAACGCCACCGCCACGGTGGAGGTGCCGAGGAGGAACAGGGCGATCGTCAGCTTCACGCCGCGGCCATAGGCGCGGTCGACCGCCGAGAAGACGAGCGTGCCGAGCGGACGGGCCACGAAGGCCAGCGCGAAGACCGCGAAGGACAGGACCGTGCCTGTCAGCGGATCGGCGAAGGAGAAGATCAGCGCGGGGAAGACCAGCACCGAGGCGATCGCGTAGACGAAGAAGTCGAAGAACTCGGACGTCCGCCCGATGATGACGCCGATGGCGATCTCGCCCGGATCGGCCCCGGCATGCTCGTTGACGGCGCGCGCGTCGCGCTCGGCCGCGGTCTGCGGGTGGGGAATGGACGAGGACGACATCTCACGCTCCGACAATGGCAGGCTGTTCGACGGACGGTATCGGGTTATAAAGACTACACCGCGCGGCGATCGAGGTCTGCCCTGCACCAAAGCCGCCCGCGCGGGCATTAGACAAAATGTCCAATGGCATCGCAGGCAGCGTCCGGCGTAGGCGCAGACACCCTGCGATCCAAGCCGAGCGAACGCCCGTGCCACGATTTTCGAAACTGCTCATCGTCCCGCTTCTCGCCCTGATCCTGTCGGGGTGCAATGCCGTCGTGATGGCTCCGGCCGGCGACGTCGCCATGCAGCAGCGCGACCTCATCGTCATCTCGACGGTGCTGATGCTGATCATCATCATTCCCGTGATGGTGCTGACGGTCGTGTTCGCGAGGAAGTACCGTGCCTCCAACAAGGATGCGGTCTACGAGCCGGACTGGGATCACTCGACGCGGCTGGAGCTCGTCATCTGGGCGGCGCCGCTGGCGATCATCATCTGCCTCGGCGCAGTGACCTGGGTCTCGACGCATCTTCTCGACCCCTATCGCGAGCTGGCGCGTGTCGGACCGGGGCGGCTTGTCGAGGAGAACACGCAGCCACTCGAGGTCGAGGTCGTGGCGCTCGACTGGAAGTGGATGTTCATCTACCCGCAATACGACATCGCGACGGTGAACGAGTTCGTGGCGCCGGTCGACCGGCCGATCAGCTTCAAGCTGACCTCCTCGACCGTGATGAACTCCTTCTACATCCCGGCGATGGCCGGCCAGATCTACGCCATGCCCGGCATGCAGACGCGCCTGCACGGCGTCCTCAACAACGAAGGCGAGTATCGCGGCATCGCCGCCCATTTCAGCGGCCGGGGCTTTTCCGGCATGCGCTATCCCGTGCACGCCGTCGACGACGCCGCCTTCGACGAATGGGTCGAGACCGTTCGCGGTTCTGACGACACGCTCGACCGGGCGCGGTACCTAGAGGTCGCGCAGCCGAGCGAGAACGTGCCGACGATGCATTTCTCGGGCGTCGAGGACGATCTCTACACCGCCATCCTCAACATGTGCGTCGAGCGTGACAAGATGTGCATGAGCGAGATGATGGCGATCGACCGGAGCGGTGGCCTCGGCCTTGCCGGCCTCGTCAACACCGTTCCCGAGCGCTACGCGGGCGTCGAGCGCAACCCGACGCCCTTCGGCCAGCGCAAGACCTACGTCGCCGCGATCTGCACCGTCGAGGAGGCGATGGCGATGTCGAAGGTGCGCGAGCCCGTCGCCGCGCCGTCCGACATGTCGCCCCTGCAGGGCAAGGGCCTCGGCGATGGATCGGCCTTCGCCTCGAGGCGCACACCGCTTCTCGAAATGATCGGCTTCGGCCAGTCCTCCACCCATCTTGCCGAAATGTCCGAACGATGAACTCGACCTGGTCCCCCCTCCTCGGCCGGCTCGGCTGGGACGCGCTTCCCTACGATCCGATCGTCATCGCCACCTTCGTCGTGGTCGCCATCGGCGGCCTCGGCGTCGTCGGCGCCTTCACCTACTACCGGCTCTGGGGCTGGCTGTGGCGCGACTGGATCACCACCGTCGATCACAAGAAGATCGGCATCATGTACATGATCCTCGGCCTGATCATGCTGTTGCGCGGCTTTGCCGACGCGCTGATGATGCGCCTGCAGCAGGCAATCGCCTTCAACGGTTCTGAGGGCTATCTCAACGCCCACCACTACGATCAGCTGTTCTCCGTGCACGGCGTGATCATGATCTTCTTCGTGGCGATGCCGCTGATCACGGGCTTCATGAACTACGTGGTGCCGCTGCAGATCGGCGCGCGCGACGTCTCCTTCCCGTTCCTGAACAACTTCTCCTTCTGGATGACGGCCGGCGGCGCTGTGCTCGTGATGATGAGCCTGTTCGTTGGCGAATTCGCGCAGACCGGATGGCTCGCCTTCCCGCCTTTGTCGGGCATCGAGAACTCGCCGGCCTCGGGCGTCGACTACTACATATGGTCTCTGCAGGTGGCGGGCGTGGGCACCACGCTATCGGGCGTCAACCTCATCGCGACCATCATCAAGATGCGCGCACCCGGCATGACCATGATGAAGATGCCGATCTTCACCTGGACGTCGCTGTGCACGAACATCCTGATCGTGGCGTCCTTCCCGATCCTGACGGCGGTGCTGACGCTGCTCGCGCTCGACCGTTACGTCGGCACCAACTTCTTCACCGCCGATTTCGGCGGCAACTCGATGATGTACGTCAACCTCATCTGGATCTGGGGTCATCCGGAGGTCTACATCCTCATCCTGCCGGCCTTCGGCATCTTCTCGGAGGTCGCCTCGACCTTCTCCAACAAGCGCCTGTTCGGCTACACCTCCATGGTCTACGCGACGGTGGTCATCACCATCCTGTCCTACCTCGTGTGGCTCCACCACTTCTTCACGATGGGCTCGGGCGCGAGCGTGAACTCGTTCTTCGGCATCACCACGATGATCATCTCGATCCCGACGGGGGCGAAGATCTTCAACTGGCTCTTCACCATGTACAAAGGGCGCATCCGCTTCGAGCTTCCGATGATGTGGCTGATCGCCTTCATGATCACCTTCACCATCGGCGGCATGACGGGCGTGCTCCTCGCGGTGCCGCCGGCCGACTTCGTGCTCCACAACTCGCTGTTCCTGGTGGCGCACTTCCACAACGTCATCATCGGCGGCGTGCTCTTCGGCATCTTCGCGGGCATCAACTACTGGTGGCCCAAGGCCTTTGGCTACAAGCTGAACGAATTCTGGGGCAAGATCTCCTTCTGGCTCTGGGTCATCGGCTTCTGGGTGGCTTTCGGCCCGCTCTATGTGCTTGGCCTCATGGGCGTGACGCGGCGCCTGCGCACCTTCGACGATCCCTCGCTCCAAATCTGGTTCGTGATCGCGGGCATTGGCGCCCTCATCATCGCCGCCGGCATCGTGGCGATGGCGATCCAGTTGGCCGTGTCGATCCTGTCGAAGAACAAGGAATGGGACACGACGGGCGACCCGTGGAACGGCCGGACGCTGGAATGGGCAACCTCCTCGCCGCCGCCGGATTACAACTTCGCCTTCACGCCTGTGATCCACGACAACGACGCCTGGGCCGACATGAAGGCGCGCGGTGCACAGCGCCCGACGACCGGGTTCCGCGACATCCATATGCCGCGCAACACCTGGGCGGGCGTGGTGATCTCGGGGATCAGCGTCGTCCTCGCCTTCGCGCTGATCTGGTACATCTGGTGGCTGGCGGTGCTGAGCTTCGTGGCGATGCTCGGCGTCATCATCCTGCACACCTTCAACTACAACCGCGACTATCATATCCCCGCCGAGGTCGTGACGCGTGAGGAGGACCGGCGCACGACGCTCCTCGCACAGGCGCAGGGGGTCCGCTGATGAGCACCAACGTGACCACAGCGTCCGGCGCCGACGCGCCGAGCTTCTATGATCTCGAGCCGCACGAGCACGCCGCCCACGGCTCGACGCATCTCGGCTTCTGGCTCTACCTGATGAGCGACTGTCTCATCTTCGCCTCGCTGTTTGCGATCTACGGCGTGGTGGGCGGCAACTACGCGGCCGGGCCGGGCCCGCAGGACCTGTTCGACCTCAGGCTCGTGGCGGTCTCGACGGCCGCGCTCCTCCTTTCGTCGATCACCTACGGCTTCGCCGTCCTCGACATGAACGAGGGCAACCAGCGCGGCACGCTCCTGTGGCTCTCGCTGACCGGCCTTCTCGGCGCGGCCTTCATGGGGCTGACGCTCTACGAGTTCTACCACCTCATCCACGAGAGCGCCGTGCCGCAGCGATCGGCGTTCCTGTCGGCTTTCTTCGTGCTGGTGGGAACGCACGCGCTGCACGTCTTCTTCGGCATCGTCTGGCTGGTCGTGCTCCTCGTCCAGATCAGCCAGCGCGGGCTCGTGCCGGCCAACCGGATCCGCGTGGATTGCCTGTCGATGTTCTGGCACTTCCTCGACGTCATCTGGATCGGCGTCTTCACCGTCGTCTATCTCATGGGAATGCTGCGATGAGCGCCAACGCCCAGACCGCCAACGCCCAGATCGCCCGGGGCGGCCATCACGCCCACGACGCCGATCATGGCCACGGACACGATTCCGGCCATGCGCACGGCACGCGCAAGACCTATCTGATCGGCTTCGCGCTGTCGGTGGTGCTGACGGCGATCCCGTTCTGGCTCGTGATGGCGGAGGTAATCTCCAATCCCGTCACCACCACCTTCCTGATCATGGCGTGCGGCCTCGCCCAGATCCTCGTCCACATGATCTACTTCCTCCACATGAACGCCAAGTCCGAAGGCGGCTGGACGCTGATGGCGGCGATCTTCACCATCATCGTCACCCTCATCGCGCTCGTCGGGTCGCTGTGGGTCATGTACCATCTGAACACCAACATGATGCCCGGCCACACGATGGAAGCGACGGACACGCCGGAAGTGCCGTGATGGAAGCCGAAAGGCCCCGGCGCGTCGGGCGACCGCTCGCCTTCGTCGCCTTCACGCTGTTGATGACCGTGCTCGCCGTCGGCTTCGTGGCGCTCGGCGTCTGGCAGGTGCAGCGCCTCGGCTGGAAGAACGACCTCGTCGCCGCCGTTGCCGAACGCACGCATGCGGCGCCCGTCGATCTCGCGGGCCTCGACTGGTCGGCGCTGAACGAAACGGACGATGCCTATCGCCGCGTGAGTGCGAGGGGGATGCTCGGTGCTCCGGTGGCCTACACCCAAGCCGTTACCGATCACGGTGGCGGCTTCTGGGTGATGTCGCCGCTACGTCTGGCGGACGGGCGGAGCGTCCTCGTCAACCGCGGCTTCGTGACGCGTGAGGGGCGGGACGCGATGGAGGCCGAGGGGCCCGCGCCCGAAGAGGTCACGGTCACGGGCCTCCTGCGCGCCACCGAGCCCGAAGGCGGCTTCCTTCGCAGCAACGATCCGGCAGCCGGGCGCTGGCATTCGCGCGACGTGGCCGAGATCGCATCGGCCGCCGGCATCGCCGACGTCGCGCCGATGTTCGTGGATGCCGACCCGGTGCCGGGTGCAACGCCCATCGGCGGGCTCACCGTCCTGACCTTCTCGAACAACCACCTCGTCTACGCTCTGACCTGGTTCACGCTGGCCGGTCTGTCGATCTTCGGCTGGGTGCTGGTCCTGCGCGAGCGCCGCAAGCGCGCCGGCGATGAAGGCGAACGCCTGGCGCGTCCAAGCTCGCAGGGAAGCCCATGACCCAGCGCAGAACCATCCTGATCGCGGTTGCCGCCCTCTGCTTTGCGGCGGCCGGTACCACGCTCGCCGTCCTCTGGTCGGGTGCCCTTTCCGGCACGCAGGCGGCTGGCCTCGGCGCCGGGGATTACCGGCTGGAGACGACCGATGGCGGTACGTTCACTGAAGGTAGGCTGAAGGGCCGGCCGACGGCGGTGTTCTTCGGCTTCACCCACTGCCCGGACGTCTGCCCGACGACGATGGCCGAGATGGTGAGCTGGTACGAGGCACTCGGGCCGGCCGGAGACGACCTCCAGAGCTTCTTCGTGACGGTCGACCCCGAGCGCGACACGCTCGACATGCTGCGCCAGTACGTCGAATGGACGGGCCATGTCGTCGGTGTCTCCGGCAGCGTGGAAGAAGCCGAGAAGGCGCGTGCGGCCTTCAACGTCTTCGCCGCCAAGGTGCCGACCGAGGACGGCAACTACACGATGGATCACACGGCTTCGGTTTTCCTGATGGACCGCGACGGCACCTTCGCCGGCACGATTCCCTACAGCGAGGACCCGGACATCGCGGTCGCGGAACTGCGCGAGCTCGTCGCCGGCTGATCAGCGGGCGGCGCGTCCACCGATCCACACGCCCGAAAGCCCGAGGTCGTCGTTGAGATGGACGATATCGGCTCTCGCACCGGGCTCGAAGCTGCCGATGCGCCCGCGCAGGCCGAGATAGATCGCCGGATAGAGCGAGCACATGCGCAGCGCCTCGACGAAATCGATCCCCATCTCCTCCATCAGATAGCGAAGCGCGCCGACCATCGACAGGTCCGAGCCCGCGAGCGTGCCGTCCGCCAGCGTCAGCCGGCCGCTCTCGCGCGTCGTCACCCGTCCGTTGAGGACGAAGCTGTCGGCCTCGGAGCCGACGGTCGGCATGGCGTCGGTCACGGCAAGCATCCGTCCCCTCCCGCGCTTGGCGCGGATCGCGGCGCCGAGCGCCGCGGGATGGACGTGGTGGCCGTCGGCGATGAAGCCGCAGAAGACGTCCGGCGCGTCGAGCGCTGCGCCGACGAGACCCGGCGCGCGGTGGGTGAGGGGGCTCATCGCGTTGAAGAGATGCGTGACGCAGGAGGCGCCGGCGTCGAATGCGGCCATCGCCGTGTCGTAGTCGCAGTCGGTGTGGCCGAGCGAGACGTGGATGCCGGCGGCGGAAAGACGCGAGATCTGGTCGTTCGTCACGCTCTCGGGCGCGACGGTCAGAAGCAGCGGGCGCACATCGGTTGCGACGAGGCGCTGGAGGTCTTCTTCGCCCATCGGACGGATGAAGGCCGGCTCGTGCGCGCCCTTTCGGGCCTGTGACAGGAACGGTCCCTCGACATGGATGCCAGCGCAGCCCGGAACGCCGATCGCCATTGCGTGCGCGACCGCCTCGATCGCCGCATAGGTGATCTCGGGCCGATCGGTGATGATGGTGGGCAGGAGCGCGGTGGAGCCGCCGACGCGTGCGTGCGCGGCGCAGATCGCGCGAACGCCCTCGACGGTGGGCGTCTCGTTCAACAAGACGCCGCCGCCGCCATTCACCTGGATGTCGACGAATCCGGGCGCGATCAGCCCGCCGTCGAGCTCGACGCGCGCCCAGCCGGGATCAACCTCGCCTTCCGGCAGAATCGCCTCGACGACGCCGCCCGTGACGACGAGCACCTGATGCTCGCGGCGTGAATCGCCGTCGAAGATCGAGGCCCCGAGAAAGACGGTCGTATCGCTCATAGGGTCTCCGTTACCTTCTTCAGCCCGCGCGGCTTGTCGGGGTCTTGGCCGCGCGCCTGCGAGACCTGTTCCACGAAAGCGTAGAAGGACACCAGCATGGACAAAGGCTCGGTGATCGGGTGACCGGTCGGCGCATACGGCAGGGTCAGTCCCCGGCCGGCGTCGCCGACGGCGAGGAGTGTGCCGCCGGATGCCGCGACGCGCTCGCAGATCTCGACGAGGCCCGGGCGGCTTGCATCGCCGGCGAGGAAGGCGAGGACAGGGAAGCCTTCGCCGACGAGTGAAACCGGTCCGTGCAGGACCTCGGCGCCCGAAAAGGCCTCCGCGTGCAGGACGCTCGTCTCCTTGAGCTTCAACGCGGCCTCCCCGGCGACGGCAAAGCCCGGCCCGCGCCCGAGCGTGTAGAGCGAGCGCGCCGCGGCGACCGTTTCCAGCGCGGCGCTCCAGTCCTGTTCCAGCGCCGTTTCGAAACGGGCCGGCAGATCGTTCAGCGCACGGGCGAGCGCGTCGTCCCGCGTCCACCCGGCGAGGATGGATAGTGCCGCGACGACCGCAACCACGAAGCTCTTGGTGGCGGCGACGCTGCGCTCGGGGCCCGCATGGAGCGCGAGCGGCCATGTCGCGCCCTGCGAGAGCGGCGCGTCTTCGGCGTTGACCAGTGCGATCGTCTCCGCGCCGCCCCGACGCGCGGCATCGAGAAGCGCGACGATGTCCGGGCTGCGGCCCGACTGGGAGATTGCCAGCGCGGCCTGTCCGGCGAGATCGAGGCGCGCGCCGTAGACGGAGACGATGGACGGTCCGATCGAGGCGACCGGGCGGCCGGTCGCGATCTCGGCGGCATATTTCCAGTAGGTCGCGGCGTGGTCGGAAGAGCCGCGCGCCACCGTGACGAGGACGCGCGGATCGAGCGTGGCGAGGCGAGTACCGATCTCATGTGCGCGCGGCGCCGATCTTTCCAGGAAGCGCTCGGTCGCTGCCGGAATCTCAGCGATCTCTCGCGCCATCAGGCTCTGTTCGCTCATCGGCTGCGGTGCCCCTGCGACAAGGTGAGTTCGGCGACGAAGTCGTAGGCGTCGCCGCGATAGAAGGAATGCGTGCGCTCCACAGGCCGGCCGTCCGCGTCGAAGGAGACGCGCAGGATCGCGAGCGCCGCCGTGCCGGGCGCGACGCCGAGGAGTTCGGCGTCGGCTTCGCCGACATTCTCGGCGGAGAGATGCTGGAGCGCGCGCACCGGGCGCCGGCCCGCCGCCTCCATCGCGGCATAGAGCGAATCCTCGACTACGGCCGGGTCCGGCAGGATGGAGGCCGGCACACATGCGCGCTCCACCGCCAGCGGCACGCCGTCTGCGCGGCGCCGGCGATGGAAGCGGGAGACGAAGGTGCCCGGCGAGACCGCGAGCGCCATCGCCTCGGCGGTCTGGACGCGGTCGAGGCCACGCAGGAGCCAGTCCGAGGTGGTTCTGCGGCCTCTGATGCGCATGTCTTCGCTGAAGGAGGTAAGGTGCGAGAGGCCCTGCTCGAGACGCGGCCCGCGATCGGCGACGAAGGTGCCCGAACCGTGCCGCTGCTCGACGACGCCTTCCGCGACCAGCCCTTCGAGCGCCTTGCGCACAGTGACGCGCGAGACGTTGAGGTCGGTCGCGAGGTCCCGCTCGGACGGCAGAGCCTCGGCCGGGCGCAGCCGCCCGTCGCCCACCGCCTCGCGAATCAGCGCCTGGAGGCGGCGATAGAGAGGCCCCTCGCTGATCGGCAGTGTGTCGAAGCGGAAGGGGTGGCTCATGACGCGCCGATCCTCGCGCAGGTCCGGGACCTCCCGCGCATCGCCATCGTCCGGGTCCTCGGTTGTGCCATCGGAAGACAAAGCCAAAACATAACCACTTTGCCTTGCTTATACGCAATCCACGGTGCGGCCAATACCTCCGTGGCTGGCAAACGCCGCGATGGCGGTCATTCGAGCCAGCGCGCGTAAGCCCTCTCGACAAATGGTTTTTGTTTGGTACTTTCCATCGACGGGCGGTCGACAGGCCAGCCGGAGAGGATCGCGAGACCGGGGGAGGAGAGCCGATGGCCGCGTCACTGCGCCCCACGGAACAGCTGCACCCGATGTCCGCCGGGCTCGATGCCCAGGCGTCGGCCCGCGTCGTGTCGATCCTCCTTGCGGGGCAGGTTGAGGCGGCGAAGGCCGTGGAGGATGCGTTGCCGGCGCTCGCGGCTGCCGTGGAACTCGTCGGCGACCGGCTCGCGGCCGGCGGACGCCTCGTCTATCTGGCCGCCGGTAGCCCCGCGCTGATGGCGCTCGCCGACGCTCTGGAAATCCCGCAGACCTATGGCGAGGATCCGAAGCGCTTCCTGACGATCCTCGCCGGTGGGCCGGATCTCGTCCGAGATTTCGCCGGCGGCCCGGAAGATGACGGGGAGGCTGCCCGCGAGGACGTCGCGCGTGCCGGCATCGGCCCGTCGGATTGTGTCGTCGCGATCTCGGCGTCCGGCTCCACGCCTTACGTTGTCGCGGGGCTGCGCGCGGCGCACGAGCGTGGCGCCGCGACCGTCGCCATCGCGAACAATCCCGGCGCACCGCTCTTCGCAGAAGCCGACATCGCCGTCCTTCTCGACACCGGGCCGGAGATCGTCGGCGGCTCGACGCGCATGGGCGCGGGCACGGCGCAGAAGATCGCGCTCAACATCATCTCGACGGCACTCGCGGTTGCGCGCGGCCATGTCCATGACGGGCACATGGTCGCGCTGCGCGCCGACAACGCCAAGCTGCGCGAGCGGGCGCGGCGCATCGTGGAGGATCTGGCCGGCGTCGACGCGCAGGAAGCTTCCCGCGCGCTGGAGGCGGCTGGCGGAGAGGTGAAGCCGGCGGTGCTGGTCGCCGCCGGCAAGGGCTCGGCGGAGGAGGCGCGCGCGCTCCTCGCGGCCCATGACGGATATCTGCGGCGCGCGCTTTCGAGCCACGACGGATAGGGACGCGGCGAAATCCTTCGCCGCGACGGTAAAGCCCGCCCACGAAGAAGGGGCGGAGAACGAGAGACAGGGGTTTTGACCATGCAGCACCGCATCCTGATGGCCTCGACGGGCCTTGCCGCACTCGCCTTCGCCCTGCCGGCCGCCGCGCAGACGACGCTGACGATCGAGAGCTGGCGCTCGGACGACATCGCCACCTGGCAGGAGACGATCATCCCGGCCTTCGAGGCGGCCCATCCCGATATCAGCATCAATTTCTCGCCGACGGCGCCGACCGAGTACAATTCGGCGCTCGGCGCCAAGCTCGACGCGGGCACAGCGGGCGACCTCATCGCCTGCCGCCCCTTCGACGCCTCGCTCGCCCTGTTCGAGCGCGGCCAGCTCGCCGATCTCTCCGATCTAGAAGGGATGGACAATTTCTCGGCCGTCGCGCGCACCGCATGGGCGACTGACGACGGCTCGCAGACCTTCTGCGTGCCGATGGCCTCGGTGCTGCACGGCTTCATGTACAACGAAACGGCCTTCGAGGAGCTCGGCATCACGCCGCCAACCACCGAAGAGGAGTTCTTCGCCGCGCTCGACACCATCCAGGAGGACGGGACCTACATCCCGATGGCGATGGGCACGCTGGAGCAGTGGGAAGCGGCCACGATGGGCTATCAGAACATCGGCCCGGCCTACTGGCGCGGCGAGGAAGGGCGCGAGGCGCTGATCGCGGGCACCGAGAAGCTGACCGACCCGGAATGGGTGCGCCCCTTCGAGGCACTGGCGCGCTGGCGCGACTATCTGGGCGACGGCTTCGAGGCGCAGAGCTACGCCGACAGCCAGAACCTCTTCACGCTCGGCCGCGCGGCGATCTATCCCGCCGGCTCCTGGGAGATCGCGATCTTCGAGAGCCAAGCTGACTTCCCGATCAAGGCCTTCGCCCCGCCGGTCGTGGAGGCGGGCGGCACCTGCTACGTCTCCGACCATCCGGATATCGGCATGGGCCTGAACGCCGCCTCGCCGAACGCGGAGGCCGCGCGCACCTTCCTCGCATGGGTCGCGAGCCCCGAATTCGCGGCGCTCTACGCCAATGCCGCACCCGGCTTCTTTCCGCTGATCGACCAGCCGGTGGAACTGGAGAACGAACTGGCGCGCGAGATCGTGGCGTGGCGCGAGAGCTGCGAGCCGACCATCCGATCGACCTACCAGATCCTGTCGCGCGGCACGCCCAATCTGGAGAATGAGACCTGGACGGCCTCGGCGAATGTCGTGAACGGCACCGAGACGCCGCAGGCAGCTGCCGAGCGCCTGCAGCAGGGCCTCGACAGCTGGTACACGCCGGGCTCGGCGCCGAACGCGGCGGACGCGGCGCAGTAAGCGGCCAGGGGCCGAACGGGGAGGGCGCCGAGCGGCCCTCCCGAGACATCCGGAAACGAGGAGTGCCATGACCGACAGGCCCATTGCCCGCCGCCGATGGCACATCGCCGTGTTCCTGGCGCCGGCGCTTCTCGTCTACACGGTCGTAATGATCGTGCCGCTGTTCCAGACGCTGGCGCTCGGGCTGGAGAACGTGCGCGACGGCGCGACGCGCTTCGTCGGGCTCGACAATTTCCGCGTTCTGTTCGGCGACCCGCGCTGGTCGGCCGGCTTCTGGAACGCCTTCCAGAACAATCTCGTCTTCTTCGCCTTCCACATGCTGGTGCAGAACCCGATCGGCATTGCGCTGGCGGCCCTTCTCACCGTGCCGCGCCTTCGCGGCGTCGCGCTCTACCGCACGGCGCTCTTTCTGCCGACAATCCTCTCCTTCGTGATCGTCGGCTTCATCTGGCGCCTTCTCCTCTCGCCTCTGTGGGGCGTGGCGCCCAGCGTCCTCGACGCGGTCGGGCTGCGCTTCCTCTTCGCGCCATGGCTCGGCCAGGAGGGATCGGCGCTGATCGCCGTCTCGCTCGTCTCGGTCTGGCAGTTCGTCGGCATCCCGATGATCCTGATCTACGCCGCGCTCATCACCATCCCGAGCGAGATCACGGAAGCGGCCGAGTGCGACGGCATCACCGGCTTCAAGCAGTTCTTCAAGATCAAGCTGCCGCTGATCCTGCCGACGATCGGCCTCGTCTCGATCCTGACCTTCGTGGCCAACTTCAACGCCTTCGACATCGTCTATGTCATGCAGGGCGCGCTCGGCGGCCCGAACGGCTCCACCGACATCCTCGGCACCTATCTCTACCGCACCTTCTTCGGCTTCCAGCTCCAGAGCGGCGACCGGCACATGGGCGCGGCGGTGGCGACGGCGATGTTCCTGTTCATCCTCGTCGGCGTCTCATTCTATCTCTTCGTGATCCAGCGGCGGATGCGCCGCTACCAGATGTGAGGCCGGCGATGGCGACCGCACCCAGCCAGCGCTTCCGCATGGGCCTCGTGCACGCGGCGCTCCTCGTTTACACGGCGATCTCGCTCGTGCCGGTCCTCGTCGTCCTGATGAACTCTTTTAAAGCGCGGCGTGACATCTTCGGCTCTCCGCTGACACCGCCTTTGCCGGAAACGGCGAGCCTTGCCGGCTATCGGCAGGTGATGGCGCAGGGCGATTTCGTCCTCTACTTCCAGAACTCGCTGATCGTCACGGTCGGCTCGCTCATCTTCGTGCTGCTCTTCGGGGCGATGGCGGCCTTCGCCTTCTCCGAATACCGCTTCCGGCTGAACAGCGTCCTCGCCCTCTTCCTGGCGCTCGGCATCATGGTGCCGATCCGGCTCGGTACGGTCGCGATCCTCCAGATGATGGTGGCCGCCGGCCTCGTCAACACGCTGACGGCGCTCGTCCTCGTCTACACCGCGCAAGGGCTGCCGCTCGCCGTCTTCATCCTCTCGGAGTTCATGAAGACGGTGCCGGAGGATCTGAAGAACGCAGGCCGCGTCGACGGGCTGTCGGAATACCGCATCTTCTTCCAGCTGGTCGTGCCCTTGGTGCGCCCGGCGCTCGCCACCGTCGCGGTGTTCACGATGATCCCGATCTGGAACGATCTCTGGTTCCCGCTGATCCTGGCGCCGGGCGAGGAGACGCGCACGGTGACGCTCGGCGCGCAGATCTTCCTCGGCCAGTACGTGACGAACTGGGAGGCGGTCCTCTCGGCGCTGTCGCTCGCGATCGTGCCGATCCTCGTCCTCTACCTCATCTTCTCGCGCCAGCTCATCCGCGGCATCACGGCGGGGGCGGTGAAGTGAGGGCGTTGAGAACCCTGGTGGTCGGGCTCGGCCAGATGGGGCGCTCCCACGCCCTCGCCTATGCGCGCGACGAGGGGTTCGAGCTCGTCGGCCTCGTGAATCGTTCGGCACCCAACCTGCCGGACGAACTGACGGGCGTGCCGCTCCTTTCGGGCTTCGAGGAAGGGCTGGCGCTGAAGCCGGACCTCGTGTGCATCGCCACCTACACCGACACTCACGCCGATCTCGCGATCCGCGCGATGGAGGCCGGGGCGCATGTCTTCGTGGAGAAGCCGTTGGCCGCGAGCGTCGAAGACGCGCGGCGCGTGGTGGAGGCGGCCCAGCGGCTGAACCGCAAGCTCGTCGTCGGCTACATCCTGCGCCATCATCCGTCCTGGGTGGAGTTCGTGCGCCGGGCAAGGGCGCTGGGCGGCCCTTACGTCTTCCGCATGAACCTCAACCAGCAGTCCTCGGGCGCGGCCTGGGGCATCCACAAGCGGCTGATGAAGACCACCTCGCCGGTCGTCGACTGCGGCGTGCATTATCTTGACGTGATGCTGCAGATCACCGACGCCGCGCCTGTGGAAGTGCGCGGCATGGGGCTGCGGCTGTCCGACGAGATCGACGCGGCGCAGGTCAATTACGGCCATCTCCAGGTGTTCTTCGAGGATGGCTCCCTCGGCTGGTACGAGGCCGGCTGGGGCCCGATGATCTCGCAGGCCGCGTTCTTCGTGAAGGACGTGATGAGCCCGAACGGCTCCGTCTCGATCGTCATGGACGAGGGCGCGGCCTCCGCCGACATCGACACCCACACCAGGACCGCGCGCATCCGCGTCCATCACGCCGCTCTTTCGCCGGACGGCGGTTTCGCGAAGGCCGACGAGTTCCTGTCGATGGACGGTGAGCCCGGCCACCAGGAATTGTGCGAGGCCGAGCAGCGTTTCGTCCACCGCGCGATCGCGCAGGATCTCGACCTGTCCCGCCACATGGAGGACGCGGTGCGCTCGCTCGCCGTGGTCCTCGCCGCCGACCGCTCGATGCGCGACGGCGCGCCCGTCCGCTTTTGAGAAGGATCGCTTTGGTGCAGTCCCTGAAACTCTCCAACATCGTCAAGAGCTTCGGCAAGGTCGAGGTCCTGAAGGGCATCGACCTTGCGGTCGAGAAGGGCGAGCTCGTCGTCTTCGTCGGCCCGTCCGGCTGCGGCAAGTCCACGCTGATGCGCATCATCGCCGGGCTCGAGATGCAGACGGAAGGGACGGTGGAGATCGCCGGGCGCAACGTCGACGCCGTGGTCCCCGCCAAGCGCGGCATCGCGATGGTCTTCCAGAGCTACGCACTCTACCCCCATCTCGACGTTGCGGGAAACATGAGCCTTGCGCTGAAGCAGGACGGCGTGGCCAAGGCCGAGCGCGAGAAGCGCGTTTCGCAGGCGGCGGACTTCCTGAAACTCGCCCACCTCCTGGAGCGCCGCCCGGCGGAGCTGTCCGGCGGGCAACGCCAGCGCGTGGCGATCGGGCGCGCGGTGGTGCGCGAGCCGACGCTGTTCCTTTTCGACGAGCCGCTGTCCAATCTCGACGCGGCGTTGCGCGTCAACACGCGGCTGGAGATCGCGCGGCTGCACCGCTCGCTTGGCGCGACGATGGTTTATGTCACGCACGACCAGATCGAGGCGATGACGCTGGCTGACCGGATCGTCGTCCTCGAAGCTGGCGTGGTGCAGCAGGTCGGCCGGCCGATGGACCTCTACAACAAGCCCGCCAACATCTTCGTCGCCGGCTTCATCGGCTCGCCGAAGATGAACTTCCTCGCCGGGGAGGCGGCGGCGGAGCGCGATGCGCACACGGTCGGCATTCGTCCCGAGCACGTGCGCGTCGATCCGCAGGGCGAATGGCTCGGCCGGGTGCGCCACGCCGAGCATCTGGGCTCGGACAGCTATCTCTACGTCACGCTCGACGGCGGAGAGGAGATGACGGTGCGCATTCCGGAGGAGACGACGATCGCGGTCGACGAGACGGTCCGCCTTGCGCCGCTGCCCGGGCGCGTCCATCGCTTCGCGGCGGACGGGACGGCGCTGTAGTTCAAAGGACGCGATGGCACGACCGGCCAGCGCATCCGCCGCTTCAGGCGTTCTGCGCAGCCTCGGCGAAGCGCGGGTCGAAGGTCGCCGAGAAGCCGTCCTCGTCGGTGATGCCGTCCGGCGAGTACATGGCGCGCGAGTTCTCGAAGGCTGTCGGGGCGCCTTGTGTGACCCGCCGGCAGCACATGTGATGAATAAGCGACGCTCCGGCCGAGCTTAAGTTGACCCTCTCATTCCACTTATCGTAACGCTGACGCGTTCGCGACCCGGCCGGGCGCGACAGGGAATTCAGGGGGCATTCATGGTTTGCGGTCGACGCCTCGGCTCGTTTGGGTTCACGCTTCTGGCGTCGAGCTGCCTGATGGCAGCTGGCGCCTTGGCGCAGGGAACCGTCACGCTCGACACGGTGGTGGTCGAGGGAGACGGTACCGGCGAGGGCGGTACCGGCCCGTTCAACGGCTACGTCCCCGAAGACAGCGCCAGCGCCACCAAGGGCGACGTGCCTCTGAACGAGACCCCGCAGGCTGTCAGCGTGGTCGGCGCCGAGCAGATTTCGGATCAGGCGGCGCGCTCGGTCGTCGAGGCGACGCGCTACACCCCCGGCATCCGCTCGGAGACCTTCGGCGCCGACACGCGCAACGATTGGTTCCTCATCCGCGGCTTCACCTCGCAGATCAATAGCTACTTCCTCGACGGGCTGCAGCTCCAGTCGAGCGACAGCTTCGCGACCTGGAAGGTGAACCCCTATCTTCTGGAGCGCATCGACGTCCTTCGCGGGCCGTCCTCGGCGCTCTATGGCGGCTCCAATCCGGGCGGCCTTGTCAATCTCCAGTCCAAGCGTCCGACCTTCCAGAACCGCGGCGAGGTGTCCGTCGGCGTCAACGAGTTCGGCAATGTGTGGAGCGGAGCGGACGTCGAGGGCGTGAGCGCCGACGGTACGGTCGCCTACCGCTTCGTCGGTACCGGCAATTTCGGCGAGACGAAGGTCGATTTCACCGACAACGACCAGTTCGCGATCCTGCCGACGATCAGCTGGGCGCCGACCGAGAGCACCACGCTCAACCTCTACGCCAACATCTCAAAGCTCGAGACGCGCGGGCAGAACTTCCTGCCCTACGAGGGCACGGCGGTGGACGCGCCCTTCGGCCGCATCCCGCGCAGCCTGTTCACCGGCGAGCCGGACCTCAGCTCGTTCGAGCGCACGCAGGCGCTCGCCGGGTACGAGTTCGAGCACCGCTTCAACAACGATCTCGCAGTGCGCCAGAACCTGCGCTACGGGCGGCTGGAGATCGATTTCATCGACGTCTACGGCGTTGGATATGCTGGCGATCCGGCCGATGCACAGCTTGCGCGCGGCAATTTCCTGACGACACCGACCGTCGACCTCTTCACCGTCGACAACCAGCTCGAATGGAACGTCGAGACGGGGCCGCTCGCCCACAGCTTCCTCTTCGGTCTGGACTACAAGAACTTCCAGCTCGACGACGAGGCGGGCTACGAAGCCGGCGCGCCGCTCGACCTTCTCGATCCGAATTACGGCGAGCCGTTCTCTCTCAATTCCCGCTACAGCCTGTCGGACACCAGTCAGAGCCAGCTCGGCCTCTACGCCCAGGACAACATCAAGTTCGATCGATGGTCGCTGCTTCTGTCGGGCCGCTACGATTACGTCGACACCGATTTCGACGACAACCGCAGCGCAGCGGACCGTTTCGGCGCCGATCCGGCGTCCTTTGCCTCGAGCGAAGACGCCTTCTCGGGCCGCGCGGGCCTGATGTACAATTTCGACAACGGCCTAGCCCCGTATGCGAGCATCTCCCGCTCGTTCCTGCCGCGCACCGGCCTCGACGATCTGACGGGCGACCCATTCGAGCCGGAGGAGGCAACGCAGTACGAGGTGGGCCTGAAGTATCAGCCGACCTTCCTGCCCGGCACCCAGTTCGCCGTCTCCGTCTTTGATCTGACGCGCGACAACTTCGTCACCAGCGACGGCCTCTTCTTCAACCGCCAGATCGGCAAGGTGTCCTCGCAAGGCGTCGAACTCGAAGCCAGCGGGCAGATCACCGACGACCTGAAGGCGATCGCCTCCTACACCTGGTATGATCTCGAGGTCGAAGAGGGCAATCCGCTGGAGATCGGCAACGTGACGCCGGCGACGCCGGAGAGCTTCGCCTCGCTCTGGCTCGACTACACCGTGCCGTCCGAGCGCCTGGAAGGCCTCAGCCTCGGGGCTGGCGTGCGCTACACCGGCTCGTCCTATGCCGACACGGCCAACGAGTTTAAGGTGGACGACTACGTTCTGTTCGATGCGGCCATCCGCTACGAGAAGGACAATTTCGCCGCGGCGCTCAACGCTTCCAACCTCTTCGACGAGGAGACGGTTTCGTGCTCCAGTACCATCGCCTGCTTCTACGGCGAGGCGCGAGAGGTGAACCTGACGCTGACCTACAAATGGTGAGCTGAGGGGCACGCGGCGCGCGCGTTCGCGCCCCGCCGCCTTGCCTGGATGCCGGCCCGGCTTCGCTCTTGCGGGACCGGGTCGCTCAGTGCTCTTCGGCGACCCCGCGCCGCCAGTAGGCGGTGACCATGTGCTGCTCCTTCGGCAGCTTCAGGACCGAGCGGCAGCGGCGGCGGATCGCCTTGAAGTCGTCGAACTCGCAGCCTGCCCACACGAAGCTGTCAGCCGGCAGCGCGCTCCAGTCGAGCGCCTCGAAGCGCTCGGCGAGCCGGCCCGGCCCAGCATCGCGATGCACCCACTCGACGCTGAGGCCCGCATGGCGCCCGAGCGGCTGCTCCTCCTCCGGCCCAGCCACCTCGACGATGGCACGCGCCGTCGCGTCCTTGGGCAGCCGCTCGATGATCCGGGCGATCGCCGGGATCGCCGTCTCGTCGCCGATCAGCACCAGCGAACGACCCGGCGCCTGTTCCCCGCCGGAGGGGCCCATCATGCCGACGATGTCGCCCGGCGCCGCCTCGACCGCGAAGCGCGAGCCGGGCGTCGTGTCGCCGTCGTGGCGCAGGATGTCGATCCAGACCTCGCCGGTCGAAACATCGATGCGCCGGATCGTGTAGATCCGCGCGACCGGCGCGTCCTCGCCCTGCGGCCAGACGAGGCAGCCATCCTCGCCGAGGATCGGCCAGACCGGAGCGCGCCCCTTCGGCGGGAAGACCAGGCGCACGTGGATGCCACGCGAGAAGCTTTCGAGGTCTTCCCCCGAGAGCACCACACGGCGCATCATCGGCGTTACGTCGTAGGCCTTCACCACCCGCATCTGCCGGAAGAAGGGGGGCAGAACGCCGAGCCGTCCGTCGCCTTCCCACGCCACCTTCGGCATCGCGTCGCCTACGAACTCGCGCAGGTGATGGACGATGCCCATCTGCATGTAGGCGAGATACGTCTCGCTCGTCGCCTCGACCTCGGCGAAGATGGTCGCCTCGCGCGCCTCGAGCCGCGCGTTGCCGTAGACGATCGAGATTGTGCCGAGCGGGCCCTCATGGCTCGCCGAACCATGTTCGAGATAATGCTCGCAGAGCTCGCCGAGAATGGCGAGCGGCTGGTCGAGGGGCACCTCGCAACGGGCCTTCAGCATCGGGACGCGGCCTTCCGGTCTGCCGGCCGCCGGAAAGGCGGCGCGAAAACGAGCGTGGCTTAGCGCCCCGACCGGGCGGCGTCGAGGAAAAACCGTTCCGAGCTTCTGGAACATCAATGGTTTAGAATGATTCCTATCTTCCGCGGCGACGGGAGACGGGCGCGATGGCGGACGAGAACAAGCGGGTGAAGGCCCTTCGCAGGAAGCCGAATGGGAAGGATGCGCTCGCCTCCTGATGCCGTAGGGGCCTTGCCAAGGCAGAAGCCTCGGCGCACCCCTCGAAGGCCGCGACCCAGCGTGACGGGTCTTCGAGCTGAGGCGAGAAGCAGGGAGTTCGGACGGCCGCTAAGCGGCCGGATCGCAGCGCGCGACAGAGGCGCGGCGATCACATCGCAGGCCATCCACTCGGCGCTGGCTTTCCTCTGCTTGACTCTAGCCCGCCGCTCTGGAATCCATAAGAACATATCAGGAACATTCGTCCCGTGAGACGGATTGGACGGCCGGGCGCCATGCGCTTCGGCCGATGGGTGTCTTATGGCTTTTTTCGATGCTCGGCAGGAGCATGAGATTTCGGAAGAAGGGCCTGGCAACGACGCCCGGCCTTCCGTTGTCGCCGCCAGACTGGAGCGGCTGCGCCTCGCGATCGCCCGGATCGAGGATCGCGGCGATCCATCGGGGCGGGGTCGTGGAGTGAACCGGGCCGGGGCGCAATCCGCCCGCAAAGTGCCCGATCTCCTCTCCCTTGGTCATGCGCGTCTCGACGCCTGTCTGTCGGGCGGGCTCTCGCGGGCGGGGTTGACCGAGATCCGGGTGCGCGAGACGCGCGAAAGCGGAGCCGCGACGGGACTTTGCCTGGCGCTCGCCGTGCTTCTGGGCGCCGAACGCCGCCATCCGCTCCTGTGGATCGGCCAGGGCAACGGCTTTGCCGAGGCGGGAAGCGCCTGCCGCGCGGGTGTCGCCGGGTTCGGCCTCGACCCCCGCGCGCTGGTGACGGTCTGCGCGCGCCGGACGCAGGATGCCGTATGGGCCGGCGAGGAAGCCGCGCGTTCGGGTGCCCCCTCGCTCACGGTCCTGGAGATTCGCGGCAATCCGAAGCTCCTGTCGCTGGAGGGCACGCGGCGCCTGCATCTGCGGGCGCGCGAAAGCGGACGGCCCTTCATCCTCCTGCGCCAGAGCGCGTCGGCCGAGACGACGACCGCCCCCGTGCGCATCTGCGTCCTGCCCCATCCGGCTGCGCCCGTGCGCGCGATAGCCGGCCAGAACAGGCTGATCGGCGCGCCGGTCTTTCGCCTGCGCGTGGAGAAGGCGCCGGGCGGGCGCAGCGGTGAATTCCTTCTGGAGTGGAACGTCCATGACAAGCGATTCGACATCTTCGCCGCGTCCCGTGCCGCAGCGCTTCCTCGCCCTGTGGCTGCCCTTCCTTTCGACCGACCGGTTGCGGCGGGCCGAACTCGGCCCGGCCTGGCGATCGGACGCGCCTGAGGGGCGGGCGCGACACGTTCTCGCGCAACCTGCCTTCTCCTTCGCCGAGGTACCCGGCAGCGCCCATCGCGCGCGCGGGGCGGTGACATCGTCGCCGGTCGCGGCCGGCGGCAACGGCCCCGCACCGCTCGTGCTCTTCGAGAAGGTGGAGGGCGCGCTTCGCCTCTGCGCGCTCTGCGAAAGCGCGCAGGCGCTCGGCCTGTCTCCCGGCCTTGGGCTCGCGGAGGCACGCGCCCGGTTTCCAGGTCTTGACGCGCGTCCTGCCGACGAGGGCGCGCTGGCGCGGCTTCTGGACGATCTCGCCTGCTGGTGCGAGCGCTGGACGCCGCTGGTGGCGTTCGACGGGCCCGACGGGCTGATCCTCGACATTTCCGGCTGTGCGCATCTGTTCGGTGGCGAAGCGGCCATGCTGACCGACATCGTGCGGCGCCTTCGCGCGCAGGGGATCGCCGGGCAGGCCGCGGTCGCCGCCCATGCGGCCACGGCCCGCGCCCTCGCGCGCCATGCGCCCGGCACGGTGCTGGCCGCCGGCGCTGCGGTGGACGCGCTTTCGCCTCTGCCGGCTGCGGCGCTCGGGCCCGAGCCGCGCACCGCCGCCCTCCTGTCTCGACTCGGCCTGAAGCGCGTCGGCGACGTCCTCGCGCTGCCGCGCGCCGGTGCCGCGCGTCGCTTCGGGCCGGATTTCATGCGGCGGCTGGACGAGGCGACCGGGCGCGCGAGAAGCCCGATCGGCCCGCGGCGGCCGGTGCCGCTCATCCTTCACGAGCAGCGCCTGTTCGAGCCTGTCTCGCGCCAGGAGGACATCCTGCGGATCGCCGAAGTGCTGGCCGCCCGCGTCGCAGGCGACCTCGAGCGGCGCGGCGAAGGCGCCCGGCGCCTGGAACTCGCTTTGTTCCGTGTCGACGGGGCGGTCGAACGCATCGACGTCGCCTTGTCGCGCCCGGCGCGAAACCCGGCCCGCCTGTCGCGCCTTTTCAAGGAACGCCTGACGGCGGGCGGCGAGGAGCGCGACGCAGGCTTCGGCTACGATCTCGTGCGGCTCTGCGTCCTCGTCGCCGATCCGCTGGACGAGACGCAGGCAACGTTCGCCGAGGCGTCGGGCGAGCGCCGCGAGCCGGTTGAGGCGCTGATCGACCGGCTGAGCGCGCGCCTCGGGGAGGTTGCCGTCCACGGCCTCGACGCAGTGGAAAGCCACCGGCCCGAACGCGCGCAGATCCGTCGTCCGGGAATGGGCGGAGAGTGCGCTGCGCGGGCGCTCCTGCCCGAGGCGCAGATCGCCCCGCGGCCCCTGCGGCTTCTCGCCCCGCCCGAGCCGGTGGAGACGACGGCCGAGGTGCCCGAGGGCGCGCCGGCGCTCTTTCGCTGGCGCCGTGCGCTGCACAGGGTGTGCCGCGTCGAGGGCCCGGAGCGCATCGCGCCCGAATGGTGGCGCACTGATGCCGGTGAGACGCGCGACTACTGGCGCGTGGAAGACGAGGCCGGGCGGCGCTTCTGGCTCTATCGCGAGGGTCGCTACGGCGAGGCGCGCCGGCCTGCCTGGTATCTGCATGGGCTGTTCGCCTGATGGCCAGGGCCCGGAAACAGGGGTTCTTCCCGGCTCGGGATGGGTTTTGCGAACTCGGCGTCGCCTCGAATTTCTCGTTCCTGCGCGGCGCCTCGCACCCGAAGGAGCTCGTCGTCGCCGCCAAGCTTCTGGGCCTTGGCGGCATCGGCCTTGCCGATCGAAACACGGTGGCCGGCGTCGTGCGCGCCTACCAGCAGGCGCGCGAGGAGGCCTATGCCTTTCGGCCCGGCGCCCGGCTCGTCTTCTGCGACGGCACCCCCGACATTCTCGCCTATCCGCGCGACCGCGAGGGCTGGGGCCGGCTCTGCCGGCTCCTGACGCTCGGCAATCTTCGCGCGCAAAAGGGAAGCTGCCTTCTTTATCTCCGCGATCTCCTGGAATGGGGCGATGGGCTCAATCTCGCGCTGATCGCCCCCGATGCGCTGGGGGCGGTCGGGCCGGCCTTCGAAACCGCGCAGGATCTTTGCCGGCGCTCGCTCGCTCCTCTTGCCGAGCGGTTCGAGATGCGCGTGCGCCTTGCGGCCGCCGCGCGGCACGACGGGCTCGACGCGCGTCGCTTGTCGCTCGCGGCGCGGATCGCCGGGGAGGAAGGTGCGCCCCTGATGGCCACGAACGATGTGTTCTGCCATGTCGAGGGCCGCCGCCCGATGCAGGACGTCCTCACCGCCATCCGCGAGCATGTGCCGCTCGACGAAGCGGGCTTCCTTCTGTCCAGGAACGCCGAACGCCATCTGAAGCCGCTGGACGAGATGGCTTTCCTGTTCCGCGATCACCCTGATGCGTTGGACGAAAGCAGCCGCTTCTTCTTGGAGCTTTCCTTCGACCTGAAGAGCCTGAAATACGTCTACCCGGAGGAAAAGCTCAGGCTCGGCCGCACGCCGGCAGAGGAGTTGCGGCACCTTGCCTATCAGGGTGCGAAGGCGCGCTATCCGGAGGGCGTTCCGAACAAGGTGCTCGGGCAGATCGAATACGAGCTGAAGCTCATCGGGAAACTGGAATACGAGCCCTATTTCATCACGGTCCAGCGCATCGTGGAGGCAGCCCGGCGCATGGGCATCCTGTGCCAGGGCCGGGGATCTGCGGCCAATTCCACCGTCTGCTACTGCATCGGCGTGACCGAGGTTAATCCGGCGCTGGCCGACCTTCTCTTCGAGCGCTTCATCTCGGAGGACCGCGCCGAGCCTCCCGACATCGACATCGATTTCGAGCACGAGCGCCGGGCGGAGATCATCGAATGGATCTTCGAGGAATACGGGCGCGACTCGGCGGCTCTGGCGGCGACCGTCATCTCCTATCGCGCCCGCTCGGCCGCGCGAGAGGTCGGCAAGGCCTTCGGTCTGTCGGAGGATGCGGTCGCCGCCCTGTCCGGCTCGGTCTGGGGCTATTCCTCCTCGGACCTCGGGGAGCGCGAGGCCCGTGCGGCGGGACTCGCCGAGGCCGACATGACGACACGCAACGTCCTCGATTTCTGCGCCGAGATCTCGGGTTTTCCGCGCCATCTGTCGCAGCATGTCGGCGGCTTCGTGCTGACGCGCGGACGCGTGGACGAGACGGTGCCGATCCTGAACTCGGCGATGGAGGGCCGCACCATCGTCGAATGGGACAAGGACGATCTCGAAGAGCTGGAAATCCTCAAGATCGACATACTCGCGCTCGGCATGCTGTCCTGCCTGAAGCGCGGCTTCGAGATGCTCGAGAAGCATTATGGACGGCGACTGTCGCTCGCGAGCGTCCCGCTGGAGGAGAAGCGGCACGAACGCGACGAGGACGGGCCAACATGGAAGATGACCCATCGGGCCGACACGCTCGGTGTCTTCCAGATCGAGAGCCGGGCGCAGATGTCGATGCTGCCCAAGATGCGGCCGAAGGTCTTCTACGACCTCGTCATCCAGGTCGCGATCGTGCGGCCTGGCCCGATCCAGGGCAACATGGTGCATCCTTATTTGAAGCGGCGCATGAAGCTGGAGCCTGTTACCTATCCCAGCGAGAAGCTCAGAAGGGTTCTGGAGCGCACGCAAGGGGTGCCGCTGTTCCAGGAACAGGCAATGCAGATCGCCATTGTGGCGGCGGGCTTCGAGCCGGCAGAAGCCGACAGATTGCGCCGCGCCATGGCGACCTTCAAACGCTCGGGCGAGGTGGGCAGTTTCAAGACCAAGATGATCGAAGGCATGGTCGCCAACGGCTATGAACGCGATTTCGCCGAACGCTGCTTCAGCCAGATCGAGGGGTTCGGCGAGTATGGCTTTCCGGAAAGCCATGCGGCCTCCTTCGCGCTCCTCGTCTATGCCTCGTGCTGGCTGAAATGCCATTATCCGGACGTCTTCGCGGCCGCGATCCTGAACGCCCAGCCGATGGGCTTCTACGCGCCGGCCCAGCTCGTGCGGGACGCGCGCGAGCACGGTGTCGAGATGCGACCGGTCTCGGTCAACGATTCCCATTGGGACCAGACGCTAGAGCCGGCCGATTTCCAGCCTTCGCGCATCGTCGCGCGCCATCGCGAAATGGCCGGCGCGATCAAGACGCGCCATGCCGTGCGTCTCGGGTTTCGGCAGGTGAAGGGACTGCCCGAGGCCGAAATGCGGCGTATCGCCTGGATCCGCGAGACGGGCACGCCCTTCGATTCGGTGCGCGACCTGTGGCTGCGCACCGGCGCCTCGCGGCGCACCGTCGAGCGGCTGGCCGACGCGGACGCCTTCGCCTGCCTCGGCCTGACGCGGCGCGAGGCCCTGTGGGCGGCGCGTGCGCTCGACGAGGCAGGGGCGGCCGAGCGCCTGCCGCTCTTCGATACGGCTGACCGCAAGGATCTGCAATCGGAGACCGAGGCGGTGCTGCCGCCGATGCCGTTGGGCGAGGAGGTCGTGAACGACTACCGCTTCCTGTCGCTCACGCTGCGCGCCCATCCCCTCTCATTCCTGCGCGCGGAACTGCGTCGGCGCTCCATCCTGACCTGCGCCGCATCCGCCGAAACCCCGTCCGGGCGGCGCGTCTCGGTCAGCGGTCTTGTCCTAATCCGGCAAAGGCCGGGCTCGGCCAAGGGCATCATCTTCATCACCGTCGAAGACGAGACCGGCATCGCCAACGTCATCGTGAAGCCGACGGTGTTCGAACGCTTCCGCTCGCAGGTGCTCGGGGCCCGGCTGATGCGGGTTCACGGGCGGGTGCAGTCGGACCGGGGGGTCGTGCATCTCCTGGCCGAGACGATCGAGGATCTGTCGCCGCTTCTGTCGCGCATCGCCGAGGGTGGGCTCGATGGCGCGCAGACGCTTCAGCCGACCGACCACGTGAAGAGCCCGTTGCGTGCGCCGACCCCGCCGCGCGGCAGGCCGACCGTGTCGCCACGGATCACCGAGGCGGCCGCCGCGCTCGGCTCGGCGCTGGCGCGGGCCGACGAGGTCCGGCGGCCAGGCCCTTCCCCCTTCCTGCCCAAGAGCCGCGACTTCCATTGATGCGGACGGGCCATGCCGGTAAATGACGCCGCGATTGTTCCATCTGGTGTCGCACTTTCGGGCGACGGTCGCTAGAAGCCGCACTAGTCTCGCGCCAACCGAGCGAAGACGACAAGGAGACCATCATGCAGACACGTGCCGCTGTCGCCTGGGAAGCCGCAAAGCCATTGACCATCGAGACCGTCGAGATCGGCGGGCCGAAGGCCGGCGAAGTCCTCGTCGAGATCATGGCGACGGGCGTCTGCCACACCGACGCCTACACGCTCTCGGGGCTCGATTCGGAAGGAAAGTTCCCGGCGATCCTCGGCCACGAGGGCGCGGGCATTGTGCGCGAAGTCGGCGCGGGCGTGACCTCCGTGAAGCCGGGCGATCATGTGATCCCGCTCTACACGCCCGAATGCCGCCAGTGCAAAAGCTGCCTGTCGCGCCGCACGAACCTGTGCACCGCCATCCGCTCCACACAGGGGCAGGGCGTGATGCCGGACGGCACGTCGCGCTTCTCCTGCGAAGGCGGCGAGGTGTTCCACTACATGGGCTGCTCGACCTTCGCCAACTTCACCGTCCTGCCGGAGATCGCGGTGGCGAAGGTGCGCGAGGACGCCCCCTTCGACAAGATCTGCTACATCGGCTGCGGCGTGACGACGGGCATCGGCGCGGTGATCTACACGGCCAAGGTCTGGCCGGGCGCGAACGTCGTCGTCTTCGGCCTCGGCGGCATCGGGCTCAACGTCATCCAGGGCGCGAAGATGGTGGGTGCCGACAGGATCATCGGCGTCGACATCAATCCGAGCAAGGTGGAGATGGCGAAGAAGTTCGGCATGACCGACTTCGTCAATCCGCGCGAGGTCGGCAACGACAAGGTCGTGCAGGCGATCCAGGATCTCACCGGCGGCGGGGCGGACTTCTCCTTCGACGCGACAGGCAACACGGCCGTGATGCGCCAGGCGCTGGAATGCTGCCATCGCGGCTGGGGCGAATCGATCGTCATCGGCGTCGCGGAAGCGGGCAAGGAGATCGCCACGCGCCCCTTCCAGCTCGTCACCGGCCGCGTCTGGAAGGGCACGGCCTTCGGTGGCGCGCGCGGGCGCACGGACGTTCCGAAGATCGTCGACTGGTACATGGACGGCAAGATCAACATCGACGATCTGATCACCCACACCATGCCGCTGGACGAGATCAACACCGCCTTCGACCTCATGCACGAGGGAAAGTCGATCCGCTCGGTGGTCATCTACTGATTGAAGTTCCAAGGCTTGATCTCCATTAAGCGTCGGTACATTTAATGGAGATCGGCTACGATCCGGCCAAGCGCCGGAAGACGCTGGACGAGCGCGGCATCGATTTCGTGGATGCCGTGCTTGTCTTCGCCGGGGCGACGCTGACGCTTGAGGATGTGCGCTTCGACTATGGCGAAGCGCGATTTCAGACGTACGGCGTCCTTCGCGAGCGGATCGTGATGGTCGTCTGGACGGCAAGGGGCGAAAGCCGGCACGTCATTTCGATGAGGCACTGCCATGAGCGCGAAGCCAGAAAAGTCCGAGAGCAGCTGGATCGACCCCGATGATGCGCCGGCATGGACAGATGAAATGTTCGAGCGTGCCGATCTCTACCACGGGGAGACGCTGATCCGGCGCGGCCGTCCAAAGGTCGAGCATCCCAAGCAGCGCGTGACGCTTCGGCTGGACGAGGACGTCGTCTCGGCCCTTCGCGCTTCCGGCCGTGGTTGGCAGACGCGTGTCAACCAGGCCCTGCGCGAGTGGATCGAGAAGGGCGCGGCAGCGCGGTGACGAGCGGGGCGAATGGCGTGACGGGCGACCGAAGCAGGTGCGACGAGGATTGGCGCTGGTCACGTTTCGGCGATCTTTCGGGCCGCGAGGTTCACGACCTCCTGAAGCTGCGCGTGGAGGTCTTCGTTGTCGAGCAGGCCTGTGCTTTTGCCGAGATCGATGGTCTCGACATCGAGGCCCTGCATCTGCGCGTCCTTTGCGAGCACACGCTCGCGGGATGCCTGCGCATCCTCGCCGACGATGACGGCGCGCCGCGTATCGGGCGCATCGTCACCTCGCCTTCTGCGCGGGGGTCGGGGCTCGGTCATCGCATGATGGAGGCCGCCGTCGCCCGCTGCACCGAACTGCATCCCGGCGAAGCCATCGTGCTATCCGCGCAGGCCCATCTGCAGAACTTCTACGCCGCGCACGGTTTCATCCCCGCCTCCGGTGCCTATCTGGAGGACGGCATTGCCCATGTGGACATGCGCCGGCCGGCGTGACGTCCCGATTCCGAACGAGGAGAGCGTAGCCAGTGGAGACCATCTCGACGTCGAAGGCGCATGGCGGAACACAGGGCGTCTATCGCCACCGCTCGCGCACCACCGATTGCGACATGACCTTCGCGGTCTTCGTTCCAGAGCATCAAGCCGGGCAGAAACTGCCCGTCGTGTGGTTTCTTTCAGGTCTCACCTGCACGCACCAGAACGCCATGGACAAGGGTGAGTACCGCAGGGCGGCCGCGGAGCACGGGCTGATCGTCGTGCTGCCCGACACGAGCCCGCGCGGAGACCATGTGCCCGACGACAAGGACGATTGGAAGTTCGGCTCCGGTGCCGGTTTCTACGTCGACGCGACGCAGGCGCCCTACGCCGAGAACTATCGCATGTACTCCTACGTCACCGAGGAACTGCCGGCCTATCTCGCGGTCAACTTCCCGGCCGACACCGACCGCATGGCGATCATGGGCCATTCGATGGGCGGTCACGGCGCGCTGACGATCGCCCTGAAGAACCCCGAGTTCTATCGCAGCTGCTCGGCGCTCGCCCCGATCGTCAAGCCGACGGCGGCGGGCTGGTCGCGCCCTGCGCTCGACCGGTATCTCGGCCATGACGAGCGGGCGCAGCGGGCCTACGATGCCTGTCTCCTGATCGAGGACGGCAAGCGGTTTCCCGAATTCTACGTCGACCAGGGAAGCGCCGATACATTCCTCGAGGACGGGCTGAAGCCCGAGCTACTGAAAGAGGCCTGTGAAAAGGCGGGCATCCCCCTGACGCTGAACATGCGGGAAGGGTACGACCACTCCTACAATTTCATCTCGACCTTCATGGGCGATCATCTGGCGTATCACGCCGGGCGCCTTCGAGGCTGAACGGACGGCACGGAGGCAGTCATGGCACAGGCGGCGACGAAGATCGGCGTGGTGGGGCTCGGCACGATGGGCGCGAATCTCGTGCTCAACATCGCCAGCCACGGTTTCGGGACGACGGGCTTCGACCCCGTGCCCGATAAGGTTGCGGACCTGGCGAAGGCGGTCGGCGGGATCGGCGGCAGCTACGTGTCGGTCGGCTCGCTCTCCGAGATGGTGCAGGCGATCGAAGCGCCGCGCATCGTCCTGATGATGGTGCCGGCCGGCCCCATCGTCGACCAGCAGATCGAGGCTCTGACGCCGCTCCTGTCAAAGGGCGACATCATCGTCGACGCCGGCAACACCGATTTCAACGACACGATCCGGCGCACCAAGGCGCTGGAGGGCTCGGGTCTGCTTTACTGCGGCATCGGCGTTTCGGGCGGCGAACTCGGCGCGCGCTACGGCGCCTCGATCATGGCCGGCGGCCCGCCGGAAGCCTACGCCATCCTCGAACCGATCCTCAGCGCGATCGCCGCGCGGCACGAAGGCGAGCCCTGCGTGGCCTATCTGGGGACCGACGGGGCCGGCAATTTCGTCAAGACCATCCACAACGGCATCGAATATGCCGACATGCAGATGATCGCCGAGATCTACGGCATCATGCGCGACGGGCTGAATCTCGACAACGCGGCGATGTCGAAGATCTTCTCGCGCTGGAACGAGGGCGGGCTGCAGTCCTATCTCATCGAGATAACCGGGGTCGTTCTGGCCGAGAAGGACCCCGAGACGGGCAAGGACCTCGTCGACCTGATCGTCGATTCGGCCGGTCAGAAGGGTACGGGCCGCTGGGCCGTGATCGAGGCGCAGAAGCTCGGTGCGGGCGCGACGACGCTGGAGGCCGCCGTCTCGGCGCGCTCGATTTCGTCGCGCCTTCAGGAGCGGGCCCAGGCCGCCGAAGTCTATGCCGGCCTCACCGCCACGCAGCCGGAGTTTGCCGGTGACGACGCGGGTATCGCCGAACTGGAGGCGGCACTGGAAACCGCTAAGATCATCGCCTATGCGCAAGGCTTCGCGGTGATGCAGACCGCGTCGAAGGATTACGGCTGGGAACTGCCGCTCGGCACCATCGCCCGGATCTGGCGTGCCGGCTGCATCATCCGCTCGCGCTTCCTCGACGACATCGCGGCCGGCTACGACAAAGGCTCGGTGGCGAACCTGCTTCTGGCGCCAGACTTCGTCGAGCGCGTCTCGAAGGGCGAGGGCGCCCTGCGGCGCACCGTCTCGCGCGCCACGCTGGCCGGCCTGCCGGTGCCGGCGCTTTCGGCGGCGCTCGCCTATTTCGACGACTACCGGCGCGCGCGCGGTACGGCGAACCTCACGCAGGGACAACGCGATCTCTTCGGCGCGCACACCTTCCAACGTACCGATCGCGAAGGCACTTTCCATCACAAATGGCCGGCGGTCTGACGACCGTCGCATCTCTTCCGAACGTTTCGCGCAAGCTTGGGGGTTGGCTTTTCGCCGCACCGCAATAGGCTTTGCACCGGGAGGCCGGAAATACGGGAGCCATTGACGATGGCACGTATCGACAACGCGCCGCGCGCGCTTCTGGCGCTTCTGATGGTTTTCACGCTCGCTGCGTGCGCCGGCACCTACCCTGCGCAGCGGGTCAACTCGGCCAAGACAGTTCTGATGGGTCTCACCCAGGAAGACGTGCGCATGTGCGCGGGTTTCCCCACGCGCCAGCACGAGGATTCGGAGGCGGGCGTCTCGATCTGGAACTACGAGCTTCGCAACCAGGCGGGCGGCGTCA
Source organism: Aureimonas mangrovi (assembly GCF_014058705.1). Taxonomy (NCBI): domain Bacteria; kingdom Pseudomonadati; phylum Pseudomonadota; class Alphaproteobacteria; order Hyphomicrobiales; family Aurantimonadaceae; genus Aureimonas; species Aureimonas mangrovi. Next base: position 398,281 of record NZ_CP059692.1, read on the forward strand.
ATCTCTCCGCCCCGCTTTGGGTCGCGAACACCAATCTGTCGATCAGCGGCGGCGGCTCCTGCCAGGCCCAGTTCCGCTTCGTGGACGGCGTCCTGGACCGGCTCGCCTATGCTGGCGACAATGATGGGCCGGGAGGCAGAGACACTCTCTGCGCCCCCATCGTCGATGGCTGCCTCTCCTATGTCGTGGAGGAGACCGGGCGCTGAGCGAGGCGTGCGAGCTTCAGCGGATCGGCAGGCCGTTCAGCCGACGATAGCTTTCGATCTCGGACCGGCGCCCGGCAAGGTTTTCGCGCAGCGACGCGAGGCCCGCCCTTACGGTCGCGAGATCATCGGCGTTGGCGGTCTTATCGGTGAAACCGTTCGGGTACGCCTCGTCCCAGGCCAGCGCATCGTCGATCGTGGCGAGCCATTCGTCGAAGTCGCCGCCGATATACTCGTTGATCGGCCGCCCGACATTGTTCATCAGCGAATCGAACAGCGCCGGGTCGCCGCTGCGCGGCAGGTCCGGATTGGCTGTCAGATGGAAGCGATAGCGGATCTGTCCGATATAGAGCCATTCCGCCGCTTCCTCACGCCGGCCCTCGTTGTAGAGTTTGGCCGCCAGCGCAAAATAGGCGGCCGGATGCGTGTTCTCGACCGTGTCGAGGAGTTCGGCCGAACTCATTGCATTGAAGTTCTGCGCGGCCGCCGGTAGCGGGAGAGCCGCCATAAGGGCCGTCACCGCCAGTGCGAACAGGGTCGTGCGCATTGTCGAATTCCTCATCTGGATGCGGCGCGGGCGCACCGCGTTTTCCGGTTTACCGCGTATCGGAAGAAGGCGCCAAAAAGATCGCGGCGATATCCTCCACCGTGAGCCGGCGCCATTGCCCGGCCGCGAGGTCTTCGGGAAGGTCGAGCCCGCCGATGCGCTCGCGGTGCAGCGCCTCCACATGGTTGCCGAGCGCGGCGAACATGCGGCGCACCTGATGGTAGCGTCCTTCGTGGACCGTCAGCACCGCCTCGCGCTCGCCGACAGGCTCCAGTTCGGCGGGCTTGAGCGGCTTGTCCTCGCCCTCCAGCATCAAGGTTCCGCTGGCGAACGCCGCCGCCTCCGTGCCCTCCAGCGGGCGTGCGAGATGCGCGCGGTAGCGCTTGGGCACGTGCCGGCGCGGCGAGATGATGCGGTGCAGGAGCGCCCCGTCGTCCGTCATCAGGAGCAGGCCCGAGGTCTCCTTGTCGAGCCGGCCGACCGTGGAGATCGCAGGCTCGCGCCGCCGCCAGCGCGCCGGCAGAAGATCGTAGACGAGCGGCCCGGCCTCCTTGTGCGAGCAGGTCACGCCGAGCGGCTTGTGCAGCATCAGCGCAAAGCCCGGCAGCGGGTCGAGCCCCTCGCCGTCCACGTCGAGGCGGTCCTCCAGATCGGGCGTCAGCTTCAGCCGCTCGTCGCCGGCGGACAGCGGCGCGCCGTCGAGGCGGATGCGCCCGTTTCTCGCCAGCATCTGGATCTCGCGCCGCGAGGCGTAGCCCATGCCAGACAGAAGCTTGTCGAGGCGTGCTGTCGGCGTCTTCATCCCTTGCGCGCCTCGAAGATCTTGTAGCCGCCGCCCTCGGCGACCGTTTCGACGCTGCGGAAGGCGGCGCGCAGCACCGCTTCGTAGGGCAGGTGCCGATTGGCGACGAGATGCAATGTGCCGCCACGGGCGAGCATCGCGGCGGCCGCGCGAACGAACTCCTGCCCCAGCGACTTGTCCTCGGCGCCCTCGGCGTGGAAGGGCGGGTTCGTCACGACGAAATCGAGACCGGAGAGGGCGCTGCGGCGAGCGTCCGCCCACAGGATGGTCGCACGCGGATCGACAACGTTGCGGCGCGCCGCCTCGGCGGCCCGGCGGTCGATCTCGACGAGGGTCAGGGACGTGACGGCCTCGCTCGCCAGGATCGCGCGCGACAGGATTCCGAGCCCAGCGCCGAGATCGGCTCCACGACCCTTGAGGGTCGGCAGGTGGGACATAAGCAGCGCGCTGCCGGGGTCGATCCGGTCGAACGAGAAGACGCCGGGCTGCGACCACAGGCCGAGCGCCTCGTCGAAACGCGGTGCCCCTTGCGCGATGGCCGGGTCGAGACCTGCTGCAAGTTCCAAGGGCCGCTCGCACTCGCAGATGCGCTGGCGCGCCTTGAAGCGCTCGGACACGGCGCAGCCGAAGGCTTCCAATTCGCCCGCGATGCGCGCGCCGCCCTTGTCCTTGGCTGCCAGGGCCGTCAGGCGTCCGCTGGGCCTGAGCGCGCGCAGGGCGTGGGCGAGGACGAAGCGGCGTTCGGCAGCACCGGGCGGCGCGGCGACGACGATCGTTTCCAGGCTTTCGTCGGGAAGGCCGGCGATGTCGAGCGAGCCCTCGCGAAACGGCGAGAGCTGCGCGGCTGACGCGTCGACATCGACGAGACCGGGGTCGGGCTCGCCATAGACGGCCTGGCGGACGGCGGGTGCGGAGGAGGCGGAAAGGGTCACGCGGGGAGCCATAGCAGTTCGGCGGGGCGCGCGGGTAGCCTCTTCCGACCCTGCGTGCCAGATAGCCCGGACGCAGAGATGGAGGATACTCGCAGATGACCGACGCCGCGCTCGCCGCCCCGCCGTTGCAGGGCATCAGGGTCCTGGAGCTCGCCCGCATCCTCGCGGGTCCCTGGATCGGGCAGACGCTGGCCGACCTCGGCGCTGACGTCATCAAGATCGAGAGCCCGGCGGGGGACGACACGCGCGCCTGGGGGCCGCCCTTCATCGAGAACGAGGGCGAACGAGCCGCGGCCTATTTCCACGCCTGCAACCGCGGCAAGCGCTCCGTGACCGCTGATTTCACCAGCGCGGAAGGCCGTGCGCTCGTCCTCGACCTCGTTCGCGAGGCGGACGTCCTCATCGAGAACTTCAAGGTGGGCGGCCTGAAGAAGTACGGTCTCGACTATGCGAGCCTGCGCGAGATCAACCGGCGCCTCGTCTACTGCTCGGTGACGGGGTTCGGGCAGGACGGCCCCTATGCGGCGCGCGCGGGCTACGATTTCATGATCCAGGGGATGGGCGGGATCATGGACCTGACGGGCGACCCGGCCGGCGAGCCGCAGAAGATCGGCGTCGCCTTCGCCGACATCTTCACCGGGCTCTACGGCGTGGTGGCGATCCAGGCGGCCCTCCTGCGCCGCGAGCGCCTCGGCGTCGGCGACCATATCGACATGGCGCTGATGGACTGCATGACGGGTGTCCTCGCCAATCAGGCGCTCAACCATTTCGCCGGCGCGACGCCGACCCGCATGGGCAATGCGCATCCCAACATCGTGCCCTACCAGACCTTCGCCGTCGCCGACGGGCACGTCATCGTCGCCTGCGGCAACGATCGCCAGTTCGCAAAGCTCGCCGCGATCCTCGGCCTTGCCGACCTGCCGGCGGACCCGCGCGCGGCGACCAACGAGGCGCGTGTCGCAAACCGCGCCGAGGTGGTCGCGATCCTCGCGCAGGCGATCGCCGGCTGGGAGCGCGATCCGCTGCTGGCAGGTCTCGAGGCGGCAGGCGTGCCGGCCGGTCCCATCAACACGGTCGCAGACGTGTTCGAGGACCCGCAGGTCCTCCATCGCGCTATGCGCATCGAGGCGAAGGGGGTGCCGGGCCTGCGCACGCCGATCCGGTTCACAGACGCGACGCTCGCGCTTGACGAGCCATCTCCGCGCCTCGGCGCCGACAGGCCGCGGTGGCGCGGTCCGTCTTTGACGTAAACGGAAAGGCATTTCCGCAGGATCACCCTTCGTATATCGATGGGTTGGAGGAACAATGAAGGGAGGAAATTTCATGAACAAGCCGTGGCTGCAGAACTACCCCGAGGGCGTGCCGGCCGAACTGCCGGAAATTCCCTATCGCTCGCTTTCCGAACTCCTCCAGGAAGCGTTCGGTCGCCATGGCGAGAAGCCGGCCTTCAAGTTCATGGGCCGCACGATGACCTATCGCGAGCTCGACGAGGCTTCGCGCGTCTTTGCGGCCTATCTGCAGTCGACCGGGCTCCAGCCCGGCGATCGCGTGGCGCTGATGATGCCGAACGTCCTGCAATATCCGGTGGCGGTGGCGGGCGTGCTGCGCGCCGGGATGGTGGTGGTCAACACCAATCCGCTCTACACGCCGCGCGAACTGGAGCACCAGCTCAAGGATTCCGGCGCCAAGGCCATCGTCATCCTCGAGAACATGGCCAAGACGCTCGAGGCATGCCGCTCGAAGGTGCCGGTCGAACACGTCGTCGTCGCCTCGGTGGGCGACATGCTGCCGGCCGTGAAAGGCTTCGTCGTCAACCTCGTGCTGCGGCACGTGAAGAAGATGGTGCCGGCCTTCTCGCTGCCGGGCTCGATCACCTGGAAGGAGGCCATGGGCCGCGGCAAGGGCGCGCGCTTCACACCTGTGGAGACCGGCCCGGAAGACGTCGCCGTCCTCCAGTATACGGGCGGCACGACCGGTGTCTCGAAGGGGGCGACGCTCACCAACTCGAACGTCGTCTCGAACGTCCTGCAGGCCGAGGCGTGGCACGAGCCGGCCATGAGCCTGATCGAGACCGAAGAGCAGCCCAACACCGTGTGCGCGCTACCACTCTACCATATTTTCGGCTTCACCGTGAACATGATGCTGGCCGGGCGCACGGGAGGCTGCAACATCCTGATCATCAATCCGCGCGACATACCGGCGGTGATCAAGGAACTGAAGGCCCACAAGTTCCACCTCTTCCCGGCGGTCAACACGCTGTTCGGGGCGATCGCGCGGCATCCGGACGCGAAGACCGTGGACTGGTCGACGCTGAAACTCTCGGTCGGCGGCGGCATGGCCGTGCAGCCCGCAACGGCCAAGCTCTGGCTGGAGACGACCGGCTGCCCGATCTGCGAGGGCTACGGCCTTTCAGAGACGTCGCCGGTGGCGACGTGCAACGTCGTGACCTCGACCGCCTTCACCGGCACGATCGGCTTTCCGGTGCCCTCGACGGAGGCCAAGATCATCGACGAGGACGAGCGCGAGCTGCCGCAGGGCGAGCGCGGCGAGATCGTCATCCGCGGGCCTCAGGTGATGAAGGGCTACTGGAACCGGCCGGAGGAGACCGCGAAAGTCTTCACCCATGACGGCTTCTTCCGCACCGGCGACATCGGGACGATCGACGAGCGCGGGGCGATCAAGATCGTCGACCGCAAGAAGGACATGATCAATGTCTCCGGCTTCAACGTCTATCCGAACGAGATCGAGGAGATCGTCACCCATATGCCGGGCGTCGTCGAGGCAGCGGCTGTCGGCATTGAGGACGAGAACTCCGGCGAGGCCGTGAAGCTCTACGTCGTGAGGAGCGACCCTTCGATCACGGAAGAGCAGGTGAAGGCCTACTGCCGAGAGAACATGACGGGCTACAAACGGCCGAAGGCGGTGGAATTCCGCGACGAGTTGCCGAAGACCGGCGTCGGCAAGGTGCTGCGCCGCGCGCTCAGGGACTGAGGGCAAGGCCGCGAGGGCCGGGTATCGATCGCGGGCAGGGGAGACAGGATGGCGGGCTTGCGCAAGAACCGCCATCGTGGCCTATTGCGGGTCCGGCAGGACAGGCGCGCGAAAGCGGTTTCGCGCGGGCATGACTTCTTTTCTCGTCCGCAGGGGCTTCACAGGACGGTCATGATCGCCTATATCGCTCTCACCGACGGCGCAGCGCGCCAGCGGACATGGCGCGGGGTGGAGCAGCCCGGTAGCTCGTCAGGCTCATAACCTGAAGGTCGCAAGTTCAAATCTTGCCCCCGCAACCATATAAACGTGCGATCCCCGTCCTTGTGGCGGGGTTTTTGCTTTTCGGGGATATCATGGGGGTTCCAGCAAGATCGCCCCGAAGGTCGATCCCGATTTTTCTCTCCACGGGCGTCGAATGACCAGCGAGCGGATGAGTTCGCAGGCTGTCATGCGCTTCGCCTCGGCATCCGATGGCGGGTCTCGTAAAGTTCAGCGATCTGGATCCAGTAGAACGCCGCCATCCCGGATGCAGCAGGGGGGGGCTCGACGGCCTCCGCGGGGAACACGTCCAGCTTCTTCCTGGGGTGTTCGAGACCGACCATCTTGTCGTTGACCCGATTGGTGGTTCCGCCCTTCAAGATCCAGTCAGGAGCGTGTCCCACTCCCGCTCGTTACGCTTCACCTTAGCTTCGGATAGCTTCAGCGCCGCACGATGCGCGAGCGGGCGCAACACCTTGGCCATGCGCGAATCGGAGTGCTGGCAGGCTGAATGCGCTCAGCCTCCGAGCCGGCGCTGTGCCAGCGCCTGCGACTCCCGGATTTGTCCTCGATACAGATCGCCCTTACCCGGATACCAGGCCATGGTTCCGATCGCATCAAAGCCGGGGATCGTCTCCATGTGACGCACCATGCGCCGGCGCATCGCCTCGTCGGGCAGAGGACCGCGCATTGCGTGGAGATTGTCGGACATGTGGTCCGGGTTGGACGTGCCGCATAGAACGCAGGTCACCGCCGGATGTGCGATAACCCATTTGAGGAAGAACTGCGCCCAGCTCGTGGCTCCGAACTCGGCGGCGAAATCCGGAAGCGCGTGCCCCTCGACGATATGCGTCAGGCGCGCCTTCTCCAGCGGGAGGTTCACCAGGACGCCGACGCCCTGATCGGATGCGGCAGGCAGAAGCCGCTCCTCCGCCGCCCGGTCGAAGATCGAATAGTTCGTCTGGACGACGTCCACCGCGCCCCGCTCGACGATGTCTGCCAGTTCGCCCTGGTAGGAGGCTTCATGATGCGTGACGCCGACGTGGCCGACGAGCCCCTCCCGTTTCCAGGCCTGAAGAAGCGGAAGGACGACGCCGGCATTGGTGATGGAGTGGCATTGCATCAGGTCAATCACCGGCCGCCAGGTGCGCAGCCGGGATTGCTCGAGGCTCGCCGTCGCATGGCTGGTGTCGCCGAGATACGAGCCGGTCGACCAGATCTTGTTGGCAAGGAACACGTCCCCCGTGCCCGGCAGTTCGGAAAGGAACGCGCCGACGGTCACCTCCGCCGAGCCGTAGAGAGGCGAGGTGTCGATGAGACCGCCGCCGCCGGCCACGTAGCGTGAGACCACCTCGCGCAGCCGATCGCGCGGATCTCCCGGCAAGAGGTCGAAGGTCAGGAACGTGCCGAGGCCAAGCGCCGTGACGCTGCGCCCCGTTCGCCCGATCTGGCGGGTGATGACGGGTTCCGAGAGCTGCGGATCCGCAGCTTCAGGAGCCTGCGCGCCGGCCTGCGCGTAGACGGGGCCGGTTGCGGCCGTGGCGATCCCCATCGCGGTGGCCCCTGCCGCCACGCCCGCTGCTCCGAGAAAGCTGCGACGATCGATCTTCAGGGTTTCGTTCTGCATCGAGTTCAGCCTTTCGAGCGAGAATTAGAACTGCCAGCCGGCGGGAACCCACGCATAGCCGGTATCGGTGCGCAGGATCCGGCCGAGGCCGGGGAAGGGGTAGTGGAAGCCGAGGACGAGGGTCCGGTCGGCCGCCGCCCGGTCGAAGATGCGCCGCCGTGCGCTCGCGGCCGCGTCCTGGTCGCGATCCGGCCCCGGCCGCCATGGCCGGTCGATGTTAACGACCGGGTGGTAGGCGAGATCGGCTGTCAAAAGGAGCTGGTCGTCACCCGAATGGACGAGAAAGGCCGCCATTCCGGGCGTATGGCCGGCGGCGGCGATCGTCGTCAGGCCGGACAGGACTTCATCACCCGCCTCGTAGAACTCGATGCCGTTCGCGACTGGCTCCACGCTCTCCTTGATGTTGGCCGCGAAACGTCTCCGAAATTCCTCCGGCACGGGCATGTAGGAGAGGTCCGGATCGTTCTCGACGAAGAAGGCCCAGTCCGCGCGAGGGACCATGACGGTCGCGCGCGGGAAGGCCCGCCCGCCATCAGCCGCCCGGAGATTGCCGACGTGATCCGGATGGGTGTGCGAGATCACGATGGTGTCGATATCGTCGGCGGAAAGCCCGACCGCGGCGAGGTTGTCGAACAGGCGCCCGCCGTTCGGCCCCATCGTGCCGCCCGCTCCCGCCTCCAGGAGGACCCGGCGCCCGCCAACTTCGAGAAGCAGCGTGTTCAGGTTCAGTGTCATGTGGTCGGTCGGTAGAAAGGCCCGCCGCAGAACCTCCTCGAGCTCGGCCTCGTTCGCGTCCCCGGCATAGACGGTCGGCGGCCCTCCGATGAGCCCGTCGCTGAGCACTGTCACGGCGATGTCACCGACCTGGAACCGATAGTGGCCAGCATTGCCGATAAGCGCTGCGGTCGACGGTGCGGGGGCTTGCGCCAGGACCGTATTGGGGCGGCCAAGGCCAATCAGTGTTCCGGACGCCCCTGCGAGCGCGGTCAACATGATCTTGCGTCGGTTGATCGTCAGCATGGTGTTCCTTCCCGCACGCGCAAATGGTCGGTCGCGGATCGACCGTGGTTCACGCGGAAAGGTGACGCCGAAGCACTGTTTTGATAAGCTTGGCAAAAGCAATCAGGCCGATCGCTAAACGAGATCAATTGACGGTACGACTCGATCATCTGGAGGTTTTCGCGCTGGTCGTTCGCGCCGGCGGCTTCCGCGCCGCTGCTGCGGCGCGTGGGGTTTCCCAGTCGGTGATCAGCCAAGCGATCCGCGGACTGGAGCAGACGCTCGGAATCCGGCTGCTGAACCGCACGACGCGCAGTATGGCGCTGACGGAGGCGGGTGAGCGTCTCCTGGAGCGGCTGCGCCCGGCTCTCGACGACATCAACTCGGCACTGGTCGAACTCGACCGGTTGCGCGAAGAGCCGTCCGGCACGCTCCGGATCAATGCGCCTGGACCGGCCGTGGACCACATTCTATGTCCGCTCGCGTTCGCCTTCATGAAGGCTCATCCGGCAGTGAAGATCGAGATCGTCAGCGACGCGGCGATCATCGATATCGTCGAACACGGCTTCGATGCAGGCGTCCGGTTCGGCCAGCAGCTCCAGCAGGACATGATCGCGGTACCGCTGGGGCGGCCGTTACGCTACGCGATTGTCGCTTCGGCGGACTATCTCAACGAGCGAGGGCGGCCCGGAACACCCTCAGATCTCATCGGCCATGACTGCATCCGGCGACGTTATCCCGGCGGCGCGCTCGCCGATTGGGCATTCCAGAAGGGCGACGAGAGCCTCCAGATCACGCCTGAAGGCCGGCTTACTCTCAGTTCGGCTCATCAGGAGCTTCAGGCGGCAATTGCCGGTCAGGGCATCGCGCATGTGTTCGAAGACTACGCGCGTTCGCATATTGCGGACGGTTCGCTCGTCGAAGTGCTCGCCGACTGGAGCCCGAGATTGCCGAGCTGGTTCCTCTACTACCCCGACAAGCGGCACCAGAGCGCGGCAATGCGGGCCTTCCTGGAGATGGTCCGCCAGTCGGCACGATAGGTCCTTGGTCCTGACCCGAGAGCTCATGACGCCTTGGACCGAGTCCGGGGCTCCTGAGAAAGCCGTGGCAAGCCGCGATGCCGGCGCGGTTCTCAGCCAATACCGTGGCCATCGCTCGCGCCTTGCGTCTGTGTGCGTGACGCGGCACGTGCGGCCCCCTATCTTCGCCGCGAAACGGGGTGGCAGGGTATGAATACGATGGCGTTGCTCGATCGGAGCGAGGACTGGGGCGGGCGCATGGCGCCGGGGCTCGATGTGTTCGAGAGTCTGGCGCTCGAGGCCTATGCCGGCCTTCCGGAAGCCTTTCGCGCGCTGTGCGGCGAGATTCGCTTCTTCATCGCCGATTTTCCGGAAGACGCTGTGGTGGAGGAGATGGGCCTCGAAAGCCCGTTCGACATCCTCGGTCTCTTCGAGGGCCGCGCGCTCGGCGAATCGGACGTCCCCGGCACGGGCGAACTGCCGAACCGCATTCTCCTCTATCGCCGGCCGATCCTCGACTACTGGGCCGAGCACGAGGAAACGCTCGGCACCATCGTCAGCCACGTCCTGATCCACGAGATCGGCCACCATTTCGGACTCTCGGACGACGACATGGAATCGCTGGAAGCCTCGGTCGACTGACGCCTATTCGCGGTGCCAGTCGAGCGAGCGGAAGAGCGTCTGCGGCAATGGCGTCCACCAGCCGGTGCGAAGGCCGGAGGCCGCAAGAGCCGCGGACGTCCAGACGTTGCAGCCGACGACGATATTGAAGATGCCCTTCGCCTCGAAGAAAATATCGAAGGGGCCGTAGCCGGGGCTCGCCACGATCGGCCGCCCGTCCGCGCCACGTGTCAGGCTCTCCTCCACGAAATGCAGCAGCGCCTCGAACTGCGCGTCGGAAAGGACGAGGCGGCGCGTTTTCGGAAAACCGGGCTCGATGGGCGGCGCGAGGCCGAAATGCAGGACCGAGGCGTCGCGAGTGAGCGAGGCGAAGACGGCCCTTGCGCCGAGGTCGGCCCAGGTGGGCGTCTGCGTGTAGAACTCGCGCCCGCCCCAGCCGATCAGGATCGTGCCGACACCTGAATGGTCGAGCGGCAGTCCGGCCTCGCCCAGAAACCCGAGGCGGGCCAGCACTTGCGGACTGGCAGGCAGGGCGATGTCGGTGTGGATCGGGTTGGCGACGAGCACGATCTCGTGCGCGCCGCCGGATGCGGAAACCCCCGACACCGGCCTTGGAAGGAGGACGCCCGCCAGAAGCGCGCCCGACACCGCGAGGGCGAAGACAAGGCCCGCGAGCGCGAAGCGCGTCAGAAGGCGCAAGGCCCGCTTACTGCTCGCCGAGCTTCATCGAAGGATCGTAATCCTTGCCATCGACGATTTTCGTCACCGGCTGCGCGCATTTCATCACGCCTTCCTTGGCGTCGAAGGCATAGGCGGGGCTGCCGGCGAGTTCCCAGCCCTTGGAGAGGGCGAGCGAAACCTTGTGGCAGAATGCGGAATCGTCGATCCCGGTGAGGAGGCGGTAGAGCTTCACGCGTGGTTCCTTTCCTGAATGGCGCGGTGGCGGGCAAGAAGCGCCTCGGCCTGCCGCAGGTGAAGGCGTTCGACCATGCGCCCCTCCACGGCGACGACGCCCTTACCGTGATTGGCCGGCTCCTCAAAGGCTTCAACGACGGCCTGTGCGTGGGCGATGTCGCCGGGCGAGGGTGCGAAGGCGGCATTGGCGGCCGCGATCTGCGCCGGATGGATCAGCGTCTTGCCGTCGAAGCCGAGGGCGCGGGCCTGCCGGCATTCGGCGAGCAACCCCGCCTCGTCACGAAAGTCGTTGTAGACGCCGTCGATGACGGCCACGTTCGCGGCTTTCGCGGCGAGGACGATCTCCATCAGCCAGGGGACGAGCTGCGGGCGCCCGTCGGAGAGCTGCAGATCGGCGGCGAGCACGATGTCGTTGGGGCCCACGACGAGCGCACCGAGCGGACGCGACAGGCTGGCCTCCGCGATCTCGCTCGCGCGCCGGATGCCGCGAGGCGTCTCGATCATCGCCCAGATCGCGGTCGTTGCCGGCCGGCTCGCGAGCGCCGCATCGAGCGCCTGTAATTCTTCGGCGCTCTCGACCTTCGGCAGGAGCACGGCGTCGAGCGGCGCGTCGGCAAGGGCTGCGAGGTCGTCTCGACCGCCTTCCTCCAGCCGGTTGATGCGCAGAATGCTCAGAGCGCGCGCCGATCGTCCGGCACCCGCCAGATGAACGGCAAGCCTCTCACGGGCCGCGAGCTTCTCGCTGTCGGCCGCCGAGTCCTCGAGGTCGAAGATCAGCACGTCGGCGTCGAGCCCGGCGCTCTTCTCGAGAGCGCGGCGGTTGGCGGCCGGCACGAAGAGGACGGAGCGCAGGAGAAGCGGAGCGGCCGGAGCGTCTGTCATGGAGCCTCAATGCAGAAGGCGACAACTCCGTGCAAGGGGCCGTGCCGGTTTTGACCGCGCGACAAAGGCGGGTGTATGAGAAACGCGAGTTTTCGATGGAGGATGCCATGCAGAAGTTCGACCGCGTGACGGGCGTTGCCGCGCCGCTGCCGATCGTCAACGTCGACACCGACATGATCATCCCGAAGAACTACCTCAAGACCATCCGCCGCAGCGGGCTCGGCGTCGGCCTCTTCGCGGAACTGCGCTACAACGAGGACGGCTCGGACAACGAGGACTTCGTCCTCAACAAGCCGGCCTACAGGGGCGCGGAGATCCTGATCGCAGGCGACAATTTCGGTTGCGGCTCCTCGCGCGAGCATGCCCCCTGGGCGCTCCTCGACTTCGGCATCCGCTGCGTGATCTCCACGTCCTTCGCCGACATCTTCTACAACAACTGTTTCCAGAACGGCATCCTGCCCGTGCGCGTCACGCAGGAGCAGCTCGACGCGCTGATGGACGACGCCAGGAAGGGCGCGAATGCGCGCATCGCCGTCGATCTCGAGAGCCAGACCATCACGCGGCCGGACGGCGAAACGATCGCCTTCGATATCGAGGCCGCGCGAAAGCACCGCCTCCTGAACGGCCTCGACGATATCGGCCTGACGCTGCAGCAGGACAATGCGATCGGCACCCACGAGGCACGGCTGGCTGCCGAGCGTCCCTGGGCCTGATACGCTCATATCGCAGCGCAGCAGCAAAATTGCTGCGCAGCATTTCCGTCGTCGATCCCACGTCATGTTGCCGCTGCGCCATCCTCGTGATTAGACGGCGGCGCATGCATATGGAGGGACAATGATGGCGAGCCGCAAACTTCTGCTACTGCCCGGGGACGGCATCGGGCCCGAGACGATGGCCGAGGTCGAGAAGCTCATCGCGCTGATGAACGCTTCGGGCGCCGGCTTCGAGACGCAGACGGGCGCCGTCGGCGGCGCGGCGATCGACGAGGGGGACGTGCCGGTCTCCGAGGCGACGATGCAGGCGGCGCTTGGCGCCGACGCGGTTCTCTTCGGCGCGGTCGGCGGGCCGAAATGGGACGGCGTTCCTTACGAGACGCGCCCGGAGGCTGGCCTCCTGCGGTTGCGCAAGGATCTCGAGCTCTTCGCCAATCTGCGCCCGGCGATCTGCTATCCGGCGCTCGCCGACGCCTCCTCCCTCAAGCGCGAGATCGTCGAAGGGCTCGACATTCTCATCATGCGCGAGTTGACCGGCGGAGTTTATTTCGGCGAGCCGAAGGAGATCGTCGATCTCGGCAACGGCCAGAAGCGCGGCATCGACACGCAGCTCTACGACACGCACGAGATCGAACGCATCGCGCGCGCGGCCTTCGAGGCGGCGCGGACGCGGCGCGGCAAGGTCACCTCCATGGAAAAGCGCAACGTCATGAAGACGGGCGTCCTGTGGAACGAGGTGGTGACGGCCGTCCACAAGGCGGAATATTCCGACGTCACGCTCGAACACATGCTGGCCGATGCCGGCGGCATGAAGCTCGTGCAGAACCCCAAGCAGTTCGACGTCATCGTCACCGACAATCTCTTCGGCGACATGCTGTCGGACGTCGCCGCACAGCTCACGGGTTCGCTCGGCATGTTGCCTTCGGCCTCGCTCGGCGCGCCGGACGAGCGCACCGGCCGCCGCCGCGCCATGTACGAGCCGGTCCACGGCTCGGCGCCCGACATCGCCGGGCAGGGCATTGCCAACCCGCTGGCGATGATCGCCTCCTTCGCGATGATGCTGCGCTATTCCTTCGCGATGACCGACGAGGCCGACGCGTTGGAGGGCGCGATCGCGGAAGTGCTGGAGGCGGGCGTGCGCACCGGCGACATCATGGCGCCGGGCTGCCGACAGGTCGGCACGGCGGAGATGGGCGATGCCGTTGCCGAAGCCTTCGGGCGCCGGCTCGCCGCTTGAGGATTTCAATTCACGCACGCAGAAAGGGGCGCCGTTGGCGCCCCTTTTTCGTTCGATCGATCCGCGCGCCTCAGGCGCTCTGCTCGGACGGCTCCGGCGGCCCCTTCAGCCGGTTCTCGTCCTTGTAGGCGTTCGGCTGGTTGGCCTCGGCCTCCTGCTCGGTCAGGTACCACTGCGCGGTCCGGTAGAGGACGAGCCGGTCACGCCCGAAGCCGCGCAGGAGGCCCCACATCATCACGAGGATGACGAAGGCGAAGGGAAAGCCGGCAACGACGGCCGCCGCCTGAAGGGCCGAAAGGCCGCCGGCGACGAGCAGGATGGCGGCGATGGCGCCCTCCGTGAGCGCCCAGAATAGGCGCTGGATGCGCGGCGGGTCGTCATGGCCGCCGGCCGTGAGCATGTCGATAACGAAGCTCGCGCTGTCAGAGGACGTCACGAACCAGATCACGATCATGAAGACGACGAGTGTGTTCAAAAGCGCGGTGAAGGGGAAGAACTCCATCAGCGCGAAGATGGCGCTTCCGTAGCTCGCCCGCGTCGCTTCCACGAGGCCCGGATCGCCGCCCGCGAGCTCCAGGTTCAGCGCGGTCCCGCCGAAGGCGGTGAACCAGAAGAACAGGATGCCGCAGGGGATGAGGAGAACGCCGAGCGTGAACTCGCGCACGGTCCGACCGCGCGAGATGCGCGCGATGAAGATACCGACAAAGGGCGACCACGAAATCCACCAGGCCCAGTAGAAGAGCGTCCAGTCCACCTGCCAGTTCGTGCCCGAATAGGATTCGTTCCAGAAGGAGAAGCGCACAATGCTCTCGGCATAGAGGCCGAGATTCTCAACGAAAGAGCCGAGGATGAAGAGCGTCGGCCCGGCGATCACGACGAAGGCCAGGAAGACGAGGCTCAGCGCGATGTTGAAGTTCGACAGGCGCTTGATGCCGCCGTTGAGGCCGAGCATGACCGAGATCGTGGCGAGCGCGGTGATGATGGTGATAAGGCCGAGCTGCAGCGCCAGGCTGTCCGGCACGCCGATCAGCGTCGTCAAGCCGTCGTTGATCTGCATGACCCCGAGGCCGAGCGAGGTGACGACGCCGAACATCGTGCCGAAGACGGCGAGGATATCGACCGCATGCCCGATCGGCCCGTAGATGCGCTCGCCGATCAGCGGATAGAGCGCCGAGCGCACCGAGAGCGGCAGGCCGTGGCGATAATGGAAATAGGCGAGCGACAGACCGACGACGGCATAGACCGCCCAGCCATGGACGCCCCAGTGGAGGAAGGACAACACCATTGCCTGCTGCGCTGCCTCTGCCGTCTCGGGGTCTCCGAGCGGCGGAGCTAGGAAGTGCTGGAGGGGCTCGGCGACGCCCCAGTAGAGAAGGCCGATGCCGATGCCGGCCGAGAACAGCATCGAGACCCAGGAGAAGAAGCCGTGTTCGGGCTGCTCCGTCTGCGCGCCGAGGCGGATGTCACCATAGACCGAGCAGGCGATGTAGATGACGAAGATGAGGGCGAGATTGGTGGTGGCGGTCAGGAACCAGCCGAACCGGTCTGCGATCTGCGTCTGCGCTGAGGTGAAGACGGTGCCAGCCAGTTCCGGGGCGGCGATGCCGAAGGCGACGAAGCCGAGAATCAGGGCCGCCGACACCGAGAACACCATACGGCTCACATGCGGGAACGGCCCGAGCGGCCCCGTCTTGACTTCACTCGCCAAATCTCTCGTCCCCTGGTCGTTTCACGTTCTGCGCGGCAGCCTCCCCCGGTTCTGCACGCTTTCGTGAGCGGCATATGGCGCGCGCTGCGCAAAGGTGAACCATGCGCAGGGGAAAGGCACAGATCTCGGCGCGTCAGCCGCGTGAGATGTGGGGCAGCGAGCCGGCGACGGGTGTCTCGCAGGCCGCGGTGAGCAGCGAGTCGCCCTCGGGCAGGGCGATCCAGGCGAGATCACCTGCGCCGATCGAGCCATCGACTAGGCGCGTCAGATCGCCCGTCTCCGTGACCTGCGCGCGCCGGTCGCCTCGACAGTCGACGATTTGCCGCACCCGCGCGACGGGCATGCGCCTCGTCACGAGGAACACTTCGGCCAGCGCGAGATCGGGATGATCCGGGTTGCGGGCCACCGCGTCGCGGTCGAGCGCGGAGAACCGCTCGGTGACGGGCAGGACATAGGTCCAGGGACGCCAAGGCGAGCTTTGCGAGAAGGATGAGAGGACGACGAAGTTCGGCGGCAGCTCGCCCTGCGTGCGGCCGGCCCAACTGTAGTCGCTCCAGATGCCGAAGCCGAGCATGGCAACGCCCGCGGAGATCGGAACGATGGCGCGGCCGATGCGACCGCCCGACAGGCGGACGAGAAAGAGCGCGATGCCGGCGGCGACGAAGCCGAGCGCGATCGCGCCGATGAGTTCGAACGCCATGACGGGTCTTTCCTTGGTGCTTGTATGGCAAAGGCGGCCCGCCGGAGCGGGCCGCCCTCCGTCACGTTGGTCAGTGGTTCGTGGCTGCACCCGCGCCGCGCGGGATGCGGATCGAGCGCACCAGCGCCTGGATGGAGGCCGGCGGGCTCTTGGTCACCGCCGACAGGGCGAAGGCGACCGCGAAGTTCAGCGCCGCACCCACCGCGCCGATCGACAGGGGCGAGATTCCGAGGAACCAGTATTCCGCCGTGTCGGGGAACGAATTGGTGCCCGGAATGAAGAACCAGCCCTTGTAGAGGAAGATATAGACGGTGGTGAAGACGAGGCCGGCGACCATGCCGGCGACAGCGCCGACATTGTTCACGCGCGTCGAGAAGATGCCCATCATCAGGACCGGGAAGATGGACGCGGCCGCGATGCCGAAGGCGAAGGCCACCGTCTGCGCGGCAAATCCCGGCGGGTTGATGCCGAGCCATGTGGCAAGAGCGATCGCCGCGGCCATCGCGATACGCGCAGACAGGAGTTCGCCCTTCTCCGAGATGTTCGGGTTGAGCGCGCCCTTGATGAGGTCGTGGCTGATGGCGCTCGATATG
Organism: Aureimonas mangrovi; assembly: GCF_014058705.1. NCBI lineage: Bacteria > Pseudomonadati > Pseudomonadota > Alphaproteobacteria > Hyphomicrobiales > Aurantimonadaceae > Aureimonas > Aureimonas mangrovi. The sequence goes on from NZ_CP059692.1 coordinate 415,028, forward strand.
GCGAGGAGCAAACCCGCCGCCGTCGACAGCGCGGCGGCGAGGCCGCCGGCGGCCACAAGCGCGATCACCCAGCCGGGCAGGTTGGCGATCTCCGGATTGGCGAGGACGATGATGTCGTTGTTCACCGTCAGTTCCGAGCCCTGCCAGCCAAGCTCGGCGGCCCGCTCGGCAAATTCCGGGCTGGTGTCGTTATAGAACTGGATCCGCCCGTCGCCATTCTGGTCATTGAAGGTCAGAAGGCCCGTCGTCTCCCAGTTGCGCATCCATTCGGGCCGCTCGTCATAGGCGAGCGCCTGCTCGTTGACGCCGTTTGGGTAAAGCGTGTCGAGGATGTTAAGACGCGCCATGGCGCCCACGGCCGGAGCCGTGAGGTAGAGCGCGGCGATGAAGACCAGCGCCCAGCCCGCCGACCAGCGCGCGTCCGACACCTTCGGTACCGTGAAGAAACGGATGATGACGTGCGGCAGGCCCGCCGTGCCGATCATCAGCGTCAGGGTGAAGAGGGTGAGGTTGAGCGTGGAATCGTGCTGCGTCGTGTACTGGTTGAAGCCGAGGTCCGTGACGATCGCGTCCAGCGTCTGCAGGAGCGGCGCACCGGAACTCGTGTGTTCGGAGAAGAGGCCGAGCGGCGGGATGGGGTTGCCGGTGAGTTGCAGCGAGATGAAGATTGCCGGGATGGTGTAGGCGATGATGAGGACGATGTACTGGGCGACCTGCGTGTAGGTGACGCCCTTCATGCCGCCGAGAACGGCGTAGAAGAACACCACGGCCGCGCCGATCAGGAGCCCCGTCGTCGACGACACTTCCAGGAAGCGGGAGAAGGCGACGCCGACGCCCGTCATCTGGCCGATGACGTAGGTGACGGAGGCGATGATGAGGCACAGAACCGCGACCATGCGCGCCGACTGGCTGTAGAAGCGGTCGCCGACGAACTCGGGCACGGTGAACTTGCCGAACTTGCGAAGGTAGGGTGCGAGAAGCAGCGCGAGCAGCACATAGCCGCCGGTCCAGCCCATCAGGTAGCCGGAATTGTCGTAGCCGACGAAGGCGATCAGGCCCGCCATCGAAATGAAGGAGGCGGCCGACATCCAGTCGGCGGCCGTCGCCATGCCGTTGGTCACGGGATGGACGCCGCGGTTGGCAGTATAGAACTCAGCGGTCGAACCCGCGCGCGCCCAGAAGGCGATGCCGATATAGAGCGCGAAGGTCGCGCCCACGATCAGAAGATTGAGATAGTACTGGCTCATGTCGTCCCTCCCCCCGAGGCTCTCTTATTCTTCGTTGACGCCGTATTGGCGGTCCAGCTTGTTCATGCGGATGGCGTAGAAGAAGATCAGGATGATGAAGACGACGATGGAGCCCTGCTGGGCGAACCAGAAGCCGATGTCCGTTCCGCCGATGCGGATGGAGGACAGAAGCGGACGCAGGATGATCCCGAAGCCGAACGAAACGAGCGCCCAGATGACGAGGCAGATCGCCATCAGCCGCAAGTTGGCTTTCCAGTAGGTTTCTTCGGACGAATAATCCGGTTGCATATGCTTTGCCTCCCCTTGCAATGCGTCGCGCATGGAGCCTTGGATTTCCTGATTTGGCAAGGCGGTATTGAGGAAGGCGCCGTTTTTCCGACGCAATTGCGCACAGCGGCTGCGTCGCAGCAGCGCAACCTTCGTTGCCCCGATGCATTTCTATGCGTCAACGCAAGGAGATAAGTGCGATGATCCGCTCCATTCTGAAGGCCGTCATCGTCGGCTGGGTCGCAAAGAAGTTCCTCGGCCGGGGCAGTTCGCCCGCGCAACGCCCGGCACCGCGTAACGGTCCGGCGCCACACGCCGACTGAGCGTAGGGAAGGGCGATAAAGAATATCGTCCGGCATGCATCCGATTGACAGAACGCACGGGTACGCGCATAGGGAGCCTATGTTCCCGCGCTCCGCGATCAAAACCACGATTATCTGACGCCTCGTCCCGCACTCCCCCGGGACGGGGTCGAAGTGCTGGATCGTCGTCTCGTGGGGAGCTGAGAGGGTGAGTTCCGAAAATGGGCTACAAGATCGCTATCGTCGGCGCGACGGGCAATGTCGGCCGGGAGATGCTTGCCATCCTCGACGAGCGCGGCTTCCCGGCCGACGAAGTCGTGGCGCTGGCATCCCGGCGCAGCCAGGGCACTGAGGTTTCCTTCGGCGACAGGACCCTGAAGGTGAAGGCGCTCGAAAGCTACGACTGGGCGGGCACCGACATCTGCCTGATGTCGGCCGGCGGCTCGGTGGCCAAGGAATGGGCTCCCAAGATCGCTGCGCAAGGTGTCGTCGTCATCGATAACTCCTCGGCCTTCCGGTACGATCAGGACGTCCCGCTGATCGTGCCGGAGGTGAATGCCGACGCCGTCGCAGGTTTCACGCGCCGCAACATCATCGCCAATCCGAACTGCTCCACCGCGCAGCTCGTCGTGGCGCTGAAGCCGCTGCACGAGAAGGCGAAGATCCGCCGCGTCGTGGTCTCGACCTACCAGTCCGTCTCGGGCGCCGGCAAGGACGGCATGGACGAGCTGTTCGAGCAGAGCCGCGCGGTTTTCGTCGCCGATCCGACGACGAACAAGAAGTTCACCAAGCGCATCGCCTTCAACGTCATCCCCCACATCGACGTTTTCATGGAGGACGGCTCCACCAAGGAAGAGTGGAAGGTGATGGCCGAGACGAAGAAGATGCTGGACCCGAAGATCAAGGTGACATGCACCGCCGTGCGCGTGCCGGTCTTCATCGGCCATTCCGAGGCCGTCAACATCGAGTTCGAGGAGCCGATCACGGCCGACGAGGCACGCGCCATCCTGCGCGAGGCTCCGGGCTGCCTCGTCGTCGACAAGCCCGAGGACGGCGGCTACATCACGCCGATCGAGACGGCTGGCGAGGACGCGACCTACATCTCGCGCATCCGCGAGGACCAGACGCTGGAGAACGGCCTCAACCTCTGGGTCGTGGCCGACAATCTGCGAAAGGGCGCGGCCCTCAACGCGGTCCAGATCGCCGAGCTTCTCGTCAATCGGGGCCTTTTGCGCGAGAAGCGCGCGGCCTGAAGGCGACGGGCATTCACAGTCGATGGTGGAAGGGGCGCTTCGAGCGCCCCTTTTTTCGTCTCGCGCGACGCCGAGTGTGGTGCGGGAGGGCAACAGCGGCGGCCGCATCGACGGCTCGCCTCGATTTCGGCCGTTTCACCTTACTATGAGGCCGGACACGCGTATTCATTCGCTTTTTAATCGAATCTGAACCATGTGCGAGGAAAGTCGCCCCGTCCCTCGCCTTCAGCCCGACCAGTCCAAGGACCGTTTCATGAAGAAGATCATCGTCGCCACAGCGTCGCTCGCCATCCTCGCGGGCTGCACCACCAATCCCTATACCGGCGAGCAGCAGATTTCGCGCACCGCGGCCGGCGCGGGTATCGGTGCGGGCGCGGGCGCGCTGGGCGGCCTTCTCGTCGGTGAGCTCGCGGGTCTCGACCGCAGCGATTCCGCGCTGATCGGCGCCGGCATCGGCACGATCGCAGGTGGCGGCATCGGCGTCTACATGGACCGTCAGGAGGCCGACCTGCGCCGCCAGCTGCAGGGCACGGGCGTCTCGGTGACCCGCGTCGGCGATCGCATCATCCTGAACATGCCGTCCAACATCACCTTCGCAACCGATCAGGACCAGGTCCGCTCGGAGTTCTACCCGACGTTGACCTCGGTCGCGATCGTCCTCAACCGCTACGACCAGTCGATCGTCGACGTCGTCGGCCACACCGACAATGTCGGCTCGGCACAGTACAATTTCGGCCTGTCGCAGCGGCGCGCCTCCAGCGTCGCGGGCTTCCTGCAGAACCAGGGCGTCAACGGCCGTCGCCTGAACGTGCAGGGTCAGGGCCTGTCGCAGCCGATCGCGTCGAACGCCACGGAGCAGGGCCGCGCGCAGAACCGCCGGGTCGAGATTTCCATCTCGCCGCTCCAGGCCGGCTGATCGCTCCCGGGCGCTTCGCACGGACATCGAGAATGCCGCCCCGACAGGCACGGGGCGGCATTTTTCTTGGGCGCTTTGCCTGATGCCACGGCGTCGTCGTCGGTCCATGACGCAAAAACGTCACGATCGTCTTCTGCTCCGGCCCGGGTCGCTGCGGCTCGACCGTCATGACGAACGTGACGGTGGATACCAGCCTCAGCGACCCGCGCACGCGCGTCTCGCGCTGAACTGTTGAAAGCAAACGCGCGCCCTGAGGCAGGCCACGCCTTTCTTCGTTTCAGTCCGCCTCGGCCATCAGGTCCTCGAAGTCGGCGCCGAGCCGCGCCAGCGAGGCGTCGATATGCTCGCGCCGCTCGCGCACCCAGGCATCCTGCCGGTCGAGCGCTCCGCGCGCGGCCTCCAGCATCCGCGTCATCTCGGCCGGCTGCGGGCCGCCGGCCGAAGCGCGGTTGGCGATGATCACCTGCGGATCGAGCGCGTTGCGGAACTCTTCCTCGCTCATCGGCAGCTCGTCCGAGGGCAGGTCCATGTCGCCGAGGGACTCGGCGTAGATGCGCTGGGCCTCGGCGTAAGGGAACTCGCTCGGGCGGATGTTCTCGGCCTTGGCGAAGTCCACGATTTCCGACGCGAAATGATGGCCGGCGCGGAAGGGCAGGCCGTGCTCGCGCATCAGGATGTCGGCGACCTCCTGCGAGGCTGTCCAGTCGCTGTCGAGTTCCTCCAGCGCGCGCTCGGGATCGATCGCGAGCGCGCCCGCGATCTCGTTCCACGCCTGAAGGACCTCGACGGCGTTGTCGATCACCTCGTTGTTGGCCGAGACGTCCTTGGCGTCGTTCTGGCCGGGGGTGATGTTATGCGCCCGCAGGACCGGGCCGAAGGCGGTGGCGATCGCCGTCGAGGCGGCGCCGCGCGCATCGTTCAGGATGCCCGGGTTGCGCTTCTGCGGCATGGCGCTCGAAACGTAGGTGTTGCCGCCGCCCTCCTGCAGAAGGATCCACGGGCGCGGCTGGGCGTACTGCACCATCACGTCCTCGACGAAATGGCCGGCGTGCAGAGCGATGCTCGTAACCAGCGCGCCGACCTCGACGGGATGCTCCGTGGAGGAAATCTGCGAGGCGTCATAGGCATTGTCGACGGTGGAGGCGAAGCCGAGATAGTCGGCCATGCGCTCGCGGTTCAGAGGCCAGCTCGTGCCGTTGAGGACAGTGGTTCCCATCGCCGAGCGGTCGATGCGGGCATAGGCCTCGCGGATGCGCTGCGCGTCGCGCTCGAGCCCTGCGACATGGCCGAGAAGGTAATGGCCGTAGCTGTTGGGCTGTGCCGCGACGCCGTTGGTGTAGTTCGGGACGATCGTGCCCTGGTGCTGGTCGGCAAGCTCCACCAGCGTGCGCGTCGTGGTGTTGAGTTCTTCCGCCAGCTCCAGAAGCCTGTCACGCAGGATCGCGGCCCGATAGGTCGCGTGCATGTCCTGGCTGGAGCGGCCGGCATGCAGCAGCGTCACCTCGACGCCCGCCGCCTCGATCATCAGCGGTTCGAAGCTGATGACGGTGGAGGGGCGCTTCGCGCCCTCGGCCGCGCCGTTCTCCAGCACCGTGCGGATGCCTTGCGCGATGCGCGGGGTCAGCGCCGGGTCGAGCAGACCTTCCTGCGAGTTGATGACGGCGCTCGCCTTGTTGATCTCGCCGAGCCAGAAGAACTGGTCGCGCATTGGACCCTCGGCCTCCTGGGCGCTCGCGCCCGCACAGGACGCAGTCAGGATGATCGCCGCCGCTGCGGCGCGCAGATTGATGCTGGACATGGCTTTCCTCCCTCGTCCGGGCCCTCCCGGCCCGGATCACCCGTATGGCGCGGCATGCGCGGCGGAAAAACGCTGGCAGCCAATGGCGGCTATTCGCGGGCAGAAGCAGCCATGCGCTGCGCCGCTCGCTCCCCGCGGCGTGCCTGCCAGCCACGATAGGCGCCGACCGCGCTCCACACGAGGAGAAGACCGGTCATCGCCATCACCGTGCCGGAAATCGGGCGATCGATGAAGGTCATCAGGTCGCCGCGCGAGATCAGCATGGCGCGCCGGAAATGCTCCTCCATCAGCGGCCCGAGCACGAAGCCGAGAAGCAGCGGTGCGGGCTGGAAGCCGAGGAGGCGCATCAGGTAGCCGAGCGCGCCGAAGAAGGCGACGAGCCAGACATCGAAGGCGTTGTTGTTGACCGTGAAGACGCCGATGCAGATGAACATCAGCACCGCCGGATAGAGCAGGTGATAGGGGATCAGCAGGAGGCGGACCCACAGGCCGATCAGCGGTACGTTGAGCAGGACGAGCAGGACGTTGCCGATCCAGAAGCTCATCACGAGGCCCCAGAACAGGCTCGGCTGAGTCGTCATGAGCTGCGGGCCGGGCGTGATGCCGTGGATGATCAGCGCGCCGAGCATCAGCGCCATCGTCGGGCTGCCGGGGATGCCGAGCGTCATCGTGGGGATGAAGGATGTCTGATCGGCAGCGTTGTTAGCCGATTCCGGTGCCATGATGCCTTCGATGGCGCCCTTGCCGAAGCGCGACTTGTCGCGCGCCACGCGCTTTTCCATTGCGTAGGCCATGAAGGCGGCGACGGAGGGCCCGGTGCCGGGCAGGGTGCCGAAGAACGAGCCGATGCTCGCGCCGCGCGCCATCGGCATGACCGAGCGGCGCATATCGTCCCTCGTCGGCTTCATGGACCGCAGCGACACGCTCTTGCGGTCCACATGGCCGGCGTGGACATGACGAATGGAGGCGATGATCTCGGCGATGCCGAAAAGGCCCATCGCGAGCGCGACGAGGCTGATGCCGTCCGAAAGCTGCAGCATGCCGAAGGTGAAGCGCTGCGAGCCGGTGTACAGGTCCATGCCGACCGTGCCGAACGCGATGCCGAGGACGACCATCGCCAGTCCCTTGATCGCCGAACCGTCGGCGATAGTGGACGCCGCGACGAGACCGAGCAGCATCAGCGCGAAATATTCCGCCGAGCCGAAGGAGAGCGCGTAGGTCGCGATCACCGGCGCGAAGAGCATCATCAGGAGGATGCCGATCGAGCCGCCGATGAAGGAGGCGATCGTGGTCATCAGGAGCGCGACGCCGCCGCGTCCCTGCCGGCTCATCGGGTAGCCGTCCAGCGAGGTGACGGCGGTGGAGGGCGTGCCGGGAATGTTGAGGAGGATCGCTGCGGTCGATCCGCCATAGGTCGAGCCGTACCAGATGCCGGCGAGCATGATCAGCGCCGAGGTCGGGTCGAGATGGAAGGTGATCGGGAACAGCATCGAGATCGCCGCGAGCGCGCCGATGCCGGGGATGACGCCGATGACGGTGCCCAGAAGGACGCCGATGAAGCAGTAGAAGAGATTGGACGCCGAAAGCGCGGTGTCGAAGCCGAGTGCGACGTTGCCCGCCAGATTGCCGAAGATTTCCATCAGAAGGGCCACCGGGCCATGGCAAGCGGCAGGCCGAGCCCGACGCGGAAGATGAGATAGGCCGCGAGCGGCAGCGTCACGCACATGACGAGCAGCGAGACGGGGCGGAACCGGCGCTCGGCCAGCGAGGAGACGACGAGGAGCAAGATGATGGCCGGGACAAGACCGAGGGGGCGGATGGCCAGTGCGAAGGCACCGACGCCGGCAAGAACGGCGATCGCCGCCCGCCATTCGATTGCCTCGAAGTCGCCGGCGCGGAAGAAGGCGGGGATCATCAGCGCTATGCCGAAGACGGCGAGGATCACGCCGATCGACATCGGGAACATGCCCGGACCCATACGTCGCACGGTGCCGAAGTCGAGCGTCGCGCTCGCATACCAGGCGATCAGGATACCCGTCAGGAGAAGCAGTGCCCCTCCCGCAATGTTGCGATAGTCGCGCTGATACATCCGCAATCTCCTCCCAGAATCCGGTCGTTTCACAGAGCATAGGCGCGAGGCGATTGGAAGCCCGGGCGCTGAACTTCGGTCGGTGAACTTTGAGGATGCGCAATGCGAGGCGGTTCGGACATTGCGTCGACCCGAACGTGCCGAGTCGATGCTTTCACGTTGCTGGCGCGGGCTTCTCGCGCCGATGCGTCGCACTTGATGCGGGGCCCGGGCATCTAGGTAGGGGACTCACCCAAGCCATTGAGTGACCGTCGCGATCAAGTGCAGTCTTCGATTGCTCGGCAGAATTGGATACCCGTCATGGCCCGCCTTCGCTTCGTTCTCGGCGACCAGTTGACCCGCGACCTCTCCAGCCTGCGCGATTGGAAGCCCGGCGACGTCGTGCTGATGGCCGAGGTCGCGGACGAGGCGACCTATGTGCGCCACCACCAGCGCAAGATCGCCTTTCTGTTTTCCGCCATGCGCCATTTCGCGGACGAACTGCGCAGGCGGAAAGTGACGGTCGACTATGTCGCGCTCGACGATTGCGGAAACTCGGGAAGCTTCACCGGCGAGCTGGAGCGCGCCCTGAAGCGGTACGATGTCGAGGGCGTCATCGTCACCGAGCCGGGCGAGTGGCGGGTGAAGGCAATGATCGAGGGGTGGGAGAGCCGCCTCGGTGTCCCCGTCGAGATCCGGGCCGACGATCGCTTCCTGTGCGACCAGGAGGCGTTCGCGGAGCTTACCGGCGGCAGCAAGACGCTCCTGATGGAGACGTTCTACCGCAATATGCGAAAGCGCACCGGCTATCTGATGACGGCGTCCGGCGAGCCGGAGGGCGGACGCTGGAACTTCGACGAGGACAATCGCGAGAGCCTGCCGCGCGACGTCGAGCCGCCCGAGCGCCCGACCTATTCTGTGGACGAGACGACAGAGGCGGTGCTGGCCCTTGTCGCGCGCCGCTTCGGCAATCATTTCGGCTCGCTCGACGATTTCGACTATCCGGTCACGCGGCGCCAGGCTCTCGGATATCTGCGCTGGTTCGTGCGCGAGGCATTGCCGGAGTTCGGCCGCTACCAGGATGCGATGCGCGAAGGCGAGCCGCTGCTCTTCCACTCGCATCTGTCGGCGCTCATCAATTGCGGGCTCCTGACGCCCGCAGAATGTTGCGGGGCCGCCGAGAAGGCCTTTCGCGACGGGCATGCGCCGATCAACGCCGCCGAGGGGTTCGTGCGCCAGATCATCGGCTGGCGCGAATTCATCCGCGGCGTCTACTGGCGCGAGATGCCGGGCTACGGCGAGAAGAACGCCCTGGATGCGCGCCGCGCGCTGCCGGACTTCTTCTGGACGGGGCAGACAGAGATGAACTGCCTCGCCCAGTCGATCGGCGAGACGCGGGCCTACGCCTATGCCCACCACATCCAGCGGCTGATGGTGATCGGCAATTTCTGCCTTCTGGCCGGCTTTGATCCGAGGCAGGTGCAGGAGTGGTATCTCGTCGTCTATCACGACGCTTACGAATGGGTGGAGATGCCCAATGTGGTCGGCATGATCCTCTACGCCGACGACGGGCTTTTCGCGACGAAGCCCTACGCGGCGTCGGGCAACTACATCAACCGCATGTCGGACTACTGCCGCTCGTGCCGCTACGACGTGAAGCAGCGAACGGGCGAGGATGCCTGCCCGTTCAACTATCTCTACTGGGATTTCGTCGCCCGCAACGAGAAGCGCCTCGCGCAGAATCCGCGCACGGGCCGTGTCGTCTCCACACTTCACCGCATGGACGCGGGCAAGGTCGCCACCATGCGTGCCGACGCGAGCCGCTTCCTCGACGGCCTGCCGTCCTCGGGCGACTACTGAGACCCGCCTGTCATCCAGATGACATCCAAACGTCGCAAAAGCGTTTCGCATCGACCCTTAAGCGTGTCGCCGCCGCACCGGCGCGGCGACAACGGAGCTCGACGCGATGACGCACGCCTTCAAGACCGCGGCACTGGCCGCCATCCTTCTCTCCGGCGCCGCCCTCCCGGCCGCCGCACAGACCGAAATCCAGTGGTGGCATTCGATGTCGGGCGAGCTCGGCACGAAGCTCGAGGGCCTCGCCACCGCCTTCAACGAAACGCAGTCCGATTACCGCGTCGTGCCCGTCAACCGCGGCACCTATCCCGAGTCGATGACGGCCGCGATCGCCGCCTTCCGCGCCGGCGAGCAGCCGCACATCCTGCAGGTCTTCGAGGTCGGCACCGGCACCTTCATGGCCGCGGGCGACGCGATCTATCCGGTGCAGGAACTGATGGCCGACACCGGCGAGGCGTTCGACCGCGAGGGTTACCTGCCGGCCGTCGTCGGGTACTACTCGACCGCCGAGGGCGAGATGCTCTCCTTCCCGTTCAACTCCTCGACGCCGATCCTCTATTACAACAAGGACGCCTTCGAAGCGGCCGGCCTCGACGCCGAGACCCCGCCGACGACGTGGGACGAGCTGGCCGAGGCCGCCGCGACCATCGTCGAATCGGGCGCGGCCTCCTGCGGCTTCACCACCACTTGGCCGTCCTGGCTGAACCTCGAAAGCTTCTCGGCCTGGCACAACACGCCGATCGCGACCCGGCAGAACGGCATGGCCGGCCTCGACACCGAGTTCGAGTTCGCCGACGCCGGCCTCGTCGCACGCCACTGGGCCAACCTTGCCGAATGGCAGCAGACGGGTGCCTACCAGTATCGCGGCCGCGGTTCTGATGCCGGCCCGGCCTTCCGCTCGGGCGAGTGCGCGATCCTGCTCGAATCCTCGGCCGGCCGCGCGGCGATCCTCGCCAACACCGACTTCGAGGTCGGCTTCGGGATGCTGCCCTACTACGACGACGTCGAGGGCGCGCCGCAGAACTCGATCATCGGCGGCGCCTCGCTCTGGGTGATGCGCGGCAAGGACGAGGCGAGCTATCCGGGCGTCGCGCGGTTCCTTGCCTTCCTCTCCAGCCCCGAGGTCCAGGCCGACTGGCACCAGTCGACCGGCTACCTGCCGATCACGCAGGCTGCCTACGAGCTCTCCCAGGAGCAGGGCTATTATGACGAGAACCCGGGTTCGGACGTCGGCATCCAGGAGATGACGCTGAACGAGCCGACCGAGAACTCCCAGGGCCTGCGCTTCGGCAACTTCGTGCAGATCCGCGCCATGATCGAGGAAGAGCTCGAGGCGGCGCTGAACGGCAGCAAGAGCGCCGAGGAGGCCGTCGAGGCCGCTCAGACGCGCGGCAACGAGATGCTGCGCGAGTTCGAGGCCCAGAACCAGTAAAGCTCGATCGAGCCTTCAACCCGCCGCTCCCCATGGGGCGGCGGGTTTTCCTGACCCCGAGACGGCCGCCCGATGTCCGAAAAGCGTGTGATCTTTCGCGGCACAGCCCTGCCGCTCCTGTTGCTGGCGCCGCAGCTCGCGGTGACGGCGGTCTTCTTTCTCTATCCGGCTGCGCAGGCCGTGCGTCAGTCGATGTTCCGCTCGGACGCCTTCGGCTTCGGGGAGCGCTTCGTCGGCTTCGATAATTTCTCCGCGCTCCTGAATTCGGCGCGATACTGGGATTCGGTCGGCGTCACCGCCGTCTTCGCCGCGTCCGTCGCCATCATCACCCTCGTCGTCTCGCTGGCGCTCGCCGCCGCCGTCGACCGTCTGATCCGCGGCTCGTCCGTCTATTCGACGCTGCTGATCTGGCCCTACGCTGTCGCGCCGGCCGTCGCTGGCATCCTGTGGTGGTTCCTGTTCAACCCTTCGATCGGCATCCTCGCCTACGTTCTGCGAACCTTCGGCATCCGCTGGGACCAGTTCGTCAACGGAGACCACGCGCTGATCCTCGTCATCATCGCGGCGAGCTGGGCGCAGATCTCCTACAACTTCATCTTCTTCCTCGCCGGGCTCCAGTCGATCCCGCGCTCGATCATGGAAGCGGCGGCGATCGACGGCGCCGGGCCCGTGAAGCGCTTCTTCACCATCACCCTGCCGCTGCTCTCGCCAACGGTGTTCTTCCTGTCGGTGATCAACGTCGTCTACGCCTTCTTCGACACCTTCGCGATCATCGACACGACGACGGCGGGCGGGCCGGGCCGTGATACGACGACGCTCGTCTACTCGGCCTATTCGGACGGCTTTCTCGGCCAGAACTTCGGCTCCTCGGCCGCACAGTCCGTTCTCCTGACGGCGGTCGTCATGGTGCTGACGATCGTCCAGTTCCGCTTCGTCGAGCGGCGGGTGCATTACTGATGGTCGAAAAGCGCCCGCTCGTCACGATCGCGACGCATGTCGTCCTCGTCCTCGGCGTCATCCTGGTGCTGCTGCCGGTGTGGGTCGCCTTCGTCGCCTCGACCCATACGAGCTTCCGGCTGAACACCGGCCTCGCGCCGCTTTGGCCGGGCACGGCGATGCTCGACAATTACGCGCTGATCTTCTCGGAAGGGGCACGCCGCAACGGTCTGCCGCCGGTCGGCCCGATGATGTTCAATTCGCTGGTGATGGCGCTCGGCATCACCTTCGGCAAGATCGTCATCTCGATCCTGTCGGCCTTCGCGATCGTCTATTTCCGCTTCCGCTTCCGCATGGCCGCCTTCTGGGTCATCTTCATCACCCTGATGCTGCCGGTGGAGGTGCGCATCGTGCCGACCTTCCAGGTCGTCGCCGGCTTCGGGCTCCTGAACTCCTACACGGGCCTCATCCTGCCGCTGATCGCGAGCGCGACGGCGACCTTCCTCTACCGCCAGATCTTCCTGCAGATCCCGGACGAGCTTCTGGAGGCCGCGCGCATCGACGGCGCAGGGCCCTTAAAGTTCCTGTGGGACATCGTCGTGCCGCTGACGCGCACCTCGACCGCCGCTCTCTTCGTCATCCTCTTCGTCTACGGCTGGAACCAGTATCTCTGGCCGCTGCTGGTGACGACGCAGCCGGATTTCTACACCATCGTGCGCGGCATCAAGGGCATCGCCACAGCGGCCGATTCCGAGCCTGTCTGGAATCTCGTCATGGCCGTCGCCATGCTCGCCATGCTGCCGCCCATCGCCGTCGTGATCTTCATGCAGAAGCTCTTCGTGCGCGGCCTCACCGAAACGGAGAAATAGAGCCTTGGCTTCCATCAACCTCGAGGAGGTCGGCAAGACCTATCCCGGCGCGCGAGAGGAATCGGTCAAGGGCGTTTCCCTCAACGTGCGGGACGGCGAGTTCGTCGTCCTCGTCGGCCCGTCCGGCTGCGGAAAATCCACGCTTCTGCGCATGGTGGCAGGGCTCGAGACGATCACGCGCGGCACCGCGCGGATCGGCGAGAGGGTGGTCAACGACATCGAACCGGCCGATCGCGACATCGCGATGGTCTTCCAGAACTACGCGCTCTATCCGCATATGAGCGTGCGGCAGAACCTGGCCTACGGCCTGCGCAACCGCGGTACGCCCAAGGCCGAGATCGCGCGGCGCATCGAGAGCGCGGCGGCGATCCTGGAGATCGCGCCCTTCCTCGACCGCAAGCCGCGCCAGCTTTCAGGCGGCCAACGCCAGCGCGTGGCGATGGGACGGGCGATCGTGCGCGAGCCCGCCGCCTTCCTCTTCGACGAGCCGCTGTCCAATCTCGACGCCAAGCTGCGCGTCCAGATGCGCGCCGAGATCCGCTCGCTGCAGAAGCGGCTCGGCACGACGAGCCTCTACGTCACGCACGACCAGCTCGAGGCGATGACGCTGGCCGACCGTCTCGTCGTCCTCAACGGCGGGCGGATCGAGCAGGTCGGCACGCCGCTGGAGGTCTACGAGAAGCCGGCGAGCCTCTTCGTCGCGAGCTTCGTCGGCTCGCCGGCAATGAATTTCCTGCCTCTCGAGAGCACGCCGCCCGCTCATGTCCTCGGGCTCGATCAAGCAGATGTGCGCACCGGTCAGACGCTCGGCCTTCGCCCCGAGCACATGACGATCCTGCCCGCCGGCGAGCGCCGCGCAGGCGGCCTCGTCTTCGATCTGTCGGTGACGGCGGTCGAGGTCGTGGGCGCGGAAAGCTACGTCTACGGCGTGCCGCAAGGCGGTGGAGCGCCCGTCTCCGTGCGCGTTCCGGGCTATGCGCGCTACGAGATCGGCGAGGCCTTCGCTGCCCATGCCGACCCGTCGCGGCTCCACCGCTTCGATACCGCGAGCGGCCTGCGCGCCTCCTGACGCACGTAAAAGCAATGGCTTGGAACCTGCGCCGATAAGGTGTAATGGCGGGTACGCCTTATCGAGGAAAGGTTCCGCCATGCCCGCCTATCGCTCCCGCACGACCACCCACGGCCGCAACATGGCCGGCGCGCGCGGCCTCTGGCGCGCCACCGGCATGAAGGACGGCGATTTCGGCAAGCCGATCATCGCGGTCGTCAATTCCTTTACGCAGTTCGTGCCGGGCCATGTCCATCTGAAGGACCTCGGCCAGCTCGTCGCGCGCGAGATCGAGGCGGCCGGCGGCGTCGCCAAGGAGTTCAACACCATCGCGGTCGATGACGGCATCGCGATGGGCCATGACGGCATGCTCTATTCGCTGCCCTCGCGCGAGATCATCGCCGACTCGGTGGAATACATGGTCAACGCGCACTGCGCGGACGCGATGGTCTGCATCTCGAACTGCGACAAGATTACGCCCGGCATGCTGATGGCGGCGCTGCGCCTCAACATTCCAGTGGTCTTCGTCTCCGGCGGCCCGATGGAGGCCGGCAAGGTCGTCTGGAAGGATCAGGAGAAGAAGCTCGACCTCGTCGACGCGATGGTCGCGGCCGCCGACGACCGCATCTCCGACGAGGAGGTGCAAGCGATCGAGCGCTCGGCCTGCCCGACCTGCGGCTCCTGCTCGGGCATGTTCACCGCCAATTCGATGAACTGCCTGACCGAGGCGCTCGGCCTGTCTCTGCCCGGCAACGGCTCGACGCTCGCCACCCACGCCGACCGCAAGCGCCTGTTCGTGGAGGCGGGTCACCTGATCGTCGATCTCGCCCGCCGTCATTACGAGGAGGAGGATTTCGGCGTCCTGCCGCGCGAGATCGCGACTTTCGCCGCTTTCGAGAACGCGATGACGCTCGACATCGCGATGGGCGGATCGACCAACACGGTCCTGCATCTTCTGGCCGCCGCCCACGAGGGCGAGGTGGACTTCACCATGGCCGACATCGACCGGCTGTCGCGCCGCGTGCCGGTCTTGTGCAAGGTCGCGCCCGCCGTCGCCAACGTCCACATGGAGGACGTCCACCACGCCGGCGGCATCATGGGCATCCTCGGCGAACTCGACCGCGCCGGCCTCATCGACACCTCGGTCGGCTGCGTGCACGCCGAGACGATGGCCGACGCGCTGGAGCGCTGGGACGTCAAGCGCACGCAGAGCCAGTCGGTCCACGACTTCTTCAAGGCCGCCCCAGGCGGCGTGCCGACGCAGGTCGCCTTCTCCCAAGAGCGCCGCTTCGACGACGTCGATCTCGACCGTGAGAAGGGCGTCATCCGCTCGGCCGAGCACGCCTATTCGAAGGATGGCGGGCTCGCGGTCCTCTACGGCAATCTCGCCGAGGACGGCTGCATCGTGAAGACGGCGGGCGTCGACGAGAGCATCCTGAAGTTCGCCGGCCCGGCGCGCATCTTCGAGAGCCAGGACGCGTCCGTGAAGGCGATCCTGTCGAACGAGATCGTCGCGGGCGACATCGTGCTGATCCGCTACGAGGGCCCGCGCGGCGGCCCCGGCATGCAGGAGATGCTCTATCCGACGAGCTACCTGAAGTCGAAGGGTCTCGGAAAGGCCTGCGCTCTCGTCACCGACGGTCGCTTCTCCGGCGGCTCCTCGGGCCTGTCCATCGGCCACGTTTCGCCGGAAGCGGCCGAGGGCGGCACGATCGGCCTCGTGCGCGAGGGCGACCGGATCGAGATCGACATCCCCAACCGCTCAATCCATCTGGCGGTGGACGATTCCGAGCTCGCCGCCCGCCGCCAGGCGCAGGAGGAGGCCGGCTGGCACCCCGCCGAGACGCGCAAGCGCAAGGTGACGACGGCGCTGAAGGCCTATGCCAAGCTCACCACCAGCGCGTCGCGCGGCGCGGTGCGCCAGGTCGACTGAACCTTCCCGCACGGCTCATCCTGTTCATCGCGGGCGCGGGGCGGTTGAAGCCGCCCGCGCCCTGCGGCAAAGAACGCGGCGACATTCCCATCCTCGCGAAAGGACGCGACATTGACGAGCTTCACCGACAAGGCGCTGGTGGCCGAACTGACGGCCAAGATGCTTCTGGAGGTGCAGGCCGTGCATTTCCGCGCCGACGAGCCCTATCGGTTCACTTCCGGCTGGGCGAGCCCGGTCTATATCGACTGCCGCAAGCTCATCGCCTATCCGCGCGTGCGCTCCACGCTGATGGACTTCGCGCGCGACTCCATTCTGCAGAATGTCGGCTTCGAGGCGCTGGATGCCGTTGCGGGCGGAGAGACGGCGGGCATCCCCTTCGCGGCCTGGATCTCCGACCGCCTCGGCCTGCCGATGCAGTACGTGCGCAAGAAGCCGAAGGGCTTCGGGCGCGGCGCGCAGATCGAGGGTGACTTCCGCGAGGGCGCGCGCACGCTTCTCGTCGAGGACCTGTCCACCGATGGGCGCTCCAAGGTGCGCTTCTGCGAGGCGATGCGCGAGGCAGGGCTGAAGGTCGAGCACACCTTCGTCATCTTCCACTACGACATCTTCCCCGAAACCAGGGGCATCCTCGAGAATGCCGGGCTGCAGATGCACGCGCTGGCGAGCTGGTGGGACGTTCTGAAGGTCGCGCGCGAGAACCGCTATTTCGACGAGACGACGCTCGAGGCCGTCGAGGCCTTCCTGCACGGGCCCGCAGCATGGTCCGCGGCGCATGGCGGCGTCAGCGAGCTGTCGGAAGCGTAAGGCGTCACCGGCCTGTCATTGCGCGCACAGTAGGAGCGGTCGAGACCGCCTCGACGAGTGCCGCGATGACAGACCTTCCTCTTTTGGGCGCCGCCCTGATGATCGACGACCTCGCCGTCCACCGCGATTTCATCGTGGGCGAGGGGCGCGATCTCGAACTCCAGGACTTCATCGACGGCGATACGCTGGGCGGTGACTGGCAGCCGCTGGTCGCCCGCGCCAAGGCGCTTCTCGATGGCCACGAAGGCCGGCTCGGCCTGCACGGGCCGTTTTACGGCCTGCCGCTGGCAGCGCGCGACCGTGAGGTCCGCGCCCTCGTTACGCGGCGCCTGGAGCAGGGTCTGGCGGTGTGCGCGGCGCTCGGCGCCACGCAGATGGTGATCCACAGCCCCTACACGACCTGGGATCACAACAATCTCGACGCGCGGCCGGGCGCGGGCGCGCGCGTCGTGGAACTCGTCCACGAGACGCTGCGTCCGATCGTTCAGCGCGCCGAGGACATCGGCTGCACGCTCGTCATCGAGAATATCGAGGACAAGGACCCGGACATCCGCTGCACGTTGGCCGAGAGCTTCGGCACGGCGGCGGTGGCTGTCTCGCTCGACACCGGCCACGCCCATTATGCGCATCGCTCGACGGGCGGTCCGCCGGTCGATTTCTACGTCGCGCGGGCCGGTGAACGGCTCGCCCACGTCCATCTGCAGGATGCCGACGGCCATGCCGACAGGCATTGGCGGATCGGGCGAGGAAGCGTCGACTGGCACGCGGTTTTCGCCGCGCTCGCTCGTTTGCAAACGATGCCGCGCCTTCTCCTGGAGCTGGACGACTTGGCCGACATCCCGGCCTCCGCGCGCTACCTCATGGAGGAAGGGCTCGTGCGTTAAGCGCCGATGCGGCTGATCCGATAGACCTGCGCGGGCGGCAGATTGCGCATCGTGTGGCCGGTCGCCTTCGCCTCGAGGCCCAGCCGTTCGAGGATCGCCGGGGCGATCGGGCAACGCCAGGCATAGGTGAACTGATAGAAGGCGCCGCCTTCGTGCATCAGCGCGAAGGCGCCCGAGAGGATGCGCATCACCGCGCGCGGGTTCATAGAAAGCACCGGCAGGCCGCTCACCGTCGCCCCGTGCAGGCGCGGGGCCTCATCGCGCGAGAGCCGCGAGGCGTCGAGCCGCAGGATGCGGGCCTGCGGGTGGCGAAGGGCGAGGCGCGCCGCGAAATCCTCTCCGAGTTCGACGAGCGTGAGGTCGCTTTCGGCGACGCCCCGCGCCAGAAGCGCGCGGGTGAAGACGCCGGTGCCCGGCCCCAGTTCCAGAACGGGGCCTGTCTGTGGGCCGATCTGGCGCGTGATCTCGCGCGCCAGACCTTCGCCGGAGGGCACGACGGAGGCGACCCGCAAGGGGTCGCGCATCCAGTCGCGGAAGAAGGCGAGCGTATCGCCGTCCGCCATCGCCCCCGGGCTCCGTCGCATCGCGTTACTCCGCCCGCAGGAAGTCGCCGACTTCCAGGAGCACGAACTCGTTGTCGTCCGCCCGGTCGAGCGCGCGGCCGGCCGAGAAGGGGAAGTTGTTGTCGTTGCCGACGATGATATGGTCCTCGTCGACGCGGTCGACGTTCTCGATCGTCACGAAGGGCATGTCGTAACGGCCGTCCTCCCCGCCCTGCCGGGCGAGACCTTCCGGGTCGGCGATCTCCATGAGGTCGATATAGCCGATCTTGCGGACCGCTTCGCCGACGTTCTCGTCGCTCATCTCGATCTTGTAGACGCGCTTGAAGAGGGCAGGCGTCGCGAAGCAGTCCTCCGCCGGTTCGCCCTCGCAGGCCTGAGCCGGCCGACCCGCGCCGTTGTCACGCTCGATGACGAGGGCGGTGGTTGCGTCCAGCATGTTGAAGTCGCCGATCGCCTCGCCGCCTTCGGCCAGCGGGTAAAGCCAGGATCGGCCCGTCCACTCCTGTCCGGCGACGTCGAACTCGATGACGCGCAGGCCCGTCCGGCCGTCCTCGACCGTTTCGACCGCGCCGTCCGTGTAGATCGGCCCCTCGAGCATGGCGTAGAGATGCGCGCCGTCCGGCGAGAGCGCGAGGCCCTCGAAGCCGCCCGAACGCTTGAGGTTGAAATCGGGCATCGCGGCCGTCGGATTGGCCGGCACGGTCAGGGCCGGATGATCGGGCGAGCGTACGAGCGTCTCGCCGACATGCGTCTCGAAGGCGGCGAGAAGCTGCCCCTGCGTGTCGAACTTCAGAAGATAAGGCCCGAATTCCTCGCCGATCCAGAAGCCGTCCGCGACGGGCTGGATGGATTCGACGTCGAAGTCCGAGCCCGTCAGGTAGCGCGTCTCGGAGCCTTCCAGGACGATCGGGAAGGGTGTGATCCTGTTCGGATCGGAGAGGAAGATCGTCTCCTGCCGCTCGGCCTCGCCGCTCTCCCAATCGAAGGACATGCGATGGAGCATCAGGGCGGCGTCCGAGGAGTTCAGCTTGTTGCCGAAGCCGTTGTCGGACAGGCTCCAGAAAGTGCCGTCTGCCATCGCCTTGATGCCCGAGAAGCCCTGCACGCTCTGGCCGTCCACCGGCAGGCCGAAGCCGGTGGGACGCACGCCGTCGCGGCCCTGCGCCGCGCCGAGTTCCGTGGTGCGGCGGCGGTCGGGCGTCGAGAACTTGCCGGCCTGGCGCAGATGCTCGGGGGCATCGTCGGGCGCGGCGACAGTGGTGTCGGCCGGCAGGATCGCCTGGCCGGCGAGCGTGGCGGTGAAGGCTTGGCCTTCGGCCTCCGATGCGCTGTCCCGCGCCCCGTCCTGGGCGAAGGCCGCACCGATGAGGAGGGCAGTGGAAAGGGCCGTGGCGGCAGCCAGCTTGGTCTTCATCGTCGGTGGTCTCCGCAGGGAACGTGCTGGCGGAAGACATCCCGCTTCGATGAAGAGCGTTTGACAGGGTGGTGACATTCCTGTGGTGGAGCCCGACGCGAAGCCTTGCCGCCTGCCGCTTTTTCGCCGTAATGTCAGGCGGATGCGATCCAGACGAAAGGAAACGGGGATGGCGAGACGGGCAGTGGCGGCGTTGGTCGCGGCGGTGATGGCCGGGGCGGCTCTGGCGTCCGGCGCGGCGAGCGCGCAGGAGATGAACTTCTTCCGCATCGCGACCGGCGGCACGGCCGGAACCTATTTCCCGATCGGCGGCCTTCTGGCCAACGCCATCTCCAGCCCTCCCGGCTCGCGCGCCTGCGACGACGGCGGCTCCTGCGGCGTTCCGGGGCTGATCGCCACCGCCGTCGCCTCGAACGGATCGGTCGCCAATATCAACGGCATCAAGGGCGCGACGCTGGAATCGGGCTTCTCGCAGTCGGACGTCGCCTACTGGGCCTACACCGGCACTGGCGTGTTCGAAGGGCAGCCGCCCGTCGAGACCCTGCGCACCATCGCCAATCTCTACCCCGAGAGCATCCATCTCGTCGCCCGGGCGGATGCCGGCATCCAGAGCGTTGCCGATCTCGCCGGCAAGAAGGTCTCGATGGACGAGCCGGGCTCGGGAACACTCGTCGATGCGCGGCTGATCCTGGCCGCCTACGGTCTGTCGGAAGAGGACGTCGAGCCCGAATACCTCAAGCCCAACCAGGCGGCCGACCTGATGCGCGACGGGAACATGGACGCCTTCTTCTTCGTGGGCGGCTTCCCAGCCGGCGCGATCGCCGAACTGGCGACCGGCTTCGACATCACGCTGGTCCCGATCTCCGGCCCGGAGGCCGACGGCATCACGCAGGAATACGGCTTCTTCTCCGCCAATACCGTTCCGGCCGGCACTTATGAAGGCGTCGACGCGGATGTGCAGACACTGGCCGTCGGCGCGCAGTGGGTGACGAGCGCCGACCAGTCGGAAGACCTCGTCTACGAGATCACCAAGGCCGTGTGGAACGACAGCACCCGCGCGCTTCTCGACGCCGGTCATGCCAAGGGCAAGGAAATCGTCCTCGAACACGCGCTCGACGGTGTCGGCGTTCCCCTGCATCCGGGCGCCGCGCGCTACTACGAGGAAGCCGGGCTCGAGATCCCCGAAGCGGCGATGCCGCAGTAAGCTTCGACACGAACGAAGGGGAGGCGGGCGCGGCGCGAGCCGGCCCGCCTTTTCGATGGCACGATAGAAGAGGCGGCAGGGCGATGGCGGGACAGGAAGTCGCGTTCGACGAGGCCAAGGCACGCGAACTGGAAGAGAAGTTCGATTCGGAAGTCCGCTTCCGCCCGCTCGGGCCGACGGCGGCCTGGATCGCGGCGATCGCGCTCTTCTCGCTGTCGCTCTTCCACTACTACACCGCCGGCTTCGGGCTCCTGCGCGAGGTCACGCATCGCGGCGTCCACATGGCCTTCGTCCTCGGCCTCATCTTCCTTGTCTTCTCGGGAAAGCGCGGCGACGACAAGCTGTACGTGCCCTCCCTCTGGCGCCCGGCGGGCATTCCCCTCTACGACTGGGCGCTGATGGCCGCAGCCTTCGTCTCGACGCTCTACGTCCCGTACATCTTCGCCGACCTCGCCTTCCGCGTCGGCAACCCGCTGCCCGTCGACGTCGTCATGGGCACGCTTCTCATCGTCGTGCTTCTGGAGGCGACGCGGCGGTCGATGGGCTGGCCGCTGCCGGTCATCGCCATCCTCATCATGGCCTACGGCCTGTTCGGGCGATACGCGCCGGGCGTTCTCGTTCATCCGGGCGCGTCGTGGACGAGCCTCGTCAACCATCTCTACCTCACCAGCCAGGGCATCTACGGCCTGCCGGTCGGCGTCGTGGCGACCTACGTCTTCCACTTCGTGCTGTTCGGCGTTCTCGCCACGCGCATGGGCCTCGGCCAGCTCTTCATCGACGCGGCAACCTCCGTCGCGGGGCGCTTTTCGGGCGGCCCGGCGAAGGTGTCGGTCGTCGCCTCGGCGCTGATGGGCTCGATCTCGGGCTCCTCCATCGCCAACGCGGTGACGACGGGCTCGCTGACGATCCCGGCGATGGTGCGTATCGGCTACCCGCGCCACTTCGCGGCGGCGGTGGAGGCGGCGGCCTCGACGGGCGGGCAGATCACGCCGCCGATCATGGGCGCGGCCGCGTTCCTGATGATCGAGTTCCTGGCAATCCCCTACACGCATGTGATGATCGCGGCGCTGGTGCCGGCCTTCATGCACTTCTTCGGCGTGCTGATGCAGGTGCATTTCGAGGCCAAGCGCCAAGGCCTTCGCGGCCTCACCAAGGAGGAGATGCCGAAGATCTGGCTAGTCCTGAAGCGCGACTGGCCGACGCTCTTCCCGCTCTTCATCCTCGTCGGCATCCTGATGAACGGCTACACGCCGTATCTGGCCGCCTTCTGGGGTATCACCGCCTGCATCGTCATCGGCCTGATCAACCCGCGCAACCGGTTGAAGCCCGCCGACATCTTCGAGGCCTTCGTGACGGGCGCGAAATATGCGCTGGCCGTCGGCGCGGCGGCCGCGACCGTCGGCATCGTCATCGGCGTCGTCACGCTGACGGGCGTGTCCTTCAAGGTCGCCTACATCGTCACCTCCACGGCGGCGAACTGGGCTGGCGCGGTGGAGGCGTTCATTCCTTTCGGCCTGATGACGACCGCGACCCTCACGCTCCTGATGACGCTGATTCTGGCGGGAGCGGTGTGCATCATCATGGGCACGGGCGTGCCGACGACGGCGAACTACCTCATCATGGTGACGGTGACGGCGCCGATCCTTGGGCTCCTCGGCGTCGAGCCGCTGGTCGCCCACTTCTTCGTTTTCTACTACGGCATCCTCGCCGACATCACGCCGCCCGTGGCGCTGTGCGCGTATGCGACGGCGGGCATCGCGGGGGCGAACCCGTTCAAGGCGGGCAACACGGCCTTCCGGCTCGGCATGGGCAAGGTGCTGGTGCCGTTCGTCTTCGTCTTCTCGCCCTCGCTCCTGATCATGGTGCAGGACTTCTCGCTGAACGAGTTCCTGCTGGCGACCTACGGCTGCGTGCTCGGCATCACGGCGCTGTCGGCCGCCTTCTCGGACTATCTCACCGACCGGCTGTTCTGGTGGGAGCGCGTCGTCCTCGCCTTCGCCGCGATCCTCCTCGTTGCGCCGGAACTGAACACGACCATCATCGGGACGGTTCTGTTCGTGCCGATCGCGCTCAGGCCGTTCCTCTGGAAGCGCCGCGATGCGCAGCTAACGCCCACGAGCTGACGATACGAAAAAGGCCCTCCGGTTTTGCCGGAGGGCCTTCGTCATGTCCGCTTCGGGCAGCGCTGGGTCAGTCGACGGTCTCGACCTGGGACACGTAGTCGCCGTAGCCTTCGGCCTCCATCGCCTCCAGCGGCACGAAGCGCAGCGCCGCCGAGTTGATGCAGTAGCGCAGGCCGCCGCGATCGACCGGCCCGTCCTCGAAGACGTGGCCGAGATGGCTGTCGCCGCCGGCCGAGCGCACTTCGGTGCGGATCATGCCATGGCTCGCATCGCGCAGTTCGGCGACGTTGGCCGGCTCGATCGGCTTGGTGAAGCTCGGCCAGCCGCAACCGGACTCATACTTGTCGGACGAGGCGAAGAGCGGCTCGCCGGAAACGACGTCGACATAGATGCCGGGCTTCTTGTTCGACAGGTATTCGCCGGTGCCCGGGCGTTCGGTGCCGCTCTGCTGCGTGACGTAGAACTGCTCGGGCGTCAGCTTGGAAATCGCTTCTTCGGTCCGGGTGTAGCGGGTCATGTCGGATGTCCTTCGCTGGGGAAGACGGGCGGCCCGGCTCGGGGAGCGCGGCCGCGAACACGGCCGATATAGGTTGCGCGGACGTCAGCTTCGAGGGCTCGCATCCCCGCTGTCCACGGCCACGAGGTCCCGCTGCCGCAGCGGCACGGTTGCGCGCCACATTGTGCCCGGCCATACTCGCCGTTCGAAAATAAGGGATCGGGATGATTTCCATGATGCGTGAAACGATGCGGGCGCTCGGCCTTTCGACGGCGATACTGGCGGCTGGCGCCGCCACGGCGGCTCCGGCGCTCGCGCAGGAGATGGTCTACAACCGGGGCAACGACACCGATCCCTCCACGCTCGACCATCACTTGACGTCCACGGTGGCCGAGGGCCACGTGATGCGCGACCTCTACGAAGGGCTCGTCGTTCAGGACGCAACCGCCGAGATCGTGCCGGGTGTCGCCGAGAGCTGGGAGATGTCGGACGACGGCCTTGTCTACACCTTCCGCCTGCGCGAGGACGCGCGTTGGTCGAACGGCGATCCGGTAACCGCGAACGACTTCGTCTTCGCCTATCGCCGCATCCAGGACCCGGCGACCGCGGCGCCCTACGCCAACATCCAGTACCCGATCGTCAACGCCGAGGCCGTCAATTCGGGCGACATGGAGCCCGATCAGCTCGGCGTGCGCGCCGTCGACGATCGCACGCTCGAGATCACGCTGCACCAGCCGACCCCCTATTTCCTCGAACTCCTGACGCACCAGACGGGCCTGCCGCTGCATCAGGCCTCGGTGGAGGAGTTCGGCGACCAGTTCACCCGCGCCGGCAACATGGTGACGAATGGCGCCTACATGCTGGAGCGCTTCACGCCGAATGACCAGATCGTGCTGCGCAAGAACCCGGAGTTCCACGACGCGCAGAACGTTGCGATCGATGTCGTCAACTTCATTCCGTTCGAGGATCGCGCGACGTGCCTGCGCCGTTTCGAGGCGGGCGAAGTGCAGTCCTGCTCCGACCTTCCGCTGGAGCAGATGGCCTACATGGAGGCCAATCTCGGCGATCAGGTGCGCATCGCACCCTATCTCGGCACCTACTATCTGCCGGTGAAGACGACGAAGGACGAGTTGTCCGATCCGCGCGTGCGCCAGGCCATGTCGATGGCGATCGACCGCGACTTCCTCGCCCAGGAGATCTGGCAGGGCGCCATGGTGCCGAGCTATTCCTTCGTGCCGGCGGGTATCGGCAATTACGGCGAGCCGGCCGAACTGCCCTACGCGGGCGACGATCTCCTCGACCGCGAGGATGCCGCGATCGCGCTTCTGGAGGAGGCCGGCTACGGGCCGGGCGAGCTCTCGATCCGCCTCCTCTACAACACCTCCGAGAACAACCGGAACACGATGACCGCCATCGCGGACATGCTGAACAATATCGGCATCAGTGCCCAGCCGGAGGAGATGGAGGGCACGACCTACTTCAACTTCCTGCGTTCGGACGGCGACTTCGACGTCGCCCGCGCCGGCTGGATCGGCGACTATTCGGATCCGCAGAACTTCCTCTTTCTCAACGAGAGCGAGAACCCGGGATTCAATTATTCCCGCTGGTCGAATGCCGACTACGATGCGCTGATGGAGGAGGCCGCGGCCGAGACGGACCTCGACGCGCGCGCTGAAATCCTGTTCCGCGCCGAGACGCTGCTTCTGGACGAGGTGCCGGTGATCCCGATCCTCACCTACACGTCCAACTCGCTCGTCTCGGATCGTCTCGATGGCTGGGAGGACAACATCATGAACGTCCACGGATCGCGCTGGATGTCGGTCAGCCAGTAACGCCGCACGGCCAGTTCACCTCTTCGCGTCCGCATGGCATCAGTCGTGCGGACGCTGTCGTTCGGAGCGCCCATGTTCCTCTATGTCCTTAGGCGTCTGGCAAGCGCGATCCCGACGCTGTTCGTGATCGTCACGCTCGCCTTCTTCATGATCCGGCTCGCGCCCGGCGGCCCGTTCGACCTCGAGCGCCCGCTCGACCCGCTGATCATGCAGAACCTCGAGCGCGCCTACAATTTCGACCGGCCGCTCTACGAGCAGTACTTCCTCTATCTCGGCAGTCTTTTGCAGGGCGATCTCGGTCCGTCCTTCACGCGGCGCGACTTCTCGGTGGTGGACCTCTTCCGCGTCGGCCTGCCGGTCTCCATCCAGATCGGCGGCTTCGCGCTTCTGATCGCGCTCGTCCTCGGCGTCCTTCTCGGCGCCTTCGCGGCGCTGCGCCAGAACACGTGGGCCGACTATATGGTCGTCGGCACCGCGACGCTCGGCATCACCATTCCGACCTTCGTGATCGCGCCCGTCCTGTCGCTCGTCTTCGGGGTGATGATGGGCTGGCTGCCCGCCGGCGGCTGGGGCTCGTGGCAGCACATGGTGCTCCCGATCGCGACGCTCGCCCTGCCGCAGATCGCCATCATCGCGAGGCTGACGCGCGGCGCCACCATCGAGGCGCTGCGCTCCAACCACGTTCGCACCGCCCGCGCCTACGGCCTGCCGACGCGCACCGTCGTCGTCGTCCACGCGCTGCGCGCCGCGATCCTGCCGGTCGTCTCCTATCTGGGGCCGACGGCCGCCGCTCTGCTCACGGGTTCGGTGGTGGTGGAGACGATCTTCGGCATTCCGGGCATCGGCCGCTACTTCGTGCAGGGCGCTCTGGGGCGTGACTACACGCTCGTGATGGGCACGGTCGTCGTGATCGCCTGCTTCGTCATCGTCTTCAACCTGATCGTCGACGTCCTCTACGCCTGGCTCGACCCGAGGGTGCGCTATGACTGACATCGCCACCGCCGATACGCCGTCCGGCGAGGTGCCGGCGCCGGGCCGTTCGCTCGGCCAGGACGCCTGGGCACGCCTTCGCCGCAACCGCGCGGCCGTCGCCAGCGCCTTCGTACTGATCGCGCTGGCGCTCGCCGGCATCTTCGGGCCGATGATCCACCAGCACCCCTACGACCGGATCTATCCGCAATATGTGCGCGCGCCGGCGAGCCTCGAGGCCTATCCGCGCGCCGACGATATCCTGCCGGCCTTCGAGCGCGCCGCGGCTCGCTCGCGGGTCGATCTCGGACAGACCGAGCTCGATGGATCGACCGTGCGCGTGCCGGTCACGTCGGACGAGGCGCTCGATCCGCGCATCACCCGCTATGTCGACCGGTCCGACATCTTCTTCGGCGCACGGCTGGAGGACGCTGACGGCCAGGTCCTACCGGATGGAGCGACGAGCGGCTTCCTCGCCGCGGAAGTCCAGCGCCTGCATTTCTACTTTGGCACCGACGCGAACGGGCGCGATCTCCTCTCGCGCATCCTCATCGGCATCCGCATCTCTCTCGCCATCGGCGTCCTCGCCTCGGTCATGGCCCTTCTCCTCGGCGTCACATACGGGGCGATCGCGGGCTATGTCGGGGGACGGCTCGACAATCTCATGATGCGCGTCGTCGACATCCTCTACTCGCTGCCCTTCATCTTCTTCGTCATCCTGCTGGTGGTGTTCTTCGGACGAAGTTTCGTCCTGATCTTCATCGCAATCGGCTGCACGGAATGGCTCGACATGGCGCGCATCGTTCGCGGCCAGACCCTGTCGATCAAACGGCAGGAATACGTGCAGGCGGCCGAGGCGCTGGGCGTCTCGGATGCGGGCATCGTGCGCCGCCACATCATCCCGAACGCGCTGGGGCCGGTGGTGGTCTTCGTAACGCTCCTCGTGCCGAAGGCGATCCTCCTCGAGAGCCTGCTCTCCTTCCTCGGCCTCGGCGTGCAGGAGCCGCTGACGAGCCTCGGCCTCCTGATCTCGGAGGGTGCGGCCAACATGCGCGGCGCGCCGTGGCTCCTGTTCTTCCCGGCCGCCACACTGACGGCGATCCTCTTCGCGCTGAACTTCCTAGGCGATGGCCTGCGTGACGCCCTCGATCCCAAGGACCGCTGAGATGAGCGAACCGATCCTCAAGGTCCGGGGCCTCACCGTCGCCTTCGAGACCAATGACGGCACAGTGGAGGCGGTGAAGGGCATCGACCTCGACGTTGCGCCCGGCGAGACGGTCGCGATCGTCGGCGAATCCGGTTCGGGCAAGAGCCAGACGACGATGGCGATGATGGGCCTGCTGGCCTCGAACGGGCGCGCGAAGGGTTCCGTGCGCTATCGCGATCAGGAACTGATCGGCCTGTCGGAGCGCAGGCTCAACCGCATCCGCGGCGAGAAGATCACCATGATCTTCCAGGAGCCGATGACCTCGCTCGATCCCCTCTATCGCATCGGGCGTCAGATCGCAGAGCCGCTGCGCTTCCATGCCGGGCTTTCCGGCAGCGCGGCGCGCAAGCGCGTGATCGAGCTCCTGAACCTCGTCGGCATTCCGGAGCCCGAGCGTCGCATCGACGCCTATCCACACGAGCTTTCCGGCGGGCAGCGCCAGCGCGTCATGATCGCGATGGCGCTGGCCAACGATCCCGACGTCCTGATCGCCGACGAGCCGACGACGGCCCTGGACGTAACCATCCAGGCTCAGATTCTGGCGCTTCTGGCCGATCTTCAGACGCGGCTCGGCATGGCGATCGTCTTCATCACCCACGACCTCGGCATCGTGAAGCGCTTCGCCGACCGCGTCTACGTCATGCGGCGCGGCGAGGTGGTGGAGGAGGGCGCGTCCGCCGTGCTCTTCGCAGAGCCGAAGCACGATTACACGCGCATGCTGCTCGCCGCCGAGCCGACGGGCCGCAAGGCGCCGCCCGCCGAGGGTGCGCCGACGCTGCTCGAAGGCCGTGACGTCGAGGTGATCTTCACGCGCCGACGCGGGCTCTTCTCGCGCAAGGACGGCGAAGTGCGCGCCGTCGACGGCATCTCGCTGGCGCTGAAGGGCGGCCAGACGATCGGCGTCGTCGGCGAATCGGGCTCGGGCAAGTCGACGCTCGGCCGCGCGCTCCTGCGCCTCCTGCCGAGCGAGGGCACGGTGCTCTTTGAGGGGCGCGACGTCTCCCACGCCGGCAAGGGTGCGATGCGCCCGCTGCGGCGCGAGCTTCAGCTCGTCTTCCAGGATCCGTTCGGCTCGCTCTCGCCGCGCATGACGGTCGGCCAGATCGTCACCGAGGGCCTCAAGGTCCACGCACCCGAACTCTCCGGGCGCGAGCGCGACCGGCGCGCGGTGGAGGCGCTGCGTGAAGTCGGGCTCGATCCCGCCATGCGCAACCGCTACCCGCACGAATTCTCCGGCGGCCAGCGCCAGCGCATCGCCATTGCGCGGGCCATGGCGCTCCAGCCCAAGGTCGTCGTCCTCGACGAGCCGACCTCGGCGCTCGACCGCTCCGTGCAGAAGCAGATCGTCGACCTCCTGCGCGACCTGCAGAAGAAGCACGGCCTGTCCTACCTCTTCATCAGCCACGATCTCGCGGTGGTGCGGGCGATGGCCGACCACATCATCGTCATGCGCTCCGGGCGCATCGTGGAGGAGGGGCCGACGGAGGCGATCTTCGACGCACCGCGCGAGGCCTACACACAGGCGCTGATGGCGGCGGCGATCGACACCGCGCCTTTCCGCATCACGGAAATTGCCGCTGCGGAAGGTCGTGCGGAGACTGTCACGCAAGCGTTATAGAACGGGTCTATGGGGCCGACTGGCCGATGGGGGTGCGAGGGGCATCGTTCATCGGGCTTTTCCGGAGAGTTTCCCATGTTTCGCCTGCCGTCCCCGTCGCGCAGCCTCACGCTGGCCGCGACCGTCTCGATCCTTGCCCTGGCCCCTGCGATGGCGGCGGACTTCACGGTGCCCGCGGGAACGACCGACACGTCGTCCAAGACGGTGGCCGGCGCCGATCGCGGCTCGATCGCGAACGGCGCGGAACTGAACACCAGCGGCACCGCGATCACGCAGAGCGGCGCCGCGCAGGACGTGCGGATCGAGAACGCCGGCACCCTGCGTTCGGGCAATCGCGGCCTCGACGCGACCGGCGGCTCGGGCACGCGCACGATCACCTTCGTCAATTCCGGGCTCGCGGAAACCGACGACGACACGTTCCGCGTCAACACGGACGTGACGCAGGGCACCGTCACGATCGACAACTCGGGCGTGATGCGCTCGGACGGCGGGCAGGTGCTCGATTTCGCCTCGATGCGCTCGGGCGCCTCGCGCGTGGAACTGACCAACAGCGGCATCATGGAAGCGGCCGACAACGACGCGATCCGCTTCGGTGCGGGCTCGACCACCCTGCGCAACACCGGCGACATCCTCTCGACGCAGTCTGCGAACCGCGCGATCAACCTGAACTACGCCGGCAACCTGCCGGTGTTCGAGCTCTACAATGACGGCCGCATCCTCTCGATCGACGACGCGGTGCGCATCAGCGAGGTGCCGACGCTCGGCAACGTGCTCGTGGAGAACCGCGGCACGATCGCCTCGCGGGGCACCGGCGACGATGCCGGTCAGGCCATCGACTTCAACGGCGCACGCGCCGAAAGCATCGTCATCCGCAACTACGGGCTGATCGAGACGGCCGATGCCGACGCCGTGCGTCCCGGCCAGGGCGGCATGGTGGAGAACTTCGGCACCATCATCGGCCGCGCGGTCGATCCAAACGATTCCTCCGACGGCATCGACTTCCAGGACACGAATGTCGGCATGGTCGTCAACCGCACCGGCGGCGTCGTCGACGGCAACCGCCACGGTATCACCGGCAAGCTGCCGATGCCGATCCTCAACGAGGCCGGCGCGCTGATCATCGGGCGCAACGGTTCGGGCATCAACTACGACACGCTCGCCGACCAGGGCCCGATGGTGGTCACGAATTACGGCGAGATCGTCGGCGCCTTCAATCCGGATGCCGAGTACGGCGACGGAGACGGCGTCGACATCGACGCGATCGGCGAAATCTATAATTACGGCACGATCCGGGGCCTCGGCTCCAACGGCACCAAGGAGGGCGACCTCCTGCCCGCCACGAGCGAGGCGATCGCCATCGGTGGCGGCCTCGTCGTCAACGGCTCGGCCGAATACCGCGACGCGCTGATCAGCGGTGTCGACAACGGCATTCTGGTGGACGACAGCGACACCGGCAACGCCTTCGCGGCGATCTCGATCCTCAACCACGGCCGCATCGAGGGCCTCGACGGCTTCGGCATCCGCATCGTGAGCGCGGACGCCAACACGATCGAGAACCACGGCACGATTGCGGGCTCGAACGGCATCGCGGTCGAGTTCGGCGAGGGCGACGACCTCTTCGTCCATCACGACGGCGCCTCGGTCGAGGGTACGGTGAACGGCGCGGCCGGCACGGACACCTTCCGTCTCGGCGGCGCGGCCGGCCGCTTCGACGTCTCGCTCCTCGGCGAAGAGGCGACCTATCGCGGCTTCGAGACCGTCGATGTCGCGGCCGGCAGCGCCTGGACGCTTTCCGGTGAGAGCGCCTATGCCGGAGAGATACGCGTCGCGAACGCCTCGCTGATCCTCGCCGACGCTGGGCTGTCGCAGTCGGCCGTCTCGCTCGTCGATGCTTCGCTCATCGGGACGGGCCGCCTTGGCTCGCTCGACGTAGCCCGATCGCAGGTCGCCATCGCTTCGGGGGAGAGCCTGGCGGTCGCCGGCGACGTCGCCTTCGACGCGGGCTCCAGCCTCCTTCTCGACGTTCAGGGCCGCAGCGGCGTGCTCTCGGCCGGCGGCGCGGTCTCGATCGCGGAGGGGGCGAGCCTCGTTCTCACCGGCACCAGCGGCTGCGCGACGGCGAGCCCCTGCACGATCGTCACCTCGGGCGCCGGCATCGACGGTGCCTTCACGCTCGACAACCGCCTCGCCTTCCTCGGCGCCGACGTTTCCTATGTCGGCAATGACGCACTCCTCGCCCTGTCGCGCAACGGCGTCGGCTTCGCGGACGTCTCCGAGACGCGCAACCAGCGCGCCGTCGGCACGGCGCTCGACGTGCTCGGCTCCGGCGCCCCGCTCTACGACGCAGTGGTCGGGCTCGGCGCCGACGATGCGCGCGGCGCCTTCGACGCCCTCTCCGGCGAGGCG
This sequence comes from Aureimonas mangrovi, assembly GCF_014058705.1. NCBI lineage: Bacteria > Pseudomonadati > Pseudomonadota > Alphaproteobacteria > Hyphomicrobiales > Aurantimonadaceae > Aureimonas > Aureimonas mangrovi. The sequence continues at coordinate 446,474 of NZ_CP059692.1, forward strand.
CACGCCTCGGTGAAGACGGGCCTCGTCGAGGTTTCCAACCAGGTCGCCTCGGTCGTCGGCGCGCGCCTGCACGCTTCGATGAGCGGGCCGGACAGCGCCTTCTCGACCTCGGGTCCCGGAGAGAGCGTCATGCCCGCCTACGGCGGCGGCATCGAGACGTGGATCAGCGCCTTCGGCGCGAGCGGCGAGACCGACGCGACGGGCGGCACCGCTAGCCTCGACCGCGACACGCTCGGCGTTCTCGTCGGTGCGGATGCGCTGGTCGGCGGCAACACGCGCCTCGGCATCTTCGGCGGCTACTCGCGCTCCTCCTTCGATGTCGATGCACGCGGCTTCTCGGCCGACAGCGACGACATCCATGTCGGCGTCTATGCCGGCACGCAGCTCGGCGGCCTGTCGCTGCGCGGCGGCGCCGCCTTCGGCTTCCACGACATCGAGACCGAGCGCGGCGTCGCCTTCGCCGGTTTCGCGGATACGCTGGAAGCGGGCACTGACGCGCGCACCACGCAGGTCTTCGGAGAGGTCGGCTACGCCCTCGCTTTCGGCGCCGTCGAGTTCGAGCCCTTCGCGGGCCTCGCCTATGTCGATGTCGACATGGACGGCTTCTCGGAGACCGGCGGCCTTGCCGCGCTCTCGGGCGGGGGCGACGGTTTCGACGCGACCTTCTCCACGCTCGGCCTGCGCGCGGCGACGGCCCTCGACCTGGGCGGCATGGACGCGCGCCTGACCGGCACGCTCGGCTGGCGCCACGCCTTCGACGACGAGGCGCCGGTCTCGACCTTCGCCTTCGACGGCGGGCAGGCCTTCACGGTCGCGGGTGCGCCGATCGCACAGGATGCCGCTCTCGTCGAGGTGGGCTTCGAGGTCGACCTGTCGCCGGCCGCAACGCTCGGCCTCTCCTATGCCGGTCAGTTCGGCGATGACGCCAGCCAGCATGGCGGGCGCGCGACCTTGCGCTTCGCCTTCTGAGGCAGGGCTCCGGTCCGGCGGGCGTGGCCCGCCGGACCGTCACGTCAGATGTCGATCGTGGCCATCACCGGCACATGGTCGGAGGGGCGCTCCCAGGAGCGCGCCTCGCGCAGGACCCTCGCCGAGACCAGCTTTTCGCCGAGATCGGGTGAGGCCCAGATATGGTCGAGCCGGCGGCCGCGATCGCCCACCGTCCAGTCCTTCGAGCGGTAGCTCCACCAGGTGTAGAGCTTTTCCGGGCGCGGAATGTGACGGCGAACGAGGTCGTCCCAGTCGCCTTCTGAAATGACGCGCAGAAGCCCGTCGGTCTCGACGGGCGTGTGCGAGACGACCTTCAGGAGCTGCCTGTGGCTCCAGACGTCCTCCTCGAAGGGCGCGATGTTGAGATCGCCGACGAGGATCGCCGAGACGTTCGGCTCGCCGCCCGAGCGCATGGCCCGCAATTCCTCGATGAAGTCGAGCTTGTGGCGGAATTTCGGGTTGATCTCCGGGTCCGGCTCGTCGCCGCCCGCCGGGACGTAGAGGTTGTGGATGCGCACCTGCCTCTCGCCGACGCGCACGCGCGCAGAAAGATGCCGGGCATCGCCGATGGCGCAGAAATCCTGCCGCACGATGTCCTCGAAGGGCGTCTTCGAGATCGTCGCGACGCCATGGTAGCCCTTCTGGCCGTGGATCGCGACGTGCTCGTAGCCGAGCGCGGCGAAGGCCGCCTCGGGAAACAGCTCGTTCGGACATTTCGTCTCCTGCAGGCACAGGACGTCCGGCGCGTGCGTCTTCAGGAAATGCTCGACCAGCGAGAGGCGCAGGCGCACGGAATTGATGTTCCAAGTGGCGATGGTGAAGGGCAAGGAGGTCTCGCGGGCAGATCGTGTGGGGAGGGCTTTGCGCATCCTGTAGCCGAGTGTTGCGCGCCGAGGCAACGATGCCGGGGCCGGTGCGTTTGAACCGATCCCGCGCATCGGCGCATTCGAAGGAGGGCGCCATGTTCGAGGGTTTCGAGACGCGCACGATCGCCGGCGAGGGTGCCGAGATCTTCTGCCGCCTCGGTGGCGACGGACCGCCGCTTCTCCTCCTCCACGGCTACCCGCAGACCGGCGCCATGTGGGCGCCGGTCGCGGCGCGGCTCGCGGAGCGTTTCACGCTCGTCGTGCCGGACCTTCGCGGCTACGGGCAGTCCTCGCGGCCCGAATCCAAGAACGGCGAGGGCTATTCGAAGCGCATCATGGCGCGCGACATGGTGGCGGTGATGGCAGCGCTCGGCCATGAACGCTTCCGCCTCGCGGGACACGATCGTGGTGCGCGCGTCGCCTATCGCCTTGCGCTGGATTCAGGGCCGGGCGTCGAGCGGCTCGCGCTCCTCGACATCGTTCCGACTGCGGAGATGTGGTGTGCGATGGACGCGGCGTCTGCGCTGAAGTCCTATCACTGGCCGTTCCTCGCCCAGCCGAACCCGGTGCCGGAGCGCCTGATCGCGGCCGACCCGGTCTTCTATCTCGACCACACGATCACGAGCTGGACCAAGGGGCGCTCTCTCGCGCCATTCGCGCCGGAGGCGATGGTGGAATATCGTAAGGCCTTCGCGCAGCCGGGCGCGGTCCACGCCATGTGCGAGGACTATCGCGCCGGGGCCACGATCGACTGTGAAAACGACGAGATCGACCGCAAGGCGGGGCGACGGATCGCGGCGCCGACGCTCGTCCTGTGGGGCGAGCACGGCACGCCCGCCGCCGGCGGCGACGTCCTGGCGACATGGCGCAACTGGTGCGAGAGCGTCGAGGGTAAAAGCTTCGATGCCGGCCATTTCCTCGTCGAGGAAGCGCCGGATGAGACCGGCGCCGCGCTGGAACGCTTCTTCGCCTGAATGCCGATCAGCGACCGCCGCCGATGCGCCCGCGCGACTGCTGGGAAATCTGGTTGTAGGGGATGGCGAACTGCGCCTGATCGACGGACACGCCTTCCTGGACGTTGTCGATGATGACGGTCGTGTCCTTGCCCTGCTGGTCGCGGATCGTCCACTGGCGCAGATCGTAGGTGTTCGGATCGAACATCATGGTAATGCGGGACGAGCCGAAGACCGAGCGATCGCCCATCACGATGGTGATGAGCTCCGGCGTCTGCTGCACGTCCTGGATGTTGGCGGCCGAGAGGTCGATGCGCCTATCGAGCAGGAGCTTCATCGGGGTCTGGGACAGCGGGTAGAGGTCCCAGGTGTTGAGGCGCGCATTGTTGATCGCCACCTGGCTGCCGTCGGCGATCACACGCAGCGGCTGGCCGGAATAGTCGAAGCGGATCTTGCCCGGTCGCTCGATCGAGAAGGTGCCCTCGGACTGGTTGCCGGCCGCGTCGAACTGCAGGAAGTTGCCGGTCATTGATCGCACGGACGAGAAATGGTCGGCCACGGCCTGCGCCGTCGCAGCAGCGGGCTGTTGGGCCGCCGCCGGCAGCGGAGCGAGCGCCGCGCTCGCGAGCGGCGCTGCCAGTGCGAGAGCGAAAAGGGCGTGGAACGGTCGTTTCATGTCGGTCTGTCTCGTCCTCGAATGTCCGGCGCGGGGCCGAGCCTCGTCCCGATCGCGAAGCTAGCTTCGCGCTGCGGCCCGATTGCGGCGCGGCCCGTCCGTGACAGATGGGACGCCATCACGCTTTCGCCAGCGCACGGGGCCTTACCGTTTGGTCAGGCGCGCTTTCAGGCGTTGTCGGTCGGCACCAGGATCTCGCGCTTGCCGGCGTGGTTGGCCGCGCCGATGACGCCTTCGTTCTCCATGCGCTCGATGAGCGAGGCGGCGCGGTTGTAGCCGATGCCGAGGCGGCGCTGGACGTAGGAGGTGGAGGCCTTGCCGTCGCGCAGCACCACCGCCACGGCCTGATCGTAGAGATCGGCGGAATCCTCGAGCCCGCCGGCGCTGCCGCCGCCCGAGCCGGAGGCACCGGCATCGCCGTCCTCGTCGTCCTCGAGGATGGAGTCGAGATAGTCCGGAACGCCCTGGCTCTTCAGATGCGCCACGATATGCTCGACCTCGGCGTCGTCCACGAACGGTCCGTGGACGCGCTGGATGCGCCCGCCGCCGGCCATGAACAGCATGTCGCCCTGGCCGAGAAGCTGTTCGGCACCCTGCTCCTGCAGAATGGTGCGCGAATCGATCTTCGACGTGACCTGGAAGGAGATGCGTGTCGGGAAGTTCGCCTTGATCGTGCCGGTGATGACGTCGACCGAGGGACGCTGGGTCGCCATGATGACGTGGATGCCGGCGGCGCGGGCCATCTGCGCGAGGCGCTGGACGGTGCCTTCGATCTCCTTGCCCGCCACCATCATCAGGTCGGCCATCTCGTCGATGATGACGACGATGTAGGGGAGCGGTGCGAGGTCGAACTCCTCCGATTCGAAGATCGGCTCGCCGGTCTCGCGGTCGAAGCCCGTCTGCACGGTGCGCGAGATGGTCTCGCCCTTCTCGATCGCCTGGCGCACGCGCGTGTTGAAGCCGTCGATGTTGCGGACGCCCACCTTCGACATCTTGCGGTAGCGGTCCTCCATCTCCTTGACCGTCCACTTGAGGGCGACGACGGCCTTCTTCGGATCGGTGACGACGGGAGAGAGGAGGTGCGGGATGCCGTCGTAGACCGAAAGTTCCAGCATCTTCGGGTCGATCATGATCATGCGGCACTCGGCCGGGGTCAGCCGGTAGAGCAGCGACAGGATCATGGTGTTGATCGAGACGGACTTGCCCGAGCCGGTGGTGCCCGCGACGAGAAGATGCGGCATCTTGGCGAGGTCGGCGATCACCGGCTCGCCGCCGATCGTCTTGCCGAGGGTGAGGGCGAGCTTGCCCTTGTTCTGGCTGAAGCTCTCGGCGCCGATCATCTCGCGCAGGTAGACCGTTTCGCGACGGGCGTTCGGCAGCTCGATGCCGATGGCATTCTTGCCAGGGATCACCGCGACACGCGCCGCGATCGCCGACATCGAACGGGCGATGTCGTCGGCAAGCCCGATGACGCGGCTCGACTTGATGCCAGGCGCCGGCTCCAGCTCGTAAAGCGTGACGACAGGGCCGGGGCGGACCTCGATGATCTCGCCCTTCACGCCGAAGTCGTCGAGAACACCCTCGAGCAGCCGGGCGTTCTCCTGCAGAACTTCGGGTGACAGCGAGGTGTCCTGCGTGCGGGCCTTGGGCGGCGAGAGGAGGTTGACGGGCGGCAGTTCGAAGAACTCCGGCGCATAGGCGTGAGCCGGCTCACCCTGATAGACACGCTGCGGCTGCGAGGCCTGCCGCGAGACGGCCTGCTGGGCTGCCGCCGGCACGACGCGCACGCCGTGGTCCATGACCGGGGCAGGGGGGCGCTGGGGCTGCGGCTGGGGCTGCGGCTGCGGTGCGCGCATGGCAGGAGCCGGCATCGAGGCCGGCGCTTCGTCGCGGCGCTTGGGGAAGGCGACGATGTTGGCGGCGCGGCCGAGCCAGCCGCCGGCCGTTTCTTCGCGGGCGGGCGCGTTCGCCGGCTGAATCCGGTCGCCGGCGTCGAGGCGGAAGCCGCGATCCTCGGACGGCTCGTCCCGGTAAGCGCCGGCATCGTCCTCGTGGACGTCGAAGGGGGGCTGTTCCTCGCCGATCTCGTCGCCGAGATAGGCGTCGAAGGCCTCCTCCTCGGTCTCGAAGACTTCCTCGTCGGCGGTGCCGCGCGCGGACTGGCCGCGCGGCTGCCCGAGGCGGGAGGCGGCGACCGAACCGTTCCAGTCTGAGCGGCCGTGACGCACGGTGGCGCGGCTCGTGTCGACCGCGCGGCGCGCCGGAGCGTCCGGGGCGACGTCCGGTTCGTAGGCGTCGTAGGCCTGGCCGTCGTAGGCGTCGGCGTGTGATGCTTCCTGCCAAGCGGCTTCCGCCTCGTAGCCGTCGTAGGCCGCATACGGCGCCGGTGCGGGCTCGAAGACCGGCTGCGGTGGCTGCGGCGCGACGATGCGCACCTCGCGCACCTCGCGTTCGGTGCGCAGGCGCGGAGCGGGTGCAGGTGCGCCGAGCGGCGCCTCGGGCGACCAGTCATGCGTGCCGAACGGGTCCGTGCGCTCCCGGTCGAAGCGCTCCTCGCGCTTGAAGCGGCGCGACAGGGCCGAGCGTGCGGTGTAGGCGAGATGCGAGGCGGCGCCGACCATAAGCTGGAAGCGGCTTTCGCGCTCGTCCTCGCCCTCGTCCTCTTCATCGAAGGCCGGCGCGTGGCGCAGCTGAGGGCGCTCGGCAGGGCGCGGGGCGGCGACGTTGCGGGCCGTCAGAATGTTGCGGCTGCCGGCGCCGATCAGGCCCGTGCCCGCGAGGAACAGCCAGCCGGCCGGCGCCGCGAGGATCACGCCGAAGACGAGGCCGAGGAAACCGGAAGGATAGGCGCCGGTGATCAGCGCCGGGAACTTCAGGACGAGATCGCCCGCGATGCCGCCGAGGCCGATCGGCAGAGGCCAGCTCGCGGCTGCTGGGAAGCAGCCGAGCGCGGCCGCCGCCAGCACGATGCCGCCGAAGGCGAGCCAGCCCCGGCGCCCGAATTGGCCGATATGCCGGCCCGAGATCAACGTCACCGCCCAGATGGCGGGCAGCACGACCAGAAGCACGCTGGCGAGGCCGAAGATCTGCATGGCGAGATCGGCGACGATCGCGCCGGACGGTCCGGCGAGATTGGTGACGGGATCGGCGCTCGCGAGGCTCAAGGAGGGGTCGGAAACGTTCCAGCTCGCCAGCGACATGCCCATGAAGAAGGCGAGGGCGAGAAGGCCGAGCCCTGCGCACAGGCGCAAGGGGCGCCCCAGGGGGGAGCGGGAAACCTCGTTCGCCTCGATCGATGCCATCGCCATGGTCGCTTCGTCCTGCCTTAATGCGTCCTCGCCGGCGACGAGCCGGCGTAACCTTGAGCGCCGCGCGGCCTTTCCGGCCGCAGTTCGCCACTGTTGCGCCGAGGATAGGCCGACAGGGTTAAGGCCCGTTTAACCTTGACGAATCCTTCGCAGGCGGTGCCGGCGCCGCGCCGCGATTGCTTCGCGTCGCCGGCACCCCAGATAGCGGAGCATGGAAGCATCATCGGGCGGAGGAAACGCCATGGAATTCAAGCACGACGACCGCGGTCGGGCCGGGCTCTTCACGGCCGGCGAGGGCGAGGACAAGGCCGAACTCAGCTATTCGCCGGCCGGCCTGCAGGACGCACTGGTCTTTGACCACACCTATGTGCCCGAGCACATGCGCGGGCAGGGAGTTGCCGAGAAGCTCGTCGACTTCGCCGTCGACTACGCGCGCTCGAAGAACATGAAGGTCGTGCCGGCCTGCTCCTACGTGCGCACGCTCTTCCAGCGGCATCCCGACAAGTACGCCGATGTGGCGACCGAGGAGGAAAAGCCCTTCGGCCGCGTCTGAGCCTTTGGCGCTAAATCAAGAAGGGCCGGCGGAGCGATCCGCCGGCCCTTTGTTCTTCGCTCTTGTTCCGGTGCGGATCAGATCCGCGAGGCCGAGAACTCCGGATAGGCTTCGACGCCCACTTCCGCACGATCGAGGCCGAGGGCTTCCTCTTCCTCGGTCGGGCGCAGGCCGATCACCGCCTTGATGACGAACCAAACGACGGCGGAAGCCACGACCGTGAACGCGCCGACGGCGACGATGCCGAGGATCTGCGAGCCGAAGTTCGTGTCCGCGTTGGTGAACGGAACGGCGAGCGTGCCCCAGATGCCGGCCACGAGGTGGACCGGGATGGCGCCGACGACGTCGTCGATCTTCAGCTTGTCGAGGAGCGGCACGGTGAAGACGACGAGCGCCGCGCCGACGCCGCCGATCACGGCCGCCGACAGGAAGGTCGGCGTCAGAGGCTCGGCGGTGATGGCGACCAGGCCGCCGAGGGCACCGTTCAGCGCCATCGTCACGTCCACCTTCTTGTAGACAACCTGCATGATGATCATCGACACGATGACGCCGGCCGCGGCCGCCGTGTTGGTGTTGACGACCACGCGGCCGACCGATGCCGCGTCTTCCAGCGTGCCGAGGGCAAGCTGCGAGGCGCCGTTGAAGCCGAACCAGCCGAACCACAGGATGAAGGCGCCGAGCGTGGCGAGCGGGATCGAGGAACCCGGCATCGCGATAGAGCGACCGTCCGCACCGAAGCGGCCCTTGCGCGCGCCGATGATGATGGCGCCCGTGAGCGCGGCCCAGCCGCCGACCGAGTGGACGAGCGTCGAGCCGGCGAAGTCGGAGAAGCCGGCCTCGGAGAGCCAGCCGCCGCCCCACTGCCAGGAGCCGGTGATCGGGTAGAGGACGCCGCAAAGGATGACGACGAAGAGCAGGAACGGCCACAGGCGCGTGCGCTCCGCGACGGTGCCCGAGACGATCGAGGCGGCCGTGGCGCAGAACATCGACTGGTAGAAGAAGTCGGTGGCCAGCGAATAGTCGCCCGTGTCGGACGCCGGATCCGGGAACACCATCCAGGAGGGGGTGCCGAACCAGCCGCCGTCGACGCCGGTGTACATGAGGTTGTAGCCGACGATCCAGTAGACGAGGACGCCGACCGAATAGAGCGAGATGTTCTTCAGGCACTGCATCGAGACGTTTTTGGAACGCACGAGGCCGGCCTCGAGCATGCAGAAGCCCGCCGCCATCCACATGACGAGGATGCCGCCGAGGAAGAAGAGCAGGGTGTTGAAGACGTAGAGGTTCACGTCGACGGCCGCTTCCGCGGCTTCAGGGGCCGCCTCGACGGCGGGAGCGGCATCCTGCGCGAAGGCCGCGGTCGCGGCGAGCGCCGAGACGATGCCGGCGGTGAGAAGTGTTTGTTTCAGGCGCATGGATCCCCTCACAGCGCGTTGACGTCGGTTTCGCCGGTGCGGATGCGCACGGCGCTGTCGATGGAGAAGACGAAGATCTTGCCGTCGCCGATCTGGCCGGTCTTGGCCGCGCCTGCGATGGCCTCGACGGCCGCGTCCACCATGTCGGCCGGCACGCCGACCTCGATCTTCAGCTTCGGCAGGAAGCTGACGGCGTATTCGGTGCCGCGGTAGATCTCGGTGTGGCCCTTCTGCCGGCCGTAGCCCTTCACTTCCGTCACGGTCAGGCCCTGAATGCCGACGGCAGTGAGCGCCTCGCGCACCTCGTCGAGCTTGAACGGCTTGATCACCGCCATCACGATTTTCATGGTCACCTCGAGCTTCCTGTCTCCGGGTCGCGGCCGCTTGATCGCCCGCTGGAAAGAGCCCCAGCGCGGCGGTGCCCCGACACCCTACAAGCAAGAAGCGTGCCACTCAGCGTGCTGACACGAAAAAGCCGCGATCTTGCCTGACCGCGGCTGTCGTCTGCCCAGATTGGCTTCATCGCCTACGCCCAATCGGGCAGCATGATGCGCGATTTTTGAGCGCTCAGGTGGCCGGTGTGACCCGTCGGGGGCGGATCAGTCCCTCCTGCGCGACCGAAGCGACGAGCACGCCGTCCTCGCGGAACAGCGCGCCGCGCGTCAGCCCGCGCGCGCCGGAGGAGGAAGGGCTGTCCTGCGTGTAGAGATGCCAGTCACTCGCTCGCACGGGGCGGTGAAACCACATGGCATGGTCGAGGCTCGCCGCCTGGATCCGGGCGTCGAAGACCGAGAGCCCGTGTGCGAACAGAGAGGTGTCGAGGAGCGTCATGTCCGACAGATAGGCGAGGATTGCCGCGTTCAGCGCGGGATCGTCGCCGACGTCTCCGACCGCCCGCACCCAGACGTCCTGGCGCGGCGGCAGCTTTTCCTCGCTGACATAGTGGTCGAGCGAGACCGGGCGGAACTCGATCGGACGCGGACGTTTCCAGTACCGCAACACCGGCTCCGGCGCGCCTTCGAGAACCCTAGCCGCCAGTTCCTCGCCGTGCAGCAGCTCGTCGGGCCCCGGCACATCCGGCATGGCGGCCTGATGATCGAGCCCCTCCTCATGCTTCTGGAAGGAGGCCGAAAGCGTGAAGATCGCCTCGCCGTGCTGGATGCCGATGACGATGCGCGTGGTGAACGATCCGCCGTCCCGGATGCGCTTCACTTCGTAGATGACCGGCGCCTTGGGGTCGCCCGGCCGCACGAAGTAGCCGTGGAGGGAGTGGACGTGTCGCTCGGCCGGTACCGTGCGCTGCGCGGCGACGAGGGCCTGCGCGATGACCTGTCCGCCGAAGATGCGCTGCCAGCCGCTCTGAGGGCTGGTGCCGCGATAGAGGTTTTCCTCGAGCCGCTCGAGGTCGAGCGTCTGGATGAGGCCCTGCATCAGCTCGTTCATGGCGTGCGCTGCTCTCTCGTCGTCCTGCATTTCATTCCGGCGGCCTTCATCCGGCATTCGCCATGCGCGGGCAAGGGTGGTGTCCGTGTTTGCCACGCGCGTTCGCTCAGCCTAAATGCCCCGCATCGGCGGCAGGCAAGCGGAGCGGACGCATGGTCGAGGAACGGGCAGGCGCGATGATGGCGGCATTGCCGCGCGGGCGCTTCGACGTCGTGATCGCGGGCGCCGGCTATGTCGGGCTGACGGCGGCGGTCGCGATCAAGGACGCGGCGCCCGAGCTTTCCGTGCTTCTGGTGGACGCGGCGCCCGAGGGTGTGTGGCGCAAGGATGCTCGCGCCTCGGCTCTCGCCGCCGCGGCCGTTCGGATGCTGAAGACGCTCGGTGTCTGGGACGCGATCGGCGCGGAGGCGCAGCCGATCAACGAGATGATCGTCACGGACTCGCGCACGTCGGATCCGGTGCGCCCCGTGTTCCTGACCTTCGGCGGCGAGGCGCGGCAGGGCGAGCCGTTCGCTCACATGATGCCGAACGTCGCGTTGAACGGAGCCTTGCGCGAGCGCGCCCAGGCGCTCGGCGTCGAGATGCGGGCGGGCGCGGCCGTCACGGCGCTTACGGAGGGGCCGGGCGCGATGTCCGTCTCGCTCGCGGACGGCTCGTTGATTGAAGCGCGCCTGCTGGTCGCGTGCGACGGTGTCAAGTCCAAGATCCGCGACATGGCGGGGATTCGCACCGTCCACACCGACTACGGCCAGTCCGGCATCGTCGTCACGGTAGCGCATGAACGACCGCACGGCGGGCGGGCGGAGGAGCATTTCCTTCCGGGCGGCCCCTTCGCCATCCTGCCGCTGAAGGGTAACCGCTCCTCGCTGGTCTGGACAGAGCCGACGCGCGAAGCCGAACGGCTCGTCGCCTCCGACGAGATGGTGTTCGAAATGGAACTGGAGCAGCGCTTCGGCCTGAAGCTCGGCCCGCTCACCGTCGAGGGAGAGCGTCGGGCCTTCCCGCTCGGGCTGACGCTTGCGCGTGACTTCGTCAAGCCGCGCGTGGCGCTGGCCGGCGATGCGGCACACGGCATCCACCCGATCGCAGGGCAGGGGCTCAATCTCGGCTTCAAGGACGTCGCGGCCCTCGCCGAGACGGTAGTGGAGGCCGCTCGGCTCGGGCTCGACATCGGCACGCTCGACACGCTGCGCCGCTACGAGCGCTGGCGCCGTTTCGACACGGTGCAGATGGGCGTGACGACCGATGTCCTGAACCGGCTCTTCTCCAACGACAGCCTCGCCTTGCGCCAGCTGCGCACCTTCGGGCTCTCGGTGGTCGACCGGCTCCCCTTCGCCAAGCGCTGGTTCATCGAGGAGGCGGCGGGACTTTCGGGCCCCGCGCCGCGGCTTCTGGCGGGCGAGCGCATCTAGCGCGTCCCAATCCTTCTCGGGTTTCGCGCAAAAATCGTTCGCACTGGAGCGGGCCTTTGGAACGCCCGCCAGGTGCGCGCCCGTGCGCGATGGCCTATTTAGAACCTTCACAAGATGGCGTGGCTCATCCATGCCGCCTCGAGACGAAGGACGACGCCCGGACATGGCGGAATCGAAGGTTGCAGCGCGCGGCAAGGGGCCCAAGCTGCCGGTGATCATGACCGCGAACGACCTTCTCGACGGCGAGGTGGTGTTCCTGGGCGCCGAAGGCTGGACCTTTGATCCGCACGGCGCGCTTGTCGCGGAGGACGAGGAGACTGCCGAGCGCTACGAGGCGCAAGGCAGGCAGGATCTTGCCGCCAACCGGATCGTCGACCCCTATCTCGTCGAGGTGACGGTGGAGAACGGCGAAGTGACCGCGCGGCACTTCCGCGAGGCCATTCGCCTCAAGGGGCCGACGATCCATCCCGAGATGGGCAAGCAGGCCGAATACTGAGAACGCACGGGCGCGCGCAAAGGCCGCCGCGGCCGTGACGCGATACGAAGGACGAGAGTGCGATGTACCGCTACGACGAGTTCGACGAGCGCTTCGTGCGCGAGCGTGTGGCGCAGTTCCGCACCCAGGTGCAGCGCCGTCTCGACGGCTCGATCACCGAGGACGAGTTCAAGCCGCTGCGCCTGAAGAACGGCCTCTACCTCCAGCTCCACGCCTACATGCTGCGCATCGCCGTGCCCTACGGCACGCTGAATTCGGCGCAGCTGCGCCAGCTCGCCGCGATCGCCGACACCTACGACAAGGGCTACGGCCACTTCACGACGCGCCAGAACCTCCAGTTCAACTGGCCGAAGCTGAAGGATGTGCCGGACATCCTGGACAGGCTCGCCGACGTCGAGATGCACTGCATCCAGACGAGCGGCAACTGCATCCGCAACGTCACGGCCGACCAGTTCGCGGGCGTTGCCGCCGACGAGGTGGAGGATCCGCGACCGACCGCCGAGCTGATCCGCCAGTGGTCGAGCCTGCACCCGGAGTTCTCCTGGCTGCCGAGGAAGTTCAAGATCGCCGTCACCGGCGCCGAGCACGACCGCGCGGCCGTGAAGGTCCACGACATCGGACTGCGCATCCTGCGCCACAAGGAAACGGGTGAGGTCGGCTACGAGGTGATCGTGGGCGGCGGGCTCGGGCGCACGCCCTTCGTCGGGAAGGTGATCCGCGACTTCCTGCCCAAGGACGAACTGCTCGGCTATCTGGAAGCCGTCATGCGCGTCTACAATGCGGAAGGGCGGCGCGACAACAAGTACAAGGCGCGCGTAAAGATCCTCGTCCACGAGATCGGCACCGAAGAGTTCCGCGCTCGCGTCGAGGCCGAATATGCCGAGCTCGACGGCCCGACGGTGAATGCGCCGGAAGAGGAAGTCGAGCGCATCGCGGCCTATTTCGCGCCGCCGGCCTACGAGACCCTGCCGGAGAGCTCGCCCGTGCTGGCCGCCGCGCGCGCGGCCGATCCGGAGCTGGACGCCTTCGTTTCGCAGAACGGCTTTTCGCATCGCGTCCCCGGCTACATCGCGCTGACGGTCTCGCTGAAGCCGATCGGTGGGGTGCCGGGCGACATGACCTCAGACCAGATGCGCGCCTTCGCCGACATCGCCGCGCGCTATTCCTTCGACGAACTGCGCGTCACGCATGTGCAGAACCTCGTCCTGCCGCATGTGAAGCAGGACGATATTCCCGCCGTCTACGCGGCGTTGAAGGCGGCCGGGCTCGCAACGCCCAACGCCGGGCTCGTCACCGACATCATCGCCTGCCCCGGCCTCGACTACTGCGCGCTGGCCACCGCCCGCTCGATCGGCGTCGCGCAGGACATCGCCAACACCTTCGCCGCCCCCGAGCGCCAGCGCGAGGTCGGTCCGCTGCAGATCAAGATTTCCGGCTGCATCAATGCCTGCGGCCACCACCATGTCGGCCATATCGGCATTCTGGGGCTCGAGAAGTCGGGCAAGGAGAACTACCAGATCACGCTCGGCGGCGACGCCTCGGAGAATGCCAGCCTCGGCGAGCGTCTCGGTCCTGGCATCGACGGCGACCAGGTGGCGGGCGCCGTGGAGGCGATCGTCGCGACCTACATGCGCGAACGGCGCGATGGCGAAATCTTCATCGACACGGTGCGGCGCGCCGGGCTCGAGCCCTTCAAACAGGATTTCCAGTCTTTCGTTTCGGGCGAGCGCGTCGGAGACGTGGCATGAGCGCGCTGATCGGAGCCGAGGGCGCGCTGGAGGACGAGTACACGCCCGTCGAGGCGGTGGAGGATCTGTCGCTGGCCGAGGGAGCCGTTCTCGTGCCGCTCGCCGTCATCGATCAGGCGATTGCCGATCGGCGCAACGCGCGCCTCGGCCTTCTCCTGCCCAACGACGTGCCGGTGAGCGCGGCCGAGCCCTATCTCGGCGCGGTCGATCTCATTGCCGTCGCCTTTCCGAGCTTTTCGGACGGGCGAGGCCTTTCGATCGCCATGCGGCTGCGCCGGGCCGGCTTCACAGGGCGTCTTCGGGCGCGCGGGCCGCTGATCGCGGACCAGTTCGCCGAGGCGCTGGCCTGCGGTTTCGATGAGGTCGAGCTTCCCGACGCGCTCGCCGGGCGGCAGCCGGTCGCGCAATGGCTCGCCGCTAAGGATTCCGTCACTGCCCACTATCAGACGGGCTACGGCGAGACGCGCTCCATCCTGCAGCAGCGCCTCGATGCCCGCCGGGGATGAGAAGAGGACGAAGAGCATGTCCGAGAACCAAGAGGCCCTCGCCCGCGAACTGAACGAGGCCTTCGCCGGCTTGAAGCCCGAGCAGCGCCTGAGGCTTCTGACCGAGCGTGTCGACGGCCCGGTGGTCTTCACGACCAGCCTCGGCATCGAGGATCAGATGCTCACGCATCTGATCTTCCGCGCCGACCTGCCGATCCGCGTCGTCACCCTCGACACAGGACGCCTGTTTCCGGAGGCCTACGCGCTCTGGCGCACGACCGAGGAGACCTACGGACGGCGCATCAAGGCGAAATACCCGCAAGGCGACGCGCTGGAGGCCCTGGTCGACGATCAGGGCATCGACGGGTTCTACTTCGCGCCGGAGATGCGCAAGGCCTGCTGCGGCGTGCGCAAGGTCGAGCCGCTCGGCCGCGCGCTCGCCGGTGTCGGCGGCTGGGTGACGGGGCTCCGGCGCGACCAGTCCGCCAACCGCGAGACGCTGGATTTCGTCTCCTTCGACAAGGGCAGGGGGCTGATCAAGGCCAACCCGCTCTTCGACTGGACGCGCGAGGAAATCCGTCTCTTCACCGTGGACCATTCGGTGCCCGTCAACCCGCTGCACGAGCGCGGTTTCCTCTCCATCGGCTGCGCACCCTGCACCCGCGCGCTCAAGCCCGGCGAGCCCGAACGGGCCGGTCGCTGGTGGTGGGAGGAGGAGACCCGCAAGGAATGCGGCCTGCATGTAGACGACAGCGGGGTTCCCACCCGCGCCCGTCCCGTGCCGGGCGTCGGCGACGCCGCCTTCGAGGCGACGCGCTCCTGATCTTTCGAATGCGCGGCCATCCCGGTCGCTGAAGGCGTTTCACATGAAACCGATGACCCATCTGCAGCGGCTCGAGGCCGAGTCGATCTTCATCATCCGCGAGGTGGCGGCCACCGCCGAGAATCCGGTGATGCTGTACTCGATCGGCAAGGATTCGGCCGTGATGCTGCATCTGGCCATGAAGGCCTTCGCGCCCGGCAAGCCGCCCTTCCCGCTGCTCCATGTCGACACGACCTGGAAGTTCCGGGAGATGATCGAGTTCCGCGACCGCCGCGCGAAGGAACTCGGCCTCGACCTCATCGTCCACATCAACGAGGAGGGCGTCGCAGCCGGCGTCAATCCCTTCTCGTCCGGCTCGCGGGTCCACACCGACGTCATGAAGACGCAGGCCCTGCGCCAAGCGCTGGAGAAGCACCGTTTTGACGCGGCCTTCGGCGGCGCGCGACGCGACGAGGAGAAGAGCCGCGCCAAGGAGCGCGTCTTCTCGTTGCGTTCGGCCGAACACCGGTGGGAGCCGAAATCGCAGCGGCCCGAGCCCTGGCGGCTCTACAACACGCGCAAGCGGCAGGGCGAGAGCTTCCGAGTCTTCCCGCTCTCCAACTGGACGGAAGCCGACGTGTGGGACTACATCGCGATCGAGAACATCCCCGTCGTTCCGCTGTACTTCGCCAGGAAGCGCCCGATCGTGAAGCGTGACGGCATGCTGATCATGCGCGACGACGATCGCATGGAGCTCAAGCCCGGCGAAGCCGTGGAGGAGATGGAGGTCCGCTTCCGCACCCTCGGCTGCTACCCGCTGACGGGCGCCGTGCGCTCCGAGGCGCGCGATCTGCCCGGCATCATCTCGGAAATGCGTTCCTCGCGCTCCTCCGAACGCGAGGGCCGGATGATCGACAAGGACGGCGGCGCGTCCATGGAAGAGAAGAAGCAGGAAGGTTATTTCTGATGTCCACTGCCCTGCGCGTTCTTCCCGACGGCGAGATCGAGGCCGCGAGCGCCGTCGCGCTGGCCGAGGACGAGACCTTCGCCGGCCCTGCGCCGGACGAGGTCGTCCAGCCGGCGGCCTCGCTCCTGCGCTTCATCACCTGCGGTTCGGTGGACGACGGCAAGTCGACCCTGATCGGCCGGCTCCTGCACGACACCAACTCCGTCTTCGACGACCAGATGGAGGCGCTGGAGCGCGACTCGAGGAAGTTCGGCACGACCGGCGGCGACCTTGACTTCGCGCTTCTCGTGGACGGGCTCTCGGCCGAGCGCGAGCAGGGCATCACGATCGACGTCGCCTATCGCTACTTCTCGACGGCAGGCCGCGCCTTCATCATCGCCGACACGCCCGGCCACGAGCAGTACACCCGCAACATGGCGACCGGCGCCAGCCAGGCCGAGCTCGCGATCATCCTCGTGGACGCCCGAAAGGGCATCCTGCCGCAGACGCGCCGCCATTCGTTCATCACCTCGATGGTCGGCATCCGATCGGTCATCGTGGCGGTGAACAAGATGGACCTCGTCGACTACGACGAGGCCGTCTTCAGGAGGATCGAGACCGAGTATCGCGCACTGCTGCCGCGCCTCGGCTTCACCGACGTCGCCTTCGTGCCGATTTCGGCCAAGAGCGGTGACAATGTCGCGAACCGCTCGGCTTCCATGCCCTGGTATGACGGGCCGACGCTTCTGGAGCGGCTGGAGACGGTGCGGCCCGAGACGCTGGAAGACACGAGCGCGCCCTTCCGCATGCCGGTGCAGTGGGTCAACCGGCCCAATCTCGACTTCCGGGGGTTCTGCGGCACCGTGGCGAGCGGCAGGGTCGCGCCCGGCGATGCCGTCGTCTCGTTGCCGAGCGGGCGCCGGAGCCGCGTGAAGGCGGTCTTCGGCGCGGACGGCGAGGCGCCGGGCGCCGGCACGGGCGAAGCAGTCACCCTGACGCTCAACGACGAGATCGACGCCTCGCGCGGCGACGTGATCGTGGCGGTCGGCGACGCGCTGAAGCCTTCGCGGCAGGTTGCGGCAGACATCCTCTGGATGTCGGAGCGGCCGTTGATCGAAGGGCGCAGGCTCGTCGCCAAGCTCTCGTCCTCGCAGGGGCCGGCCACAGTGCGCCGTCTTTCGGAGGCGGTGGACATCCACTCCTACGAGCCGCGCGCGACGAGCGCGCTCTCGATGAACGAGATCGGGCGCGTCACGCTCGCCTTCGAGCGGCCGACGGTCGCCGCCCCCTATGACAGCGCGCGCGAACTCGGCGCCTTCATCCTGATCGACCCAACGACCAACGAGACCGCCGCGCTCGGCGTCGTCACCTCGGTGGAGATCTCTTCGGGAGAGGACAGCGTCGAGGCCTCGGCCGGTACGACCTATGCGGCGGTCCCGCGTGGCAATGTCGGCGAACGCCTGCGGGCGCGCTGGCTGGGGTCCGCCGCTCGCAGACCGGAGGTCGCGCGCGCGCTCGTGCGCTTCCGTGCGGTCTCGGCCGTTATCCTCGGCATCCTCGCGATCCTGTTCGGGATGCCGATCCTCGGGGCGGTGGTGCTGGCCGCGATCGACTTCGCGCTGCGCCCCTTCCTCTGGCAGGTGCTCTCACCGATGCCGCCACGTCGGGACGCGACCGCGGGCGACGCTTTCGGGGACGGCGCCGGGATATAATTCCTCGCCGTCCATCCGGCGTCTCAGTCGAGCTCGCGAGCCTCGGAAGCCAGCATGATCGGGATGCCGTCGCGGATCGGAAAGGCGAGCCTGGCCGCCTTCGAGACGAGCTCGTTGTGCTCGCGATCGTAGGTCAGCGGGGTCTTCGTCAGCGGGCAGACGAGAAGCTCCAGAAGCTTCGGGTCGGGCCGCGCGCGGTCGATCGGGTCGGTCATTGCGTCTTGTCCGTGGCGTTCATTGAAGCGTGCGCGCGCCGCCATCCTCGCCCTCGCGGGCCAGCGAGATCTCGGTGATGGCGATCAAGGTCTCGGCGCGGGTCTTGAGGTCCGGCGCTTCCAGAAGCGCCTGCTTTTCGGCCGCGCCGTAGGGCGACATCATGCACAGCGCGTTCACGAGGGTCTCGTTGGAGGCCTTGACCACGCTGTCCCAGTCCGCCTCGAGCTGGTTGGCTTCCAGATACTGCCGGAAGGCCCGCAGAAGCCCCTCGCGATCGACGTCGTCGGCTCCCGCGCCGAGGTCGAGATCGGCGAGAAAGGCCTTCACGCGGCAGACCCGATACGGTGCTCCCGCGTCCACCTCTTCCACCACGCGGAAGCGCACAATGCCGTGCAGCGTGATGAGATAGCGGCCGTCTCCTGTTTCCGTCACCGACGTCACGCGCCCGAGGCAGCCTACGGCGCAGAGTTCGGGATCGCCAGAGGCGTTCTGCGCACCGTCGAGCCGCGGCTGGATCATGCCGATGACGCGTTCGCCCGCGAGCGCGGCGTCGATCATCTCGATATAGCGCGGCTCGAAGATGTTGAGCGGCATCTGGCCGCCCGGCAGCAGCAAGGCGCCCTCCAGCGGGAACACGGGCACCGTTTCGGGGAGTTCGCGTTCGCTCGTATAGCTTCGATTTCCGGCCTGTCCCACGCTTGCGCGTCTCCTGTCTCGTCGCCGCGCGGCATCACCCGCACGGCCTGTCCCACGAACTGGCGCGCCCGCGCCATCCCGCAAGGGCGGCGTGGCGATCGCCCGCAGGCCGGCTCAGGAGAAGAGGAGCGAGGAGAGCCGGCGGCGGGCATCCTTGGTGGCCGGGTCCATCGGGCCCCAGACCTCGAAGAACTCGAGAAGCTTGCGGCGCGCGCCATCCTCGTCGAAGGTGCGGTCGCGGCGGATGATCTCGAGAAGATGGCCCGCCGCCTCGCTTCGCTCGCCGCGCGCCTGGGCGATCAGGGCCAGATCGTAGCGGGCCTGATGGTCGTCAGGATCGCCTTCGAGACGGGCGGCGAGGGCCACCGGATCGCCGAGCCCGGCGATCTCCTCGGAGAGCTTCAGCTTCGTCAGCACCGTCGCGAAGGCGGGGTCGGCGAGCATCTCGGGGCCGACCTTCTCGGTCACCGACTTCGCGGCCTCCATGTCGCCCTGGGCGATCAGGCATTCGGCGAGGCCGGCTGCCGCCTTTGCGTTCGCCGGATCGTGTTGGAGGACGGCGCCGTAGATCTGCACGGCGCCGGCCGGATCACCGGCGGCGAGGCGCTCCTCGGCCTGCGCCAGTGCGTCAGCGATCGGGTCGTGCGGCTCGGCTCCGCCGGGCAGGCGGTCGATGAAGGCCTTAACCTCGCTTTCGGGCAGGGCGCCCATGAAACCGTCCACGGGTTGGCCGCCCACGAAAGCGAATACGGCAGGGATCGATTGGACGCCGAGCTGTCCCGCGATCGAGGGATGCTCGTCGATGTTCATCTTGACGAGCTTCACCTTGCCGCCCGCCGCGTTGACGACGCGCTCTAGGATCGGGGTCAGCTGCTTGCAGGGGCCGCACCACGGCGCCCAGAAATCCACCAGCACCGGCTGGTTGCGCGACTCGCGGACGACGTCTTCCGCAAAATTCGCCGTCGTGGTGTCCTTGATCAGCGGTCCTGGCGCGCCGTTCGTCGCGCCGCCGGCTCCCATCGCGCCAGAAAAGCCCGTCGCGCTCGGACCTGCGTTCGGCGATCCGGCCGCCGAGGCCGCGCGGGTGGTCTGCTGGCCGTAGCCGCCTTGCGCCGGAGCGTAGGGATTGTCGCTCATGGATCCGTTCCCGATCGTCTCGTTTACGCCCACAACTGCGGGCTCTCGTGTCGTAGATCGGTGTCCGTGCCCGCCAAGTCAAAGTCAAGTCATCCATGTGGGTGCAGCGGGACGGCTGGCAGAGCTGTTTTGTGAAACCGATGTGAAGATCGGCGTCGATTTTGAGTTGCAATCGCCTCGGCCTTGGGTCATATAGCGGCCGTTCGCGGCGCCGAGGCGCTGCGAGGAGCGGGCGGGTGTAGCTCAGGGGTAGAGCACAACCTTGCCAAGGTTGGGGTCGAGGGTTCGAATCCCTTCGCCCGCTCCAATTCTCTCCAGTATATCGATGCTCTAAGATTTCTACTTCTCCGATTTTTCGCAGTCGGGAGTCGCCCGTTTTCGACGATCTGTGGAAGCGCAGAGGAAGTTGGGGTTACTTCCGGATCGCGCTTACAATCGCGACGGGCGTTGCGGGAGTGGTGGCGGTCGCGGGCGATCGGCAGAAAAGAAGATCACGTTCGCAGCTCGGCTCGCAGCAGCGCTTATAGGCGCGCAGGTTCCTGAGGGTCTTGCTCGGCGACAGGACAGCCCCGCGGCGCGCAGATTTCATATGAAGGCGATCCAGCGTCCTGCGACAACGGCGCCGGACCAGAGGGAGAGAGATACAAGAGCAGCGGTGCGCCCTCCCAAACCGCCGACCATGCCAACGACGTCGCTCGTGTGCGAAGCGACCCTCAACGCAATCGCATTGGTTCCAGCTGCCAGCAAGATCACGAGTTTGGCTAGAAACGCCGGGTTCTGCGCGTAGCTTCCGATCCGTACCGACGCAAGCACGATGCCCGTCGTCGCAGTGAGAGCGAAGCCGCAGAGCGCCAGACGGATTAGTGCCGGGACGACGGCATCGAAATCCGCGCCCAGAACGCCCAGCAGCCGGAGGTCGACGGGCAGGATAGAGCCGAAGAGGACGCCGATGCCGAGGATGTGCAAGGCCGAGATCATGGGATAGATCCCCGGCACCGTCACGATGAGACGAACGGCCTGCAGCCCCTCTATCCATTCGAAGAAGGACGTCAGCGGCATCCGTCCACCCCGGGTGCCCAGTCTCCCGTGTAGGAAACGACGGTGCCGTCCGACAGACGCAGCCAGGTGCTGCGCAACTGGTGCGGCGCGAGACAGTTCCGCAAGGCAACCACGACGACGCGGTCACCGACGCTGAGTTGGTCGGCAAGATCGTAAAACATGCGCACGGGAGAAAGCTCGACCTCACGCACCGGACCCACATCCTCAGGTCGCACGACAGCCGGGCCAAAATATTCGTCGGGTCGGCCGACGACGAAGGCGGGCGGCTCGTTCGTATCCACCTGGATCGAGAGCATGGGATGGGGAGGAGAGAACGCTGCCGCTGTCAACGTTCCGGAGAGGACGATCGGCGTCGCGGCATCGTATTGCCCGGTCACGCCGTGGTGTGCGCGGGCGGCTCCGGCAACGCCGAGCGCAAGGGCTGCAACGACGCAGAGTCGGTTGATCATGGAGAGCATGAATGTGACCCTTCCGATTTGGGTGCTGGTCTCACAACAGATCCTCGACGCGGATCGGCAGATGGCGAACCCGTGTCCCGGTCGCGTGGAACACCGCATTGGCGATCGCCGCGGAAGCGCCGACCATCACGACCTCGCCGAGCCCTTTAAGGCCGGTCTCGTTGGCCAGCGGGTCCGGCTCGTCGATCATGCCGACCTCAATCGCGCCGATGTCGGCATTGACGGCAACGACGTAGTCGGCGAGGTCGCAGTTGAGGTAGCCGCCGAAGCGCGGATCGATCTCGGTCTCCTCACGCAAGGCCGCACTCAGCGCCCAGACCACGCCGCCGTAGATTTGCGATCGAGCGGTGCGCGGGCTGATCACACGGCCGCAATCGGCGATGGAGACCACGCGTGGCACGCGGATGCGACGCGTGCTCGGCTCGATGCGCACCTCCACGAAATGAGCGATGTAGCTCATCGTCGTGAACGCCGGATAGGCCGGTCCTGCAACCGCAAAGCCGCCTTGACGCAGCTCGTCCACGGCGCTCGGGTCCTGTCCGGGTGCAAGATGTGTGATCTCGACCTCCAGGAACGGCCTGCGAACCGCCGCGAGTTGCTGGTGCGCGTTGCCGACGATCCGGCGCCCGTCGAGAAGTTCGGCAAGGCGCTCGGCCATGCGGCGCGCCGCCTGCTCGGCTGCGGGGATCGCACCTGCCGAGCCCCAGGATCCAGCGGTCATGTGCTGAGGCGCGGCGCCGGTGTCGCCGATCGCCACCTCCAGCCGCCCGGCGTCGATCACTATATGCTTGAGGACAGCCTGGACCACCGAGGTCCGCAATCCTTGCCCCATTTCGTGACCGGAGAGCGCGATACGCGCGGTGCCGTCTGCGTTCACGCGGAAGGTCACGACCGATGCCGTCATGCTCGAAGGGTAGGCACCGCATGCCATACCCCAGCCTACCCGCATGCCGTCCTGGCCGGTCATTGAACCCGGCTCCGGCGATCGCGTCGACCAGCCGAAGCGGCGGGCACCCTCGCGGATGCATTCGTTGAGGAACCGGGAGGACAAGGGATTGCCGGAAAGCGGATCGGTGACGGTGTCGTGCGACAGGCGCAACTCGACCGGATCGCCCCCAAGAGCGTAGGCCATCTCGTCCACGGCACTCTCGAACGCGAAGCAGGAGGCCTGCGGATGCGGTGCACGCATGTAGCCGGGGTCCTGCCGGTCGATCCTCAGGTTGGCGGCGGAGCCGTGGTAGTTCGGAATATCGTAAAGGCGGCTCGGTGCTTCGTGGTACTCGTTTGGCGGAAAGAAGCCGGAGCGAGACTGTTCGTGCTCGGCCTCATAGCGCACGGCGACCAGGCGCCCGTCACCGTTCGCTGCAAGCTGGACATGGTGGTTCGAGCGCGGTCGGTAGGTCGCCGTATGGAAGATCTGGGAGCGCGGCGTCACCAGCTTTACGGGGCGGCCCAGCAGGATCGATGCATGCGCGACGATCGCCGACTGGCGCAGCGGGATGCCTTTCTGACCGAAGCCACCGCCGACATGCGGGCTTTTCACGTCCACGAAGGCCGGATCGATCCCCAGCGCGCCGGCGACCGCGTTGCGGGTACCGGTGGTGAACTGAGAGCCCTCGTAAATCGTCAACCGCCCCGCCTCCCACACGGCCGTCGTCGACAGAAGCTCGATCGGGTTGTGGTGTTGGGTGGGCGAACGGTAGCGCTGGTCGATCAAAGTCGCGGCGTTGGCGAGGAGCGGCAAGGCGTCGCCAGCAACGGTGTCGTCTACCGCTTCGCGCTCGGCACCCGCGCTGTCCATCAGCGCGGCGAAGGGTGATTCGCGATATTGTGGTCGGATCGCCTCAGCGCCCTCCACCGCCGCCTCCAGCGTTTCGGCCACCACGAGCGCGACGGGCTGACCGCAGTAAGCGATTTCCCATGTCAGTGTCGGCGGCGGTGGCCAATCACTCGCAGCGTCGGCGGCTGGGAAGTCGTCCGGCGTCAGGACACGGACGACGCCAGGGATTGCCAAGGCGTCCGCCGTGTCGATCGTCGTGACCACGCCGAGGGCGATGCGCGCGGGCACCGTCATGGCGTGGATAAGACCGGGCAGCGGTATGTCGGCGGCGTAGATCGGGCGGCCGCGGACCTTCTCGGCCGCGTCGACCCGGGCTCGGTCACCGAAGGGCGTGGTTGGCATCGATGCCTCTTCCGAGCAGCTAGAGAAGGTGTTCGATACGGATTGGCAGGCGCCGGAGGCGAACGCCCGTCGCGTGATGGACTGCATTGGCGATCGCCGCCGAACCGCCGGCCATCGCCACTTCGCCAAGACCCTTCAGCCCCGTTGCGTTGGCGATCGGGTCCGGCTCGTCGATCATGTCGACCTCGATAGTGCCGATATCGGCGTTCACCGCGACGACATAGTCGGCGAGGTCGCAGTTGAGGTAGCCGCCGAAGCGTGGGTCGGTCTCGGTCTCCTCGCGAAGGCTCGCGCTGATCGCCCAGACGACGCCGCCGTAGATCTGCGAACGTGCCGTGCGCGGGCTGACCACACGGCCGCAGTCGGCGATTGTCACGACGCGGGGTACCCGAATCCGCCGCGTGCGCGGTTCGACGCGCACCTCCACAAAATGGGCAATGTAGCTCATGGACGTGAAGCCGGGATATTCAGGCCCGCCGACGGCGTAGCCGCCACCTTGCAGCGCGGCCAGCGCTTCGGCCTGATCCTGCCCTGGCGCCGTCTGCGATACTTCGACCTGGAGATAGGGTCGGCGCGTGGTGGCGAGCTGGCGATGCGCATTGCCCGGGACCGCACGCCCGTCGAGAAGCTCGTCGATCCGAGCGCGCATCTGCCGGGCCGCAGCCTCGGCGGCGGGCACCGCACCGGCGGTGCCCCATGAACCGACAGTGATGTGTTGCGGCGCGCTGGCGGTGTCGCCGATCACGATCTCCAGGCGAGCCGGGTCGACATCGATATGCTGGAGCACGGCCTGGGCAATCGCCGAGCGGATGCCCTGACCCATCTCGTGGCCGGAAAGGGCGATCCGGGCGCTGCCATCGGCTCGCACCCGGAACGTCGTGATCGAAGGCACCATCATCGCGGGATAGGCGCCGGCGGCGACACCCCAACCGATAAGCGTCCCGTCTCCTGCGGTCATGGAGCCGGGGCGCGGATCGCGCGCCTGCCAGCCGAACCGCTGTGCTCCTTCTCGCAGGCACTCGTCTAGGAAACGCGAGGAAAGCGCGTTTCCGGTCAACGCATCAGTCTCGGTCGCGTTGGCCAGACGGAACTCCACCGGATCGCGGTCGAGTGCGATCGCCAGTTCATCGATCGCGCTTTCAAAGCCAAACAGCGCCGGCTGCGGATGCGGGCAGCGCATGAATCCGGGGTTTTGCCGATCGGAGCGCAGATAAGTCGACGTGCCGAGATAGTGCGGGATACCATACATGCGCGGCGGCGCGTCGTGGTAACGGTCCGGCGGCGGATCCATCCCGAGGCGGGACTGCTGCTGCTCGGCATCGTGCCGCACGGCCACCATGCGTCCGTTGACATCGGCGCCGAGGCGGATCCGGTGCTGGCTCATCGGGCGATAGGTGGCAACGTGAAAGATCTGCGAGCGCGGCATCACGAGCTTCACCGGTTGGCCAAGGATCATCGCAGCACGCGCCACGATCGCAGTCTGGCGCTGTGTCGGCCCGCGTTGCCCGAACCCTCCGCCGATATGGGGGCTTTTCACCTCGACCAACGCCGGGTCCAGGCTGAGAAGGCGCGCGAGGTCCTGCTGGACGCCGGAGGAGCGCTGCGTGCCCTCGTAGATCGTCAAACGGCCCTCCGCCCAGACTGCCGTGGTCGCGAGGAGCTCCATCGTGTTGTGATGCTGCGTCGGCGAAATGTAGGCTTGATCGATCACCGTCACCGCGTTTGCGAGCCCGGCTGCAGTGTCGCCAGCAATGACGTCCTCGATCGCATCGCGCGTGGCATCGTCACCGCCGACCGTGAACGCCTCCTCCTCGAACACGGGTCGGATGGTCTCGGCACCCTCGATGGCCGCCTCCAGCGTTTTGGCCACCACCAGCGCGACGGGCTGGCCACGATAGGCGATCTGCCAGGTCAGCGTTGGCGGAGGCGGTGCGTAGTCACCGCCGGACTGCACCGGGGTGGCCGGGAAGTCGTCCGGCGTGAACACGCGCACCACGCCCGGAACGCGCATCGCTGCCGCAATCGACATCTCGACCACGACGCCACGCACGATGCTGGCGGGCACCGTAATCGCGTGCAGCAGGCTCGGCAGGGGCATGTCGGCGGCGTAGATCGGCCTACCGAGCACCTTCTCGCGGGCATCGAACCGCGGCCGTTCCGCGAAGACAGCACTGGGCATCCTCAGGTCCCCCGACCGGCGGCGATCAGAAGCGCGTCCGCCACGGTCCGGGCGCCGAGCTCCACCTTGAAGATGTTCGCCCGTCCCGGCACGGCCTCGGCGAAGGCGGCTCTTCCGGCCTCGAGCGCGACCGTGTCCGAAAGCTCGCGCCCGGCGAGTACGCCTTCCGCGGCCTCCGATCGCCACGGGCGCGTCGCGACGCCGCCGAGCGCGACCCGCGCGCGCTCGACCCGCGCGCCCGTCATCTCCAGCGCGACCGCCGCGGATGCGATCGCAAACGCGTATGATTCGCGGTCGCGGATCTTGTGATAGGTGGATCGTGCGCCGGCTGCGCTCTTCTCCACCACGATGCCGACCACCAATTCGCCGGGCTCGAGCGTGAACTCCAGATGCGGCGTCTCGCCCGGCAGCCGATAGAGGTCCGCGACCGGGAGCTCGCGCTCACCCGCGGGACCTACGAGTTGAATTCGTGCGTCCATGGCGACCAAAGCGACCGGCCAGTCTCCCGGCGAGACCGCGGTGCACGCGTTGCTGGTACCGAGCACCGCTTGGCCACGATCGAGCCCGCCGATTGCCGCGCAGCCACTGCCGGGCACGCGCTTGTTGCACGGATAATCCGCCGCGCCGCCGCTCGCTCCGCCGTAGCCATTTCGGAAATAGAGGCAACGCGTGCGCTGGAGGAGGTTCGCCCCAACGGTCGCCATGTTGCGCAGCTGCTGTGAAGCCGCCTTCGACAGTGCTTCGGCGAGGACCGGATACTCGTCGCGTATGACAGGGTCCGCGGCAACCTGCGCCATACGGGCGTTCGCGCCGAAGCGCAGCGTCTCGCCTGCGGTCTCGACTGCGTCCAGCCCTTCGATGAAAGTGACGTCGACGAGCGCCGTAGGCCGCTCGATGTTGAGCTTCATCAGATCGTAGAGGGTGGTGCCCCCGGCGACGTAGCGTGCGCCGTCGCTGAAACTTGCATAGGCAGCGATGGCGTCCGCTATGCTGACCGGGCGCTCGTAGCGGATCGGTCGCATCAGCTTCGCCTCATCTCGACGGCCGCTTGCTGGATGGCGGCGACGATGCCGACATAGGCGCCGCATCGGCAGATGTTGCCGCTCATGTACTCGCGGATGCGCTCGACTGAATCCGCATTGCCTTCTCGAACGCAGGCGACTGCCGCCATGATCTGCCCTGGCGTGCAGTAGCCGCACTGGAGCGCGTCGTGATCGATGAAGGCCTGCTGCATGGGATGCAACTCATCGCGGTCCGAAAGACCTTCGATGGTCACCACCTCGCGACCTTCCACCTTGGCGGCGAAGGTCAGGCAGGAGACGATCCGCTGTCCGTCAATGTGGACGGTGCAGGCCCCACATTGCCCATGATCACAACCTTTCTTCGTGCCCATGAGCCCGAGTTGCTCGCGCAGCAGGTCGAGCAGCGAAGTGCGCGCATCCACGTCGATTTCGATCGCTTCGCCGTTGACCGTTGTACGCACGGTGAGTGCGTGCTCGGCAGCGACAGGAAGCTTGGGCAGGAGGTTTGCGTGCTCCTGCGCATGAACGCGGCCAATGAACGGCGCGGTGGAGGCCGCCGCCCCTGCAAGCAGTGCAGAGCGACGGGAAAGGACGAGCGCCCCTTCGGCTCGCGGATGTCGGTGGTCTGGTTCGTCCGTCATCGATCTCATCCCCAACTGACACGGGCCCGGCATGCTCGGCGTTGCCGAAAACACGGCATCCGCCTATAAGTACGATTGGTATCGCTACATATGTACCAATCGTATCTATACGTCAATTCTAAAGCGACGAAATCTGCTGATGAACACTCCGAAACGACGCCGCTCCATTGGCGCGCGGCCCAATCCGGAGGCGGCGAACGCGATCCTCGACGCCGCAGCCTCGCTTCTCGAGCGCAAGGGTCTGCGCGGTCTGACGACGGACGCGATCGCGCGCGAAGCGCGGGCCAGCAAAACGACACTTTACCGATGGTGGCCGAACCGCGGTGCGTTGCTTCTCGCGCTTTACGTGCGAGCGAAAGGTGACAGCGCGACGATCGACACCGGGTCGCTCGTCGAGGATGTTGCGCGGACCTATGCCCGGGTCTTCGAAGCCTGGCGGGAGCGCGGCCGTCTCTTCTCGCTTATCATTGCCGAAGCCCAGCATGATGACGGCGTGGCGCAGGCTCTGACCGTTTTTCGCGAGGAGCGCGTTCGCGAGTGGTTACCGACGTTGCGCCGATCCCGCGAACGCGGCGAACTCGCGGAGAATGCCGACCTTGATGCTATCGCCGAATCAATCGTCGCGCACGCCTGGTTCTACCTGTTGTCTAAACGTCTCGATGTTGATGCGAATATACTAGCCAAAAAGGTGGTTGGTGCTTGGATGCGCAATAAAGATATCGAAACGTAGATTTTATCGTAGAAATACATCTGACACACTGGGTCGTTCTAAGCTTGGATTCTGTGAGCGTTTGATGACGCTAAGTTAGCCTGTTTCGCTTTTCCAATGAGCTTTCAATCCAAAGTAATTATCGGGATCTTGCTGGGCCATTTCTGTCAAGATCAGGAACCATTCTAGAAGCCTACACTCGCTCGACCTGACCGTTCGTCCAAAGGTGACAGGGCTTGGTCAAGCGATGTTCGATATCGAGGTCTGCGCAGTCCCTCGAAGGCATGGCAGCGGAAGAGAACCGTATCGGCTCGCATCCGCCTGATCTCAGCCGGTGTCCACGTCGTGCCGGAAGGTTCGGTGAAGTGCGTTCCATTGTCGGTCAGCACCGCGTGGATCTTGTAGGGAACGGCGGTAGCGAGAGCCCGAAGGAAGTCTTTGGCGATGCGGCGGGTCGCCCTCTCGTGCAGTTCGACGAAGGCGAACTTGGTCGTGCGGTCGATGGCCACGAGGAGACAGAGCTTGCCCTCAGCGGTCCCACCTCGGCGATGTCAAAGTGGAAGTACCGATCGGGTAACGCTTGAACTTCGAGCGCCTGGGCTTGTCACCTTCGACATCAGGCAGCCGGGAGATGCCGGGGCGCTGAAGACATCGGTGCAGCGATGACTTCTTCAGATGGGGGATCGTTGACTTAGCCTGCGACAACGCGTGGTGGGCCGCCGTTTAAGAACTCGCTTCAACTGTAGCCACGGAGGCAGTTCCGTAAGAACAGCTTATCCAATTCTGTAACGGCGAGGCGCGGCTAATTGCCCCCAACACACGCAGGCAGTACTTTCGGTATGCCTCAAACGGACCAATAGTCGAAAACGAGCTATCCCACGGCCTTGATCCCGACGCGTCGCGGATGCCTGAGTCGTCTGCCGTGTGGTAGGAAGCCGTCATACGCTCAGCGAGTGCGACGCTTTGAACCTTGCGAAAACTTGTCCGGCAGTCTTCTGAGAAGCCCTCTCTTTGCCAGCGGCTCGAACATCTGTTCGGGACCTTCAGGATCGAGAATCTGGTTCTCAGCGAGCCATTCCTCGATGTCCTTTAGTTCCGGCGGTTCATAGGGTCGAAGCGA
Organism: Aureimonas mangrovi; assembly: GCF_014058705.1. Classification (NCBI taxonomy): domain Bacteria; kingdom Pseudomonadati; phylum Pseudomonadota; class Alphaproteobacteria; order Hyphomicrobiales; family Aurantimonadaceae; genus Aureimonas; species Aureimonas mangrovi. The sequence goes on from NZ_CP059692.1 coordinate 475,698, forward strand.
CCGATCACGGCCGCGCAGGTTCTCGATCGTCGCGACCAGCGAGCCGGTGTCGTGAATCCCTTGCTTCACGGTCTCTGCGCTGGCCCCCAGATGTTCGCCGAGCAGATCGTTGCGGATAGCCGCTATGCGCCCTCCGGTGCCTGGCGGGCTTCCGGCCGCGTCAATCGTGATGTCGCATTCGGTGTCGAGCCGCATCGAGCGGTTGTTCATGTTGGCCGAACCGATGCGCAGGAACCGGTCGTCGACGATGAGAACCTTGGCGTGAACGTAAATGGCTTCGCCGCCGTCATTGAACGGATGGTAGATGCGCAAGCGCCCTTCGTGATCCAGTCGCCGCAGAGCCTCGAAAAGGCGGGCGCGGGCCGTATCCATCGCCAGCGGTTCGAGCCAGCCCTGCGCGGTTACCGGATTGACGATCACAATTTCCGGACCGCCGGATTCCTGCAGTCGCCGCGCGATCGCCGCCGCGATCTTGCTGGACGCGAAGTACTGGCTTTCCGCATATATGAAACGCTTTGCCGACAGGATCTGATCGACGAACAACTCCTCGACCTCGCGGACGGATGGCCGCTCATCCAGTTCTGGAGCAGACCGCGAGATCGCGACATCAACGTTTTCGAAATCAGGTTCAAGGCCGGATGGCCAGCACGCAGAGGCGCTCTCGATCGGCACAAGCGCCGGGGAGCCACCAGCCGTCGCCCAACGCTCCCGGCAGACCTCGGCGATGACGCCCGTCACCGGTCCCGTGATCGCGGTCGTGACGTCGTGCCAGGGCTTGTAACGCCGGCGGGTGAACGGACGCCGTCGACGCTCGTCCTCGAACGCGTGCTCGCGCGTGTCCCAGCGATCGCCGGTCATGTCGATGCCGCCGCAGAAGGCGAGACAGTCGTCGATCATCACGATCTTCTGGTGGTGAGATGAGCCGAACGGGTGAGCGCTGTCCAGCTTGGTATGGATGCGCGGATGCCGCATCCACTTCACGACCGTGACGATCGTCGAGCCTCGCTGCAACGTTGCAAGAGCCCCTATGTCCCAGCGGAGGAGGAAGATTTCGAGATCGGGATTGCGCTCCACGAGCCACAGAACAAAGTCGCCGAGCTTTGCCGGACCGTCGTCATCCCGATCACGGCCGAGTTCGATGCGACCGTCGAAATCCCAGCCGATCATGGTGATGCGCCGCTTGGCGGAGACCATTGAACGCCGCGCGAAGCGGAAATAATCGTCGGCGTCGATGATCACGGACAGGCGGTCCGCCCGATCGATCGCCATGCAGTTGCGTCCGGGTTCGAGAATGTCCGAAGTGGCGGCATCGGACACACCTACGATGTCGTTCTCACCAAGGATACCTGCCGACAAAATACAGCTCCGTTCTCGCCAAGGGGGGCGCGATCTATCTAAACCAGCGAGATGCCGATGGCCCACAGGGTCGCGAGCGGCCCGGCAAACTCCGAGAGGCCCGAACGCCGACGCGCCGCGGTCCGCCAGACGCAAAAGCACATGAAGGCGTTCATGGGCCATGGCAGTACCCAGACGCCGACCGCAAGCCAGGCTGGGGCGTCGCTCGCGAACAGGACGAGCGCCGTGGCACTCGTCGTCAGATTGACGATCGTGCCCCATATCAGCATGTCGATGAAGAACAGCCGTGCGAGCGGAACTTCGCCGCTCCATGCGGAGCGCAGATAGGCGCGCCAACGCCACCATTGCAGCGCGCTGGACATCACGGTTTCGGTCCGTTCTTTGTAGAGCGCGACGTATCCGCCATCAGGGCACTGCCATTTTTCATTGTCCGCCCGCACGTCGCTCCGCGATAAGCAAGTGTCGCTTTGGGCCAAGCCAGCCATATAAGGAGGGCGGCCGATCCGACGATCGCGCCGGCGGCCATGTCGTCCGCCAGGACACCGAAGGGCGACGGGATCGTCTCGATCACATTCAGCGGCCACGGCTTCCAGCGGTCAACGAAGAGGAACAACGCAGCGACAGCGGTGATGGCGATGCGTCTCCAAGTGGCAATCAGCGCGACAAGCACGAGCACACCCAGAACCTCGTCCACGACGATCCGACGATCGTCGCCGATTCCTGATCGTACCTCCAGCGAGGCAATCGCGAGCGCGGCCGCGATGGAAAGGAGCATTGCCCAAGAAGCCGATGCGGTTCGACCTGGTCTTGCGACCAAGATCACGGTGAGAACGCTCGCAACGGCGAGGCCGGCGCGCAACGGTTCAACGAGCCCGGCGCCGAACCAGGTCGCTAGGAGAACGTCGGGACTGAACCAGGCGAGTGCGCCGGGAGGCGGGAGGAGCTCCATCAGTTCAGTTCGAGACCGCGCGTCCTACCCGGCGACAAGCGTGCACAGTGTCGCCGTGTCATCATCATGCAACTCGCGCGCTTGGGCGACGGCGCGACCGTCGACGTCTCCGCGAGGTGACCGACATCGGAAGGGGCGGCGTATTCCACAGCCGCGGATCTTCTGAACAACATCAGCCCGTCTCGGATAGCCGACCTGCTGACGGCATCGTGGCGGGAAGCTTCGATGCCGCCGACCCGGCTGGGAGAACGCGCTTAAGGATATCGGCAAGCGTCACGATCCCTATCACCTCGCTATTCTCCATCACGACGGCAAGTTGCACGCTCGCTTCGCGCATTCGAGCCAGCGCTTCGTAGACGGGTGTCTTTGCCGGAAGCGTGAACGCGGGCCGGGCGCTACCCACTGCGAGCTGCGCATCGGGGAGCATGAGCGTATCGCGGACATGCACCACCAAGGGTGCCGCACTGTCCCCGCCAAGCATCAGGATGCGCATATGCCCCGATTGCAGCGCGGCTGCGCGAACTTCGGCAACGGTTGCATCGCGCGTAACATGCGTCGGCATCACGCCGCGAGCCACAAGGGTTTCGACCGGCAGGGTCCCCAGATCGATAAGCCCGGAGATCTGCTGCTGCATCTCCGGCTCGAGAGTGCCGACCTTGGCGGAATGTTCGACGAGCTGCCGGATGGTCGCGATATCCTGTCCGCCGACGGCTGCGCTCTCGACCGGCTCGACCCCGCTCGCGCGTACGAGGCGGTTGGCGAGATGGTTGACCCATCTCAAGAGCGGTCGAAGCGGCCACATGTAAGCCTGGGAGATGAGCCCGATCGCCAGAGCGGAACGTTCGGGGTGGGCGATCGCCCATGATTTCGGCGCCATCTCGCCGACGACGAGGTGCAGGAAGGTGACGATGAAGAGCGACAGGGCAAAAGCCGCTCCGCCGGCGGCCCAGTCCGGCATACCCATTGCGACGAACAACGGACCAAGCCACGCGTCGACGGCGGGTTTCGTAACGGCGCCGAGAGCGAACGTGCAGACTGTGATACCGAGTTGGGCGCCAGCCAGCATCAGCGTCAGATCGTTCATCCCGCGCAGGGCTGCCCGCGCCGAGCTGCTTGCGACGGCAAGTTCCTCCAGCCGATGTCGCCGCGCTCCCAGAAGCGCAAATTCGATGATGACGAAGAACGCGCTCAATGCGATCAGAGCGATCGTCGCGAGCGTGACGGTCAGCGGGTCGCTCATCGGTCTTCCACCGTCATTGCCAGTTCCGTGAGTTTGACCCGCACCTCGGTCGGCACGTGCCTCTCGACACGCAGGACGTCCACTTCCAGACGACGGCGCACGGGTCGATCGGCGACGAGCTCGGCCGGATCGACCGGCAGGTCGACGGTGACGGTGGCGCCCTCTGTCGGCAGGGCGCCGAGTTCGGCAATGAGCATTCCCGCGACGGTCTCGACATCGCCGCGAGGCAGATCGTATCCGATGGCGCGCTCGACTTCGTCGAGGTGCACGTCGCCTTGCATGAGCCAGATATTCTCACCTTCCGGAACGACTGCGTCGCCGATCTCGGCATCATGCTCGTCGGTGATCTCGCCGACCACTTCCATGGCCAGATCCTCAAGGGTCAGCACCCCGGCAAAGCCGCCATACTCGTCGATCACGCAGGCGAGCTGGTTGTTGGAGCTCGACAGTTGGGCGAGCGCGTCGGGCAGTAGCATCAGGGTCGGCAGCACCGTTGCAGGTCGCATCACCGCGGCGACGGTTTCGTTCGCACGACCCGAAGCACTGTGGGCGAGAACGTCGGCAAGGTGAACAACGCCGATCGGCGTATCGTCTTCGTCGATGACCGGGTATCGGGTGTGCGCGCGGGACATCAGTTCGCGCAGTTCATCGAGCGTCGCGCTCGGGCTCACCCAGTCGACCTGCGAGCGCGGGATCATCGCATGTTCGACATCGCGTTGGGGGAAGTCGAGGATGCGATCCAGCATGAGAGAGAGCTCGTGCGGAAGATGTCCGCTTTCGCGCGAATCTTCGATGATGCGGGGCAGGTCGCCTGCGGATGCGCTGACATCGAGGTCATGCACCGGTTCGATGCGAAGAGCCTTCAGCAACAGATTGGCTGACTTGTCGAACAGGCCGATCAGCCAGCCGAAAACGGTGAGGTAGACGAGGGTCGAGCCGGCAAGACCGCGCGCGAGCGGTTCAGGGTTCGAGATCGCAAGGTTCTTCGGGTAGAGTTCGCCGAAGATCATCTGGATGATCGTCGCTGCGGCCAGCGCCAATACGGTCCCTGTTGCTACCCCGACCTCAGTCGGAACGCCTGCCGCGCCGAGCAGAACGCCAAGCGATTCTCCCACGAGCGGTTCTGCGACGAAGCCGACGAGAAGACCGGTGACAGTGATGCCGAGCTGTGCGCCCGACAGCATGAAACTGGTGCGCCTCGTCACCGCCAAGGCTCTTTTTGCCGCCACGTCGCCCTCGGCGACGCGGGCCGCCAGGCGCGTGCGATCGACAGACATGTATGCGAACTCCTGGGCGACGAAATACCCGTTCGCGGCAATGATCGCGAGGATCAGGAGAATACCGAGCAGCAGGAAGAGAAGCGGCTCGATCACGGTGTCACCGCCAGCGCGTTCGTTTCAGCAGTCAGAATTGTTCCGATGTTCACGGGGATCCGTCATCCTTTATGGAAGTGTCTTGCGAGCGCGCTGGTGCGACGCCCGTTCATGCGGCCATACGCAGGCATGTGCTGCGGAAGAGATTTGCCGTCTCCGGCGGAATGTCGGAAATGCAATTCGAGAACCTCAAACTGGGAGCTCATCACGGGCGACGAGGTATAGGGTTCGACGGCAGAGACGTGGTGCGGCTTACGATCGAGCGGCGGCCCGCACCCGTTCGGGGCGCCGCGTGGCGAAAAAGCGCTTGCCGCCGATGATCGTGGCGACAACCGTCACCGCAAGGACGAGCGCGATGATGCCGAGCCCGCCGCCGCCCGCCACCGCATCAACTTCGCCCGCGCCGCGAGCGCCAAGATAGCCCGGCGCGAGCATCACCGGCGCCCAAAGGACGGCCGACAGAACGTTGGCGATCTGGAAGCGCCACTGGCTCATCGCCATCATGCCGGCGACGAGCGGAACCGTGGAACGGATCGGGCCGAGGAAGCGTCCGATGAAGACAGCCGCGAAACCGTATCGCCGGAAGAACAGGCGGGTTTTGGCAATCGGGTGACGGTAGCGGCGAAGCGGCTTGCGATAGACGATGCCCGGCCCGAGCCATCGGCCGATCGCGTAGGAGACGATGTCTCCCAGGATCGCACCGAGGATCGCGCCGGCGAGGATCGGCAGCGGATCGACGATCCCGGCACCGGCGAGCCCGCCGATCAGAAGCATGATGGCGGTGGCCGGGATCAGCAGCCCGACAAGAACAAGCGACTCCCCGAGGCAGATCAGGGTGACGATCGGCAGCGCCCAGGCCTGGTGCGTCCGTATGAACTCGCCGAGATCGGCGATGAAGGATTCCATCGATTCAGGTTCCGGTTCAATGAGGAGGCCAGGGTCGCGGAAACGACCCTGGCCTCGAAGTCGGTTTCCGGCAGACGGGCGGACCCGTTCTCGCCGAGGATCAGACCCTAGAGCTCTTCGTCGCCGCCGAAATCGTCGAAGCCCATGGCTTCGCCGGCGTCGGCAAATTCGGTCTCGACCGCGTCGCCGGCGTCGGCCAGCGCATCACCTGCTCCGTCGATCGGGTTCTCGCCGTCGAACAGACCGCCGAGCATGGATCCGAGCATCATGCCGCCGGCGACACCCACCGCAGTCTGCGCCGCGCCGGCGAGGAAGCCGCCACCGCCACCGCCCGCCTGTCGTGCGGTGCCCTGAGCTCCGCTGCCACCCCACGCGCCGGACGCCCCTGCCGAGCCCGCATGGGGGCGGGCTGCCTGAGCGTAGCCGCCGGAACGCGGCTGAGATGCGCGCGCCGGCTGCTGCGAGCCGCCCCCGCCGAACAGCGAACCGAACAGCCCGCCGCCCGAACCCTGCGACCGGCTTGCCTGTGCTTCCAGTTCCTGTATCCGCGCCTGCGCGGCTTCCAGCGCCTGCTCCTGCACGATGATCGTCTGTGCCATGTAGTAGGGCGCGCCAGGCTGGCTGGAGACCCGCTCCTGGATGAAGCGGTCGGCCTCCGGGTCACGCGGTGGCGCGGTGCGCTCGGCGTCGGAGAGCTTGCCGAAAAGGTTCTGGATCAGGCCCTGTTCGTCACGGTTCATGATGGTCGTTCCCTGCTGATGTTCGACGAAGCGGTGCCAAGCCCGCTACTCCTCTCGCTGCCCGGTGAAGTTCAGGAGGAGCTGAAAGAGGTTGATGAAGTTGAGGTAGAGCGAGAGGGCGCTCATCACCGCGATCTTGCCGGCGGCCTCGTGGCCGTGGTGCTCGGAATACTCTTCCTTGATGCGCTGGGTGTCCCAGGCGGTCAGCCCGGTGAAGACCAGAACGCCGATCACCGAAACGGCGAACTGCAGCGCGCTCGACTGGAGGAAGAGGTTCACGAGGCTGGCGATCACGACGCCGATCAGCCCCATGAACAGGAAGGTGCCGAAGCCGGAAAGGTCACGCTTCGTGGTGTAGCCGTAGAGGCTCATCACGCCGAAGACGCTGGACGCGATGAAGAAGGTCTGCGCGATGCTGGCCCCGGTGAAGACGAGGAAGATCGAGGCCATCGACAGGCCCATCACCGCGCAAAAAGCCCAGAAAAGCATTTGCGCCGTCGCGAACGAAACCCGCTCGATACGGAAGGAGAGGAACATCACGAACGCGAGCGGCGCCAGCATCACCACCCATTTGAGCGGCGTCGAGAAGATCGGCACGTAGAGCGCCGGCGTGTTCGCCACTGCAAAGGCCACAAGCCCGGTGATGACGAGGCCGAGGCCCATGTAATTGTAGACGCGCAGCATGTGCGCGCGCAGGCCTTCGTCGAAGATCGCTCCGGAACGGGCGGGCGCGGCTGGGACGCCAGCGCCGCGGAAAGGCGTATTCATGCGGTCGAACTCCTTGAGGGAATGGGTCGGAGGTTTGTTAGAAAAGGTCGGTTTCGGAGCTTCAGCGAAGGCCCTCCTCGATCGCGCCTGCTTCGGTCTCCAGCGCGTCGCGGCTGCCCCCAACCGTGACAAGCGCGTAGGCGACCTCGCCGATCTGCCAGTAGGCAGCCGTCGTGTTGGCCTCGACGAAGACACCGACGGGCACGACATCGAAGGTGCCGGGGCGGACGGCGAAGAGGGAGACGTCGCCGAGGTCCGGCGAGCGGAGCGCCATCTCGACGCTCGGACCAAAGGTTGACGGGAACACCTGGACGTCCTGCACGGCCCATTTGCGCGGCAACTCCGGAACTCGGATCGCGGTCGCGGAAAGGATTTCCGCTGGATCGTAGTCCGCGGTTTCGATCTGCGAGACCATGCCTGCCCGGATCGCGCTGGTGCGATGGGCGCGCATGGCATCGGCGACGAAGGCAGGGGGCGGTGCCGAAGCGACACTCTCGCGCACGCCGAGCGCGTTGAACTCGGCATGGGCGATCCAGCCGGCGCCCAGCATCAGGGCGAGCGCGGCCGCCCGCGACAGGCGCCGGAGAGCGACGCGTCGCCTGAGCGAGCGTTCGAGCCGCCCCGCCACCGCGTTCGCGCGCACGCTGGCGGGAAGCGGCATGGTCGACAGCGCCAGCCGAAGTTCGTCGCGCGTGCGCAGTTCCGCCATGACCCGCGCCGCCTCGTCGGGCCGTTCGGCAAGATACGCTTCGATCTCGATCCTGCGGGGAACCGGAAGCTGATCGTCAATGTAGGCGATGAGGTCGAAGTCGGTGATCGGGTCCGCCTCAGGATGCATCGTGCACTCCCCTCGCTCTGAACGGCACGACCTGTGCGTCGATGGGGCCGTCTTCTATTTCCCGTAAGCGGGCTCGCGCCCGCGAAAGGCGAGAGACGAGCGTGCCCACAGGGATGCCAAGCGCATCCGCTGCCTCGTTGTAGGAGAGACCTTCGACCGTCACGAGGTGGAGCGCGGCGCGCTGCTCGTCGGGCAGCATCATGAAGGACCGACGAACGTCGGCGAGGCGTGTCGCCTCGTCCTGTCCGCCACTGACGGCCGCTTCGGCATGAAGATCGATCGCGGCGTCACGCGCGCGGTCGGCGCGCTTCCGGCGCGCTTCGTCGATGAAACGGTTGTGGAGGATCGACATCAGCCAAGAGCGGAGGTTCCCGCCCTTTCGGAACCGGTCCTGCCGCTCTATTGCCCGTACGAGCGCGTCGTGGACGAGGTCCTCCGCGTCCTGCGGGTCGCGCGTCAACGAGAGCGCATAGCGCCGCAGCGGCCCAAGCAGGCCAACGACATCGAGGTCACGCGAAGGGTCGCTCATGTGAGGTATACGGACGACAGCCGGATTCCATCCGTGAGGCGGGCGAGAAATCTCCACATCTGGCGAAAGGAAGTCAGCGCGTCGCCGATGACCCGAGCCTCCGGGGCTGGAAGAGACCGCGTTACGCCCGAACCGAGACGCGTTGCTATGCCGATTTCTCGGCAAGAGAGCGTAGGCCCGTCACGGCCTTCCACAATGGTGCCACCACCTTGCCGACGATCGGGATCGAGGCGAAGCCTGCGACCAGCCCGACGATGCCGGACCCGATCGCGGTGACGACCCATTCGGCGATCCCTCCGGCCGCGGACACAGACTGGCCGACCGCGACGGCGATGTCGTGGATCAGTCGCTCCGGCCCTTCCAGTCCATAGCCCGCGAGGCTGTGGACGATGATCCCTCCACCGATCCAGAGCATTGCGGCGGTGCCGAGAACCGCCAGCCCTTTCAGAAAAGTCGGCATGGCGCGTACGACCCCCCTGCCGAAGGCAGCCGTTGCACCCATGTCGCTTTTGGCAAGCGCCAATCCGGCGTCGTCGGCCTTCACGATGAGGGCGACCGCACCATAGACGGCAATCGTGATGCCGATCGCGACCACCGCCATAACGGCGGCCTGTGTCCAGACCGACGATGTCGTCAGCCCCGACAGGGTGATCGCCATGATCTCTGCGGAGAGATGAAGTCCGTCTTGATGGCTCCCGCGACGCGCTCGTCTTCGAGCGTCTTCGCATTGGGGGCGACGGTTCCGAGCGCAGCCTCGTGGGCGTGAGCCTTGTGCGGCGCGAAGGCTTCGCCGTGCGCTGGCCCGGCTGGCTTGGCGGTCCTCTCGTTGGCATGCTCGGCACCTTCGCCTATCTGCGCGTCGCGCCCCTCGCCTTGACGGCGGAGCTTTCGGCCCGCGCCCGGGAGACGGGCTCGGCTCTGGATTTCGTTCCGCCAATACTTCTCGGCCTCGACTGCGCGGCTGCGTCTCGATCGTTGCTGACCCACTCCTTTCGAACAACGGCGTGTTCGTCGTCGCCATGGTCGCGGCCAGTTTCGCGGCCGCGCTTACTGCCGGCCAATTCCATCCGACCCGTCCTCGTCCCGCGCAGAGCGTGCGCGGGCTTCTCGGCGGACTGCTCGGGTTCGCTCCGCAGAGGAGACAGTGCGTTTTCCGCATGCCTCAAGAGGTAAAGCTTGTCATCGCTGGCAGCGCGCTCGCGCCATCTCGGTCAGCTCTCACTCGACACGGGGCGGCAACTCGGGAAAGTAGTAGCGCGTCAGGAGTCTATCGCGCTCAAGGTGCAGCGTGACTTACCAGTATGCCCTGCGTGAGCGGAGGCTGCCACGCTGAGCTTCTCTTAAGACGTCAGAACCATCAGAATCTTCATGGCCGTACTCCAGTATGGTCTTCGTATGGGTTCCCGATCGCGGATCGGATCGGTCAAGCTGCCGTGGGAGCCTCGATCGGCTCTTCGCCGGGTTTGCTGCGCTGCTCGTAGAGGAGGAGCCAGAGCAGAAGACAGGGAAGCAGGAGGAGCGTCGCGACCGTCGCGACGGCCAGGCCGCCGATGATCGCGAAGGCCATCGGCCCCCAAAAAATCTGGAACGCGATCGGGACCATGCCGAGCATGGCGGCCAGCGCCGTCAGGACGATGGGGCGGGCGCGGTGGGTGGAGGCGTGAACGATCGCTTCCCAAGGCTTTTCCCCATTCGCGACGTTGACATCGACCTCCTGGATCAGGATCACGGCGTTGCGGATGATCATGCCGGCGAGCGCGATGACGCCGAGCTGCGCAACGAAGCCCATGGGCGTTCCTGTCGGGAGCATGGCCAGTACCACGCCGATCAGGCCGAAGGGCGCCATGAGGATGGCGAGCCCCGTGCGTGCGAAGCTCTGAAGCTGCACCATCAGAAGGGCGAAGATCACGAAGCCCATGGCCGGAAGAACGGCGAGGATCGAATCCGTGCCCTTGGCGGCCTCCTCCACCACGCCCGAGATCTCGATCGAATAGCCGATGGGAAGTTCGGCGCGGATGGGCTCCAAAGCGCGATCGATGTCGAGGGCGACGGTCGCCGGCTGGACGTTCGACGCGACGTCGGCCTGAACGATCACCATCGCGTTGCCAGACCGGCGCCAGATCACCGGCTCGTTCGTGCCATAGCTGACCGTCGCGATCTGGCGCAGCGGAATGCTGGCCCCGGATGCTGCGCGGAACTGAAGGTTCTCGATAACCCGGACCGAAGAGCGGTCGTCTCCTTGCCCGCGAATGACGACATCGACCATTCGATTGCCGTCACGCACGGACGTCACGGGCGCTCCCGCGATCGTCGCGGCGATCTCGCCGGCGACGGACTGCGAGCTGATGCCGAGCGCCCGGGCCTCAACTTGATTGATCTCGACACGGATGCTGCGCTGCGGCTCGCCGGCGGTCAGGTTGATGTCGGAGGTGCGGCTGTCGCGAGCGACGATCTCTGCGACCTCGGCGCTCAGGTTCTTGACGATCGCATAGTCCGGGCCGAGGACACGGTAGCGCACCGGCCAGCCAACGGGCGGCCCGACCTCCAGCGGTGAAACGCGCGTGACGATGTCGGCGTGGCGGTCCGCGAAGAACGCTTCGATCCGACGCTGCACCTCGTCCCGCTCGGCGACGCTTTTGGCGACGATCACAGTCTGCGAAACATTGTCGTTGTCGAGGAGCACGTCCATCGGCAGGTAGAAGCGCACGGAGCCGGATCCGACATAGGTTGTGAAGTGCTCGACGGCAGGGTCGTCCACCAACAGAGCTTCCAGATCGCGGGCACGGGCTTCCGTCGCCTCGCGCGAGGCGTTCTGCGGCAAGGTCAGGTTGACCAGGAGTTCGGGGCGATCGGACGCGGGGAAGAACTGTTCCTCCAGCTTCGTCGCACCGAAGATGGATACAGCGAACGCGGCAAGGAACAGCGCGAGCGTCGCGAACCGCCAACGCATCGCGAGATCGAGCAGGCTGCGGAACGCCCGCATGATCCGCCCCTCGCCATGCCCCGCGTGAGCCATCTTGTCCGGCAGTAGCCACATGCCGAGAAGCGGCGCGAACAGGACGGCGACGATCCAGGACGCCGACAGCGAGATCAGCACGACCATGAAGAGCGAGTAGGTGTATTCGCCAGCGCTCGACGCCGCGAAACCCACGGGGATGAAGCCGGCGATCATCACGAGCGTGCCGGTCAGCATCGGGAAGGCCGTGGTGTCGTAGGCGTGGCTGGCCGAAACGTCCTTCGGCTGGCCGATCTCCAGCTGGCCGACCATGCTTTCCACCGTGATCATCGCGTCGTCGACGAGAAGACCGAGCGAGATGATGAGCGCGCCGAGCGAGATGCGCTGCAGGCCGATTCCCGCCACCTCCATACCGATAAAGGTCATCGCGAGGACGAGCGGGATCGCCGCGGTGATAACGAGACCCGCTTTCATGCCCAGCGACAGGAAGGAGACCGCGAGTACAATCGCGATGGCTTCGAGAAGGACCTTCACGAAACCGCCGATCGCGTACTGAACCACGGTGGACTGGTCGGCGACCTGGACGACGTCGATGCCGGGCGGAAGGTCGTTTTGGATCTCCGCCATTCGCTCCTGAAGCCGCGCACCGAAATCGATGAGGTTGCCGCCTTCTCGCATCGAGATGGCGAGCGCGATCACCGTTTCGCCGTTGACGCGAACGCTGGGTGCCGGCGTGTCGACAAGCCCGCGCCTGACATCGGCAATGTCAATTAGACGCACGAAGCGATCGTTGACGCGCAGCACGAGCTCGCGCAGGTCGTCCTCCGAGGCCAGCGCGCCGCTGACCTGAAAGAGGATCTTGTCCTCCTGCGTCTTCAGCTCGCCAGCGGGCGCAACCGCATTCTGCGCTTGGATGGCCTCGACTACCGCCGCCTTGTTAAGGCCGAAGGCCGCAAGCCGGGCGGAGGAAAACTCGAGTACGATCTCCTCCTCCTGCACGCCGAGCAGGTTGACCTTCCCGATATCCGGCACCGACAAGAGCTGGTTGCGGATAATGTCGACGCGATCGCGAAGGTCGCGATGCGTGAAGCCGTCGGCGGTGAAGGCGAAGATGCTGCCGAACGTGTCGCCGAACTCGTCATCCAGAAAGGGGCCCTGGATGCCGTCGGGAAGCGCCGGAGCGAGGTCGCCGATCTTCTTGCGGACCTGATACCAGACCTCGGCGACCTCGCTTGGCGGCGCGTCGTCCTTCAAATTGACGAAGATTACCGACTGGCCGGGCTTCGTATAGCTCTGCGTGTGGTCGAGAAAGGCAGTCTCGGCCAGCCGCTTCTCCAACGGCTCGGTCAGGAGGCGGACCGTATCGGCCGTGGTCGCGCCGGGCCAGTTGGCGGCGACCACCATGGTCTTGATCGTGAACGGCGGGTCCTCGTTGCGCGACAGGCGTGTGTAGCTCAGCGCCCCGGCAATGAGGGTCGCGAGCATGAGGAAGACGACGAAGGAGCGGTGGCGGAGCGTCCAGGCGGACAGGTTGAAGCCACTATGGGTCGGGGGAGCACCGCCGGACATCAACGTGCTCCCTCGCGGACGAGAACCTGTTCCCCGTCGCGCAGCTTCGCGACGCCCGTCGTGGCGACTGTGTCGCCGTCCGCCAAGCCGGCCGACACGTAGAGGAACCGCTCGTCGAAGCGGGCCACCTCGACGGATCGCCGCTGGACGGTACCGGCTTGCGGGTCGATCACGAACACTGCCGATCCGCCTTCCGACTTGGTCAGCGCGGATGCCGGCAACCTCGCGAGTTGGTCTTGGCCGACGACGAGTGTGCCGAGGACCGGCGCGCCGAACGGCATCGCCGCTGCGTTTGCGTTCACGGCAACCATGACCCGGTAGGCTCTCGTCGACGGGTCAGCCAGCGGCGCGACCTCATCGATCGTCCCCATCGCGGTAATGCCAGGATCCGTCACGAGCTGCAGTGCGATCGTCGCGTCCTCGGGCGTGGTCCGGTAGAGGACTTCGGGAACGTCGAAGACCGCGTGGCGCCGTTCTTCCGTCACCAGGCGAAGAACGACCTGCCCCGAAGCCACCACCTCGCCCTGGTTGGCCTGGACGGCCGAGATCGTGCCTTCGTGAGGGGCGCGGAGTTCCGTGTAGGAGAGGGCGTCCTCGGCCTGCTCCAGCGCGACGGTCGCGGCGTCGACACGCGCCTGCGTCGTCGCGAGGTTGGCATTCGCTTCGTCGACGCTCGCACGGGCGGTGGCGTTTCGCTCCAGCAACGTGCGCTGGCGTTCGGCGGCGAGCCGCGCCAGTGACATCGCCGCGTTCGCCGCCGCAAGTTCCGCCCGGGCGGTGCGCAGAGCGGTCTCTGCCGGACGCTTGTCCAGAACCGCGAGCACATCGCCTTCCCGCACCGTCTGGCCAAGTGGAAGGCGCGACGCGAGCATTCCGTTCAGGCGAAAGGCGAGCGCGGTGTCGTGGTATGGCTGGATCTCTCCAACCTGACTGAACGTCTCCTCAACCGTCTCGGCTCGGACCTGGATCGCATCGACAGTGCGCGGTTCCGTCGGCCTTGCATCATCGTCGGAAGAACAGCCGACCGCGATCACGGCCGCGACTGCGACCGCGCTGGCTTTCCAAATTGTCATCGTGACGTCCCTTAAGGTGATAGGCCGTTCAAGATCGTGTCTATGGTCCGCTCAACGAACTCTTGCGGATCTCCGAGGTCCATCTCCGGCGCAGTGATGGCCAAGGTGATCGACCCATGTAGAGCTGCCCAGATGATGTCGGTCTTCTGCTTCGCCTCGCCAGGGGCCAACACGCCGGCCTCTATGGCGGCAGCGGTTCGGCGAATGAATTCGCCATAGGCGTCGGTGACTGTCTGGATGAGGCCTGCATTTCGCGTTGCATGGCTGTCTTCGAGAAACATCAACCGGTAGCGAACAGGATCAGACAGCGCGAAGTCTGCGTAAGACATTGTGAGATCACGAAGTGCCTTCAGAGGATCCGCTGAGACCTCGCGCGCTTGTACTTGCTCGTAGAGCTCGCTCATGCCCACGCTGAAATATGCAAGGATCATGTCTTGCCGGCTTGTGAAGTACCGGTAGAGGTTCCCAACCGTCATTCCCAAGTTCGACGCAAGATACCGCATGGACAGCGCACCGATCCCCTCCTCCTCGACGATCGAAGCCGCTTCCCGAAGGATGCGCCTTCGTACCTCGTGGACCTCCTCAGGCGTCATAGCCAGTCGTGGCATTCCGTCCTCATATGTTGACAGTGTTCAGTAAACGCGTTCATTATTGAGCGCAAGTGGGATAGTGTTCTTTGCGCGGGCAGCGTTGATCGCCGAGCCTTTGAGAGCGGTCGCCCAATGATCATCTCAACGTCAGCCGAGCGAGTGGAGGCTCCGTCCGGAGTGAAACCCTTTTCTGGAGAGCCTGTGTCCGCACTCACGATCGAGGATCGTCGCCTGGGGTACGAAGCCAAGAGGTTCGCGCTGGAGACGTTGGTCAAGATATATATCGAGCATACGAACGGTTCCCGCGCGCTCTTGATGTCGCATGCGCGCATCATGCTCACGCTCGCGATTGCCGCCATGGCCGGCTTCATAACGGTCTACGCCGCGATGCTTCGCAGCAATCCGGCCGGGCTCGATTGGATCGAGCCCATTCCCGCGTTTCTGGCACTGTCCGGTCTTGCCCTGATCGTCACATCCGCGCTGCTGTCGAGCAGGGCCCTGTCATTGGCCGCAAAGGTCGCGACGGATCTGCTGCGAGACCCGTTTCCAACGGCGCAGCGCGAATTGCGGGAGATGTTCGACGCCAAGAACGAGGACATCGTTCTCAGCAGTCTCGTGGCGACGATCCAGCTGCATATCGCTGACACGGCCCCGAAGAACAATCATAGCGTCTACGCGACGATGTCGCTCATCGCTGGCACCATTCTAGCCGCCGCCTCGCTTGTCGTTTCGTTTGTCATGCCTGTCTCGTGACCGCGGGGAACGACGGAATATCTAGGCGTAAGAAGCGAGCCGCGAGACGGCCGGGCAAGCTATCTGGAATCGCGGCGGAACAGCAGTGCCCCGACGACGAGCGACCTGAGTCGGCCCCGCGAAAATGTCGCTGTCGTGACGCGGCAGTTCGGAGGCAAGGATCAGAAGATAGCGGTCCCGGTCCCGGTCGCGCAGCGCAGTGCGCTGTAGCCGTTTCGCCGCGCTTATGCAGGTCATCGAGCCGATTGGCGGTCCGCCGGGTGAAAGCGTGCCGCTGGGGGTGGACCACCAGCGGATCGGCCGCGCGGTGCGGCTGTTCTCGCCGGGCTGGAGGCGGAACTGGCGGCTGGAGCCGGTTGAGGCGGTCGGTCAGTCCTCGAAGCGGCCTTCGAGCGCGACGACGCTCTGCGTCATGTCGGCGAGGTCGGCGGCGATGCGCGCGCGCACGCCCTCGGCGATCTCGGGAAACTCCTGGAGCATCCGGCGAAAGAGCGGGCGGGCGATCCGGATGACGTCGCAGGGCGATGCCGTCACCGCATTCGCCCCGCGCCGGGTCTCGGTGATGAGCGCGAGTTCGCCGAGAAGCGTGCCAGGGCCCGCCTCGGCCAGGACGCGACGGCCGCGCTTGCCCTCGACGACGAGCTCGACCCGGCCGGAGACGATCACGAAGCCCGCGTCGGCGCGCGCCTCGGCGCGGTACAGGAACTCCCCCTCGCGCAGCGAGCGGTGCTCCGCGCCGAAGGCGAGCAGCCGCAGCTGATCGCGCGTCAGGTCCGAGAACAGGGCGACCCCGCTCAGGATGTCGATGTCGCTTTCAAGGCTCATCGCCTGCGTCGCACTCCGTCACGCCGCGCCCGCCGACCGGAGGTCACACGGGCGCATCGCCGTCCATTGTGCGGGCGATGTCCTTCCAAAAGGTCAAATTTCTCTCAAAGTCGAGAGATCGAGGCTCGAATCGACCGAAGCCGTCACGGCATCAGCTTGTAGCCGCCGGATTCCGTGACGATGAGCCGCGCATTGGAGGGATCGGGCTCGATCTTCTGCCGCAGCCGGTAGACATGGGTTTCAAGCGTGTGCGTCGTCACGCCCGAATTATAGCCCCACACCTCCTCCAGCAGCACGTCGCGCGTCACCACGCGTCTATCCGCCCGGTAGAGATAGCGGATGATCGCCGTCTCCTTCTCGGTCAATCGGATCTTGCCGCCCTTCTCGTCCGTCAACGCTTTCTGGCTGGGACGGAAGACGTAGGGGCCGACTTGAAAAGTGGCGTCTTCGCTCTGTTCGTGCTGGCGCAGCTGGGCGCGAATGCGCGCAAGAAGGACGGCGAAGCGGAAGGGCTTCGTCACGTAGTCGTTGGCACCGGCCTCCAGGCCGAGAATGGTGTCGGCATCCGCGTCATGGCCGGTGAGGATGATGACAGGCGCCTTGAAACCCGACTTACGCAGAACCTTCACCGCCTCGCGGCCGTCCATGTCCGGCAGGCCGACATCCATCACCACAAGATCGACATGGTCCGAACGCGCGGTATTGATGCCCTTCGTAGCGTTCGCCTCCTCCAGCACCGTGAACTCCTCGTGCAGGCCGAGTTGCTCGGCCAGCGCAGAGCGCAGGTCGTCGTCGTCGTCGATGATGAGAATGCTTCGCGCGCTCATGAAATCCCGTTATCAGTTCGGTGGCTGCGGGCCCCGCAGCGCCCCTCCCACGACTCTTCGAGAAACAATCTGTGAAGCGATCGGCCTCATTTCCACCTCTGCGCCACGCGGAGCGCGCAAAAAGTACGAAGTTCGTGGTGCGCCGGTCGCCGCTCGGCGCGCGCCGCGGCATCCTGCAAGCTGGAACGATGCGCCTTCCATGCGTGCTGGGGCGAGGGGGAACCAGCATCTTCAAGCGCGAGGGGGACGGCGCGACGCCGGTGGCGTCGATGGCTCTCCTCTTCGCTTATCGCAGGGCCGCGGGCACGGTTCGCGTCGTGCCGCCGATGCCCTGGCGCTTCTCGCGAAAGGATGACGGCTGGTGCGACGCGCCGCTTCATGCCGCCTATAACCGCCCGGTCCGCCTGCCTTTTTCGCAAAGCGCGGAGACGATGCAACGTGCCGACCGGCTCTACGATCTCGTTGTTGTACTCGACTGGAACATTGTTTCGCGGCGGCGCGGGGCGGGCAGCGCCATCTTCCTCCACGTCGCCAAGAAAGGTTATCCGCCGACGGCCGGTTGCGTGGCCGTCAACCCCCATGACATGCGCCGCCTCGTGCCCTTCCTGCGGACCGGAACGCGCCTTGTGGTTCACCGCTGACGCGACAACGCGGACGCGATCAAATTGCGAACACGCACGCGTGATCGGCCTCTGGGGACCGCGCGATCCTGCCGCAGAGATCGGATTGAACGCGGACGCCTCTGCGACGTTATGTTCGAGAGCGAGCAGCGGCAGACATTGCGACGGAGAGTGACATGAGGCGCAGCGAGATCACCGATCGACCGAAGGTGCGCGCCTACGACCAGCCGACGGGCGGTTGGGGGTCGATGAAGTCGCTTCTCGAAAAATCCTTCGCGGAAAACGTTTCCAAGACAGCGCTCTGGGGCGTCCTGTCGAAGCAGAACAAGACCGGCGGTGTCATGTGCGTCTCCTGCTCATGGGCCAAGCCCGCGGGCAAGGACGCCCACCTCTACGAATTCTGCGAGAACGGCGCCAAGGCGACCATCTGGGAGATGACCGAGGCGCGCACCGGCCGCGATTTCTTCGCGCGGCACCGCGTGAGCGAGCTTCTGGACTGGACGGACTACGACCTGGAGAAGAGCGGTCGTCTGACGAGCCCGATGCGCTACGACGCCTCGCTCGACCAGTATGTGCCCGTCACCTGGGAAAGCGCCTTCGCGGAGATCGGCAAGGAGCTGAAGGCGCTCGATCCGAAATCGGTGATCTTCTACGCGTCCGGCCGTGCGTCGCTGGAAACGAGTTTCATGTACCAGCTTCTGGCGCGTATCTACGGCAACCAGAACCTGCCGGACTCCTCCAACATGTGCCACGAGTCCACCTCGGTCGGCCTCAAGGCCTCGATCGGCTCGCCGGTGGGAACGGTGACACTGGAGGATTTCGACCACACCGACATGATGTTCTTCTTTGGGCACAACACCGGCACCAATGCGCCGCGCCTTCTTCACCAGTTGCAGGAGGTGCGAAAGCGCGGCGCCCCGGTCGTGACGTTCAACCCGATCGAGGAGCGCGGACTGATGCGCTTCAAGAGCCCGCAGAACCCCGCGGAGATGCTCTCGCCCGGCCCCGGCACCAAGATGTCGAGCGACTATCTGCAGCTTAAGTGCGGCGGCGACATCGCCGCGATGACCGGCATCGCCAAGACGGTATTGGCGCTCGACGACGAAGCGAAGGCCAGCGGCGGCCCCCGTGTCCTCGACGTCGACTTCATCGAGGCGCACTGCGACGGCTTCGCGGAATTCGAGGCGTTCGTGCGCGGTTCCGAATGGGCCGAGATCGAGCACTATTCCGGACTCTCGCGCGAAGACCTCGAGGATGTCGGCCGCACCTATTCTCGGGCCAACGCCGTCATCGCCCACTACGGCATGGGCCTGACGCAGCATCGCCACGGCGTGAAGAACGTGCAGATGCTCGTCAATCTGATGCTGATGCGCGGCAATGTGGGCAAGAAGGGCGCCGGCCTGTCGCCGATCCGCGGCCATTCCAACGTCCAGGGGCAACGTACGGTGGGCATCACCGAGAAGACGGAACTCGTCCCCGTGGAGAAGTTCGAACAGTTCTACGGCTTCCAGGCCCCGCGTGAGAAGGGGCTCGCGACGGTCGAAGCCTGCGAGGGCGTGCTCGACGGCTCGGTAAAGGCCTTTATCGGGCTCGGCGGCAATTTCGTGCGCGCCATTCCCGAAACCGAGCTGATGGAAGGGGCGTGGGGCGGGCTGCGGCTGCATGTCGAGATCGCCACCAAGCTCAACCGCTCGCATCTCGTGCCGGGCGAGGTGACGTATCTCCTGCCGTGCCTCGGGCGCACCGAGCTCGACCATCAGGCGACGGGCGACCAGTGGGTGTCGATCGAGGATTCCACCGCCACCATCCATGGCTCCTTCGGCTTCCGCCCGCCGGCCTCGCCGGAACTTCTGTCGGAGCCGAAGATCGTCGCCGAGATCGCCAAGGCGACGATCGCCGGCAAGAGCACTATCCCGTGGGACGAGTGGGTGGGCGACTACAGCCGGGTTCGCGACGAGATCGAGCGCTGCTACCCGGAGCATTTTAAGGATTTCAACGCCCGCTTTCGCCAGCCCGGCGGTTTTCACCGCGACATCAAGGCCTGCTACCGCGAGTGGGAGACCGAAAGCGGCAAGGCGAATTTCGTCCTGCCCGACGGTTTCGATGCCAATCCGGACGTCGACATGAGCGGCGAGAACGTCTTCAGGCTGATGACGCTGCGCTCGAACGACCAGTTCAACACGACGGTCTACGGTTATGACGACCGGCTGCGCGGGGTCTGGGGCTCGCGCATGGTGCTCCTGATGAACGGCGAGGACATGCAGCGTCTCGGCCTGCGGGACCAGGACCTCGTGGACGTGCGCACCCATGTCGACGACGGTGTGGAGCGGCGCGTCGAGGCACTGCGCGTTCACTCCTTCAAGTTGCCGAAGGGCGATGTCGGCGGCTATTTCCCGGAGCTGAACAAGCTCATTCCCCTGTGGCACCACGCGGAGGAGAGCCTGTGCCCGGCAGCCAAATGCGTGCCCGTGGAGGTGACGCGCTCGGCTGTGCAACATGTGGAGGCGCCGGTGCGGGCGGCATGATCTCGAGATTAGCATCGCGCGGAGCCGCGCGGCTCAGATCGTTTCCTCATGAGATGTCGTGCCTTCAGAAGCCGGCTGGGCAACTTCCCTTATCAACGCCGGCCACTCGCATGCTTGGAAATCGCCGACGGACACAGGCAGAAAGCGGCAGCCTGCTTCCGGGCTCAGTTGCCCTGAAGCAGGCCTAAGCATTCCGCCGGCCTCTCAGGCGCTGTTATAGGCCCAGGCGCCTTTGGCACCGAGCGCTCGGGCAAAGGGCTCTCGTCCGCTCCCTGCAAGCCATGTCGAGAAGCGCGTAAGGCCCGGTTCGATCGCGCGCAGAGCGTCGAGGTCGGCGTGTCCAGCGACCGGACCCTCGTCCAAGAGCCTTGTCAGCTTGGCGAGAAAGGGATTGGCCGCCAGAACGTCGTCGGAGAAACGTGCGTAGGCGATGGGACGGCCTGCCTCGCGGCTAAACAGCGTCTCCAACTCGCGTCCCGTCAACTGATCGCCTGCAATCTCGAACGTCTGCCCACCGAACCGCTTCGGCGCGGCGAAGACGGTCGCGACGATCCGACCGATATCCTCGACGGCGATGAACTGCATGGACTGGTCCGGCCGGGCGAAGAAAGTAAAGCGGTCCTCGTCCAGACCGAAGCCCGGCATCACGAGCATTTCCATGAAGATCGCGGGACGCACAATCGTCCAGGTGATCGGCAGGGCGCGGACATGCGCCTCAATGCGCATTTTCGTGTCGAAATGGGCAACCCCCGTCGGCTTGTCGCCGACCGCAGCGCCCGAGCTGTAGACGAGGTGCTGGACGCCCGCCTCGGCTGCCAGGTCTGCGACTACAATACCGTAGCGCACTTCCTCCTCGTCTGTCACCGTGCCGCCTGGCGAACTCGGCTGGACGCTGAATACGCCTTGGACATCCTGCATGGCCTGCTCCATCGACGCTTTGTCGTCGAAGCTACCCTCTACCAGCTCTGCGCCGGCGTCCCGCAGTGCCAAGGCGCCCGGTGACGACAGGTCGCGCACGATGGCGCGAACGGAGTGCCCTGCTTTCAAGAGCGCGGCCGCGACCGATCCGCCCTGCTGACCGGTAGCCCCGAACACAAGGATCGGCTGATGAAGTGACATGAAGAACCCTCCTGTCGTCTCGAGGGTTACCCATCTATACTCATACCCTCCGGGTCGGAAGGCGGCACACGGGGCACCCTCGGGCACAGGAATGATACGAATGGAGCGGCTGATACACGGAAGGCCCTACCAGGAGACCGACAAAGGTCCCGTGTTCCGGCCCTGCGCTCCGAATAGCGTATTGGCGCGGCTCGGCGACAAATGGACGATCCTCGTCATGAGTCATTTGGCGGTGGCCCCTGGGCACCGCCTCCGCTTTTCGGAGCTGAAGTCGGGAATCGAGGGCATCACGCAGCGCATGTTGACGGTTACGCTTCGTCTCCTCGAGCGCGACGGGCTCGTCTCGCGCCACTATTTTCCCGAGGTGCCGCCTCGCGTCGAGTACGAGCTGACCGAGATGGGCGCGAGCATGCTGCCGGCGTTGGAAGGTTTTACGTCCTGGATCCGAGACAACTGGCCTCGTATAGCGGCTTGCCGTCGCCAGTACGATGGCAAGCAGGACAATGCGGGTTAATGACCGTTGACCGGACCGCCGATGGACTAGACTAGACGGTGACGGCAGCTCCTGGGACGAAGACGATCACGCTATAGCGACCGAGAGGGGCGCGAAAGCGAGCGCGCGATTCGGGTGCAGGCCGGCGTTGTCTCCTGTTCATGCGTTGCAGCGGACGATCAACCGCGCCAGCGCCAGACGGTGGTGCGCTTGACCTCGGCGTCCTCAAGCGCGCGGGACACCGGCACCTCGTAGACAGCGAGCTGTTCGATCCGGTTCTTCGGCAGATAAGCGCGGCCGGGATCGCCGACGACGATCTTGGTCCCGGCGGCAGCCAGCTCGTCGAACCACGGTACGAGCCGCGCGGCGAACTCCCGGTCGTAGAAGACGTCGCCCGCCAAAAGCACGTCGGCTTCGATCTGCTGGCCGATGACGTCGCGCTGCGTGAAGCGGATCGCGGCCCCATTCGCTGCCGCATTGAGCGCGGTGGCGGCTTCGCAGAACGGGTCGACGTCGACGGCGGTGACGTCCCGCGCGCCGGCCTTCGCCGCCGCGATCGCGACGAGGCCGGAGCCTGAGGCGAAGTCGAGGACGGCGCGGCCTGCGACGAGTTCCGGATGATCGAGGACATGGCGCGCGAGCCCCTGGCCGCCGGCCCAGGCGAAGGCCCAGAAGGGCGGCGGGAGGCCGATCTCGGCCAGTTCCTCCTCCGTCTTCAGCCAGAGATCGTGCGCCTCGCTCGCAAGGTTCAGCACGATCTCCGGCACATGCGGCGGGGCAAGGCGTGCCGTGTTGGCGAGGATGAAATTCCGGCGTTCCGAAAGCTCGGAAACGGCGGAACCGCAGGGCTCTCCAGAGCCTTTCTCTTCCAGAGAATGCGAGGAGAATTCGATGTTCAAAGGTGGCCTGCTCTGGCTGATCGGGATTCCGATCCCGATCATTATCATACTCTGGCTGACAGGATTTCTGTCCTGACAGCCATCGTCGAAAGTGGCGGCGCCCGAAAGGCGCTGCCACTTTCGTGTCCTGTCGTCAGCCGTTCTTCTTCAGCCGCGAACTCCTGCCCTGCAACTCGTCGATGAGCTTGGAGGCGTCCGCCTTCGTCAGCGTCTCGTCGAAGGGCGTTTCCGTCTCCTCGCACAGCGTCTTGAGATAAGACGCCTGTGCGCCGGTCATCGGCTCCTCGCCGGTCGTCCAGTCTTCCGGGTCCTTCTCCGTGTTGGAGAGGCCGGCATGTTTCGGGTCGCTCGCCATGGCTCGAATGCTTTCCGTATCGGGTTTGATTGTTCCCGAAACGTTCGCGCCGTCAGCGTGTTCCCGCCGCCTCCTTCGGGTCGAGCCCTGCCATGCGGCAGATGTGGTCGAACTCGGCCTTGGTCACCGGCTGCACCGAGAGGCGCGAATTGTTGACGAGCACCATGTCCTTCAGCGCAGGATCGGCCTTGATGGCCTCCAGCGTCACCTCCTCCTTCACGGGCATGACGGCCTTCAGGTCCACGCATTCCCAGCGCGGGTCCTCGCTCGTCGTGTCGTGGTGAGCCTCCGCGATCACCTCGACGATGCCGACGACGGCCTTGCCCTCGTTGGAATGGTAGAAGAAGCCGCGCTCGCCGACCTTCATCTCGCGCATGAAGTTGCGGGCCTGGTAGTTGCGCACGCCGTCCCATTGCGTGCCCTTCTCACCGGCCTTCACCTGCGCCTCGAAGGACCATTTGTGCGGCTCGGACTTGAACAGCCAGTGTGCCAAGGTCTCAGGCTCCCGGCTTGTTGAAGACCCAGTTCCAGGCACGGATCTCGACATTCGAGAACAGCCCCGCCTTCGCATAGGGGTCCTGCGCCGCGATGGCTCGCGCCGCCGCCTCGTCCGTCGCCTCGATGACCACGAGGCTGCCGTTCGGCTTGCCGGCATCGTCGAGGAAGGGACCAGCGAAGCCGAGCGCGGCGCCGAGACCGTTCAGGAACTCGACATGGGCCGGGCGCGTGTCGGCGCGCAGCGTGCCCGCATCCGGGCGGTCGTTGCAGATGAGGGCGAAGTGCGGCATCGGGCGTCTCCGGGCAATGGACCTGCCCGCGTTCTAAAGGCGGGGCACGTTGCCCTCAACCACCTAGAGCCTGCCACCGTTCGCCGCGACCATGCGAAGGTGGTGGTCGGCGTCGCCGAACATCGTCTCGATCATCGTGAGACGTTTGAAATAGTGGCCGATGGCCGTCTCCATCGTCATGCCGATGCCGCCGTGAAGCTGGATCGCCTCCTGGCCGATCAGCCGGGCGGAGCGGCCGATCTGGACTTTCGCCGCGCTCACGGCCTGCGCGCGCTCGGCCGCGTCCTCGCTGCCCGCCATCATCGTCGCGAAGAGCGCCATGGAGCGCGCCTGCTCCAGCGCGACATACATGTCGGCCGCGCGGTGCTGGAGCGCCTGGAAGGAGCCGATGGTCGTGCCGAACTGCTTGCGGGTCTTCAGGTATTCCACCGTCATCGTGCAGGCCGCGGCCATCGCGCCGACGGCCTCGGCGCAGAGAGCGGCGATCGCCTCATCGACGATGGCGGCCAGCACGTCCGCGCCCTTGTCCGGCCCGGCGACGATGTCGCCCGGGGTCACGCGCACATTCGAGAACTGGATCTCGGCGGCGCGTCGCCCGTCCTGCGTCGGGAAGGGCCGCAGCGTCACGCCCTCAGTGCGCGGATCGACGAGAAACAGCGCGATGCCGCCACGCTCGCGCCGCTCGCCGAAGACGCGCGCTGAAACGACGAGCTGATCAGCGCTGTCGCCCCCGAGCACCAGCGACTTCTCGCCGTCGAGGATGAAGCCGTCGCCGTTTTGCCGGGCTGTCGCAGCGACGTCGAAGATTTCGTAACGCGCCTGCCGCTCGTGATGGGCGAAGGCGAGCACGGCCTCGCCGCTCGCGATCTTCGGCACCCATTCCGCCCGCAGGGCATCGGGCGCGCGGCGCAGTGCGCCGCCGGCGAGCACGACCGAGGCGAGATAGGGCTCCAGCGTCAGCTTGCCCCCCAGCGCCTCCATCACGATCATCGTCTCGACGGGCCCGCCGCCGATGCCGCCGTCTTCCTCGGCGAAGGGCAGCGCCAGAAGGCCGAGCTCCGCGAAGCGGGACCAGATGTCTTCGCTCCAGCCCCTGTCGCCCTCGCCATGCCGGCGCCGCGCCTCGAAATCATAGCGGTCGGCGAGCAGGCGCTCGGCCGAATCCTTCAGCATTCGCTGCTCTTCGGACAGATCAAAATCCATGTTCTCGTTTCCTGACCCTAAAGCCCGAGGATCGCCTTGGCGACGATGTTACGCTGGATCTCGTTCGATCCGCCGTAGATCGAGACCTTGCGGGCGTTGAAATAGGTCGGCGCGACGACGCTGGCCCAGTCCGGCCCGACGGGCGGCTCGTTGGAGCCGTCCCCGTGCTCGGGTGCGAAGGGCATGGCGTAGGGGCCGGCGATCTCCAGAAGCAGCTCGGTCGTCTTCTGCTGGATCTGGGAGCCGCGCAGCTTGAGGACGGAGGAGAGCGGGTTCGGCTTGCCGCGTCCGCCGTCGCGTTCGGCGGCGAGCACCCGCATCTGCGTGATCTCCAGCGCCTTCAGCTCGATCTCGACCTCGGCCACCTTCTCGGCGAAGCGCGGGTCGTCCATCAGCGGGGCGCCGTCGCTCGCGCGCTCGGCGGCCGCGAGCTCGCGCACCTTGCGCAGCCGCTCCTTCGAGATGCCGATCCGCGCGATGCCGACGCGCTCGTTGGAGAGAAGGAACTTGGCATAGTCCCAGCCCTTGTTCTCCTCGCCGACGAGGTTCTCCGCCGGCACGCGCACATCGTCGAAGAAGACCTCGTTGACCTCACGCCCGCCGTCGATCGTCACGATCGGGCGCACGGTGACGCCCGGCGTCTTCATGTCGATCAGGAGGAACGAGATGCCGGCCTGCTTCTTCGCGTCCCTGTCGGTGCGCACGAGGCAGAAGATCCAGTCGGCATACTGGCCGAGCGTCGTCCAGGTCTTCTGGCCGTTGACGACGTACTGGTCGCCCTCGCGCACGGCGGTGGTCTTGACCGAGGCGAGGTCCGAGCCCGCGTCGGGCTCCGAGAAGCCCTGGCACCACCAGTCGTCGATATTGGCGATGCGCGGCAGGAAGCGCTTCTTCTGTTCCTCGTTGCCGAATTCGGCGATCACCGGTCCCACCATGTAGACACCGAAGGCCAGCGGCTCCGGCGCCGGCGCGCTCTGCAACTCCTCGCGGAAGATGTACTGCTTCACCGGGCCCCAGCCCGTCCCGCCCCATTCGACCGGCCAGTGCGGCACGGCCCAGCCCTTGGCGTTGAGGATCTTCTGCCAGCCGGCGATGTCGTCCCGCGTCGGGTGGTGGCCCGCCAGCATGCGCTCTCGCGTCTGCGCCGGCAGGCTTTCCCGAACGAAGGCGCGAACCTCCTCGCGGAACGCGCGCTCGTCCTCTGTGAAGCGAAGGTCCACGGCGTCTCTCCCATCCCGCCCGATCCTTTACGAAATAAGAGTACGGCCCGTCATGCGGAGTTGTAAAGCGCAAGGTGATTGATTGTGGAGGCATGATAGGCCACCCTCGCAAAAGATCGAAAGAGCGGTACGGAACCGCCGGTGTTCGAAGGAGGCAACGCATGCCCGATATCGTCAGGCTGGAACGCGAGGGCGACATCGGCCTCATCGTGGTCGACAACCCGCCGGTCAACGCGCTGGGGCAGGCCGTGCGGCAGGGGCTGCTCGCGCGGTTGGCCGAGGCGCAGGCGGACGAGGGCCTTCGCGCCGTCGCGGTGATCGGGGCGGGGCGAACCTTCATGGCGGGCGCCGACATCCGCGAGTTCGGCAAGCCGCCGATGCCGCCCGGGCTCGGCGAGGTCGTCGACGCCTTCGAGGCCTCCACCAAGTCGACGATCGCGGCGATCCACGGCACTGCGCTCGGCGGCGGGCTGGAGGTCGCACTCGGCTGCCACCACCGCGTGGCGCTTGCCGGCGCGAAGGTCGGGCTCCCCGAGGTGACGCTCGGCCTCCTGCCGGGCGCGGGCGGCACGCAGCGCCTGCCGCGCCTCGTCGGCTTGGACGCCGCCATCGAGATCATGACCGGCGGCAAGCCGATCTCCGCGCGCGAGGCCGAAAGCCTCGGCATTCTTGACGCGGTGGACGAGGGTACGGATGTGCGCGCCGCAGCGCTCGCCTTCGCACGCAAGGTTGTGGACGAGGGGCGCCCCGTGCGGCGCACCGGTGCACTGGACGATAAACTGGCAGCCGCGCGGGAGGATCGTGCGGTGCTGGAGGCGGCGCGGGCGCGTGTCGCCAAACGTTCCAAGGGCCTCGTCTCGCCGCTCCTCATCGTCGATGCGGTGGAGGCCGCGCTCGACATGCCGCTGGATCAGGGGCTGGCGCGCGAGCGCGAGCTGTTCATGCAGGCGATGGACTCATCGCAGCGGAAAGGCCTGATCCACGCCTTCTTCGCCCAGCGCCAGGCCGCCAAGCTCGCCGGCGAGGCTGCTGACGCCAAGCCGCGAAAGGTGGGCGAGGCCGCCGTGATCGGCGCCGGCACGATGGGCGGCGGCATCGCCATGAACTTCGCCAATGCCGGCATTCCGGTCTGGCTGCTCGAAACGGACGGCGCCGCACTCGAGCATGGACTCGCGACGGTCCGGCGCAACTACGAGAGCACCGTGCGCAAGGGGCGCATGACGCAGGCTGAGCTGGACGAGCGCATGGCGCTGATCCGCCCGACCCTCTCCTATGACGACATCGCGCAGGCGGACCTCGTGATCGAGGCTGTGTTCGAGGCGATGGCCGTGAAGAAGGAGGTGTTCGCAAAGCTCGACGCGGTGATGAAGCCCGGCGCGGTGCTCGCCACCAACACCTCCACCCTCGACATCGACGAGATCGCCGCCGCGACGAAGCGGCCGCAGGATGTCGTCGGCATGCACTTCTTCTCGCCCGCCAACGTCATGAAGCTTCTGGAGAACGTGCGCGGCGAACGCACGGCCGGCGACGTGCAGGCGACCGCTATGGACGTCGGCCGGCGCATCGGCAAGGTCACGGCGATGGTGGGCGTGTGCTACGGCTTCGTCGGCAACCGCATGCTGCACCAGCGCGGCGCGCAGGCGACGCAGCTTGTGGAGGAGGGCGCATTGCCCGCCGAGGTCGACGCCGCGCTCACCGATTTCGGCTTCCCGATGGGGCAGTTCGCCATGTCGGATCTGGCTGGCATCGATGTCGGCTGGCGCATCCGAGAGGAGCGCCGCAAGGCGGGCGACCCGGACGCGCAGGCGCCCTCCTGGCTCGATCGCATCGCCGAGATGGGGCGCTTCGGCCAGAAGACGGGCGGCGGCGTCTACGCCTATGAGGCTGGCGACCGCACGCCGCGCCCGGCGCCCGAGATCGACGCGCTGATCGAGGGCTGGCGACGGGAGAAGGGCATCAACCCGCGCCGCATCGAGGCCCAGGAGATCGTCGAGCGCTGCCTCTACGCGATGGTCAACGAGGGCGCGCGTATCCTGGAGGAGGGCATCGCGGCCCGCCCCGGCGATATCGACGTCATCTGGGTCCACGGCTACGGCTTTCCGGCCTGGCGTGGCGGGCCGATGTTCTGGGCCGACGAGGTTGGCCTCCCGGCGATCGTCGCCGCGCTCGATGACTACTCGAAGCAGCCGGGCGGGGAGGCGCTCGCGCCCGCGCCGCTCCTGCGCCGTCTGGCGGGTGAGGGCAAAGGCTTCGCCGATCTGGAAAGGGCTTGAGAACGTGCTGCGTCGCAGCGGCATCGTTCGCGTACCGTATTTTCGATAAACGACGAAGACGGTATCGGAATCGTGTATAATGCCTTTTGAAATAGTCTCTTGCATCGCTTGACGGTTCCGGCGGTCCATGCCAGCATCGCGAAACTGATATAGCGACGGTCGCTCGTGGGGCGCTCTTCGCCGGGCGATTGGGAGATCGTCCGGATCAGGTGGGAGGTCGGTCGGCGGGCATATCCTGGCCCGCGCCGGCATGGTCAGGCGGCGCTTCTGGGGAGGAGACGCGGCACCGATGAACATCTTTTTCCAGCAGGTGCTGAACGGCCTGACGCTCGGCAGCGTCTACGCGCTCGTGGCCCTCGGCCTCACGCTCGTCTACGGCATCCTGCACATCCCGAACTTCGCCCACGGCGCCTTCTACATGGTCGGCGCCTATGTCTCGTTCTATGCGGCCGGGTCCTACGGGCTGAACTTCTGGGCGGCGATGGCCTGCGCGGCCGCCTTCGTGGCGGTCCTGTCGGTCCTGGCGGACCGGCTGGTCTTCCATCCCTTGCGCCATTCACCGCCGCTGCACGACATGATCGCGGCGATCGGCCTTCTCCTGTTCCTCGAGGCCGTGGTGCAGGCGATCTGGGGCGCCGAGTTCCACCGCATGCCCGCGCCCTACACGACCATCCTGCGTTTCGCCGACCTCACGGCGCCCGTCAGTCGCCTTCTCATCATCGGCGCGGCCTTCGTTCTGATGATCGCGCTGCAGGTCTTCCTGCGGCGCACGACCACGGGCTCGACCATCGTCGCCATGGCGCAGGACCGCGAGGGAGCATCGCTCGTCGGGATCGACCCGGTGAAGGTCTCGATGCTGACCTTCGCGATCTCCGGCGCGCTCGCCGCCATCGCCGCCACGCTCTTCGCGCCGATCAACCTCATCTACCCGTCGATGGGGCATCTGGTGATCATGAAGGCCTTCGTGATCATCATCCTCGGCGGCATGGGCTCGATCCCCGGCGCCATCGTCGGCGGGCTGCTGATCGGCTTCGCCGAAGCCTTCGGCGCCTTCTACATTTCCACCGCCTACAAGGACATCATCGCCTTCCTGCTGCTCGTGGCGATCCTGTCGCTGCGCCCGCAGGGGCTGTTCCCGAGCGAGGTGCGCTGATGAGTGCCCGGCCCGTCGCCGAATACGCCTTCTATGCGCTGCTGGTCGCCGGCGCCTTGGTCTTCCCGTTCCTGGCCACCAACGAGTACCAGGTCTACGTCATGGCACTCGCCTTCATCTGGGCGATCGCGGCGATGGGATTGAACCTCATCGTCGGCTACACGGGCCAGCTCAACCTCGCCCATGCCGGCTTCATGGCGATCGGCGCGTACACGACGGGGCTGCTGACGGTGGACTACGGCGTGCCCTTCTGGCTCGCCCTCCTGCTTTCCGGGCCGGTCGCCGCGTTCCTCGGCTTCTTCGCGGGCATCCTGTCGCTGCGGCTGAAGACGCACTTCTTCTCCATCTTCACGCTGTGCGTCGGCTACATCGTCTACCTCGTCATCGAGAAATGGGACGTCGTCACCCACGGCACGGTCGGCGTCATCGGCATCCCCGCGCCGAGCCCCATCGGGCCCATCAGCTTCGATTCCACGCGCGCTCTCTATTTCATGGTGCTCGCCTTCCTCGTGGCGACCATCTTCTTCAAGCGCCGCCTCGTGCGCTCGCTCGTCGGGCGGTCCTTCATGGCCATCCGCAATTCCGATGAGCTCGCCGAAGCACTCGGCATCAACCTGATGCGCACCAAGGTGGTCGCCTTCATGCTCTCCACCTTCATCGCGGGGCTGGCCGGCGGGCTCTATGCGGGCTTCGTGCGGTTCCTTGGGCCCGATCTCGCACGCGAGTACCACACGTTCGACATGATCGCCTTCGTCCTCGTCGGCGGCATCGGCACGCTGATGGGCCCGGTCCTCGGCGCCATCTCGATCACCTGGCTGACGCAGTCGCTGCAGTTCCTGGAGAACTACCGGATGATCGTCTTCGGGCCGATGCTGATCCTGCTGGTGATGTTCATGCCGCACGGCATCATCGGAACCTTCGGGCGCTGGCAGGCACGGCGCCGCGAGAAGCAGATGCGGGCGTCGCGCGGCGCCGGCCGGGTCGGCGCGGAGGCGCGGGCGCATGGCTGAGGCGATCCTCGAGGCCGAGGGCCTGACCAAGCGCTTCGGCGGCCTGCACGCGGTGAAGGAGGTGAGCGCGCGCGTCGAGACGGGCCGCATCACCGCGATCATCGGGCCCAATGGTGCGGGCAAGACCACCTTCTTCAACCTGATCAGCGGCACCCACCAGGCGACATCGGGCGAACTGCGCCTCGAGGGCGCGCGCATCAACGGCAAGCGACCGGACGAGATGGCGCGGCTCGGCGTCGCGCGCACCTTCCAGACGACGAGCCTCTTCGACGGCGCGACCGTGATGGACAATCTCATTGTCGGCCATCGCCTGCGCACGAGTTCGGGGCTCTTCGACGCGATCTTCCAGACCAAACGCCTGCGCGAGGACGAGGCGCGTTGCCGGGCCAAGGCCGAGGAGGTGCTCGAGTTCGTGGGCCTGTCGCATCTGGCCGGGCGGCTCGCGGCGGACGTCACGCAGGAGGAGCGCAAGCGCATCGCCTTCGCGCTGGCGCTGGCGACGGAGCCGAAGATCCTCCTTCTCGACGAGCCGGCGGGCGGCGTGAACCCGGAGGAGACGGCGGGCCTTGCCGCGCTCATCCGCAAGATGGCGGACAGCGGCCTCACCGTCTGCCTGATCGAGCACAAGATGGACATGGTGATGGGCCTCGCCGACCACATCATCGTCCTCGACCACGGCGAGAAGATCGCCGAGGGTCCGCCGGCCGCCATTCGCGCCGACGCCAAGGTGATCGAGGCTTATCTCGGAGCGGGTCACGATGCTGCGGCTTGAGGGTGTCACGCTCAACTATGGCGGTTTCCGCGCGCTGGATCGGATCGACATCCATGTCGGCGCGGGCGAACTGGTGGTGATGCTTGGCGCGAACGGCGCCGGCAAGAGCTCCATGTTTCTCGCCATCTCCGGCCTGCGCAAGACCTCGGGCGGAGCCATCCGCCTCGACGGGCGCGACATCTCCGGTGCGTCCGCCGCCAGCATCGTCGCGCAGGGCCTCGTCCAGTGCCCCGAGGGGCGCAAGCTCTTCGCCCACATGACCGTCGCGCGGAACCTGATGCTCGGCGCCTACGTCCATCGCAGCGACAGGGAGACCAACAAGCGCAGGCTCGACGAGGTCTACGCCATGTTCCCCATCCTTCACGAGAAGCGCGACGACAATGCCGGCTCGCTCTCGGGCGGCCAGCAGCAGATGGTGGCGATCGGACGCGCGCTCATGGGGCGGCCGAAGGTGCTCCTTCTCGACGAGCCCTCGCTCGGCCTCGCCCCGCTCGTCGTGCGCCAGGTGCTGGACACGGTGAAGGCCATCAACGCCGAGGGCACCACCGTGCTCCTCGCCGAACAGAACGCCTATGCCGCGCTCCAGATCGCCGACCGGGGCTACGTCATCGAGAGCGGCCGCATCGTCACCGAAGGAAGCCGGGAAGAGCTTCTGAACAACGACACCGTCCGCCGGGCCTATATCGGCGGCTGAGAGGAGACGGGGCGCGCGCCCCTTCACGAAACGGGAGGTCACATGAGCATCGTCAGGACAACCGGGCGGCTTGCCGCCGGCATCGCGTTCGCGGCCTTCGCCGCCACGGGCGCGCTTGCGCAGGAAACGGTCAATATCGGCTTCACCGGCCCGCTCTCGGGCGGCGCGGCGCTCTACGGCGAATACACGCTGACGGGCCTTCGCATGGCGGCCGAGGAGATCAACGAGGCCGGCGGCATCGAAGTGGGCGGGGAGACCTACAATTTCGAGATCGTGCCGCTCGACGACCAGTACGCGCCGAGCAACGCGGCGGTGAACGCCAAGCGCCTCGCCACCCAGTACAATGCGCCCATCGTCTTCACGCCGCATTCGGGCGGGGCCTTCGCGCTGCAGGCCTTCAACGAACAGGACGGCTTCATCGTCGGCGCCTACACCAGCGTGCCGGAGATCACCGAGCGCGGCAACTCGATGACGCTGCGCATTCCGCCGGCCTTCGACGGCTATTTCGACGTCTTCGCCAGGACCGAAATGGAGCGCTTCGGCCCGCGGCTAGCGATGGTCGGCGGCGACCACGACTACGCCAAGGTCTGGGCGGCGATGTTCAAGCCGGTCTGGGAGGCGGCGGGCGGTGAGGTCGTTGCCGAGAACCCGATGTCCTACAACAAGGACACGGACTTCTACGCCGGCGTCAGCCGCGCGTTGTCCGAGAGCCCCGACGTTTTGTTCGTGGGTGGAGCCTCCGAGCCGACGGCGCTCGTCATGCGCACGGCGCGCGAACTCGGTTTCGCCGGCGGGTTTATCGTCATGGATCAGGCCAAGCTCGACGAGATCGACCGCGTCGTCGGAGACATGTCGCTTCTGGAGGGCGCGATCGGCGTGATGCCGCTCTCGGCCGACACGCGGGCCCCGCAGGCGGCTTTCGTCGAGCGCTTCATGCAGGCGAACAACCGCGCGCCCGGCACTGAAACCTCTTACATGTATTCGGCGATGAATGCCGTGGCCGAGGCGATGGTGCTGGCCGGCACGGTCGAGGATTCGCAGGCGATCTTCGACAGGTTGAGCGAGGCCTACGCCGCGCTGCCGGCCGAGCGCAACCCGGCCGACGTGCATTCCGTCGACGAGAACGGCGGCACCGACACGCTCATCACCACCGCGCTTGTCGAGAACGGCGAGATCGTGCCGATCGAGGCACCCACGCAATAGGGCCGGCGATGCCCGCGGCGCGGCGCGACGCCCGTCCCGCGGGCTTCCTTTCGCGGTGCGATCTCCTATGCTCGGCGGGCACGCGACCGCCGCGCTCCCATCTGCGAAGAGGCCATGACGACCACCGCCACCGCGACCCGGCAGACGCGCCGCTTCGAGGAGAAGCGCGAACTTATCCTCGGCGCAGCAGCATCGCTCTTCAACCGGCACGGCGTTCGGGGAACGACGCTGGCGGACGTTGCCGCGCGCGTCGGCCTCGTCACCAACTCGATCAGCTACTACTACCGCCGCAAGGAGGATCTGGCGGCCGCCTGCGCGTTGCGTGCGGTGGAGACCATCGCCGACGTTGCCGAGCGGGCTGCCCATGCGCCCGACATGGCAGAGCGCGTGCGCCTGTTCACGCGGCTCTACTTCGACGTGCTGGCCGACATCGCGGCCGGGCGCCGCGCCGAACTCCTCTCCTCCAACGACCTGCGGGCGCTGGAGGAGCCGCATGCGGCAACGATCTTCGCGGCCTATACGGAGATGTTCCGTGCCATCCGCCGGCTTCTAGACGGTGCCGGTGCGCCGGATCTCGAGCGAGACGACCGCAACGCACGGGCGCTTCTTCTCGTCTCCGTCGTCCACGCCGCGCACAACTGGATCCGCCGCTACGAGCCGGAGGATTTTCCGCGCGCCGCCGAGCGCACGGCCGACATTCTCCTGAACGGCCTTTCGCCGTCGGGCGCTGCGTTCGCGCCGCTCGATCTCGGGCTCGACGCCCGCGTGCGCCCGGCCTCGGGCGATGCCGCGGACGAGCGCTTCCTGCGCGCGGCGAGCTTCATGATCAACGAACAGGGCTATCGCGGAGCCTCCGTCGACAAGATCTCGGCGCGGCTTTCGGTGACGAAAGGCTCGTTCTACCATCACAACGAGCACAAGGACGATCTCGTCGCCGCCTGCTTCGAGCGGACCTTCGCGCTGATCCGCGCTGCCCAGTTCGCCGCCATCGAGGCAGCGCCGGACGGCTGGACGCGCGCCGCGAGTGCGGCCAACGCGCTCGTCGCCTTCCAGCTCTCGTCGCGCGGGCCGCTCCTGCGCATCGCAGCGCTCGCGGCCATGCCCGAGGCGACGCGCCCGGCGATGGTGCAGCAGCTCGACCGGCTCCTGCAGCGTTTCGTCGCCATCGTTTCGGACGGCATCGCCGATGGCTCGATCCGCGCCGTCGACGCGCGCATCGCCGGACAGCTCCTCTACATGCTCACCAATTCGGCCGCCGAACTTCACCGCTGGGTGCCGGTCGACGATCCGCAGGAGGCGGCACGGCGCTTCGCGCGGCCGCTCTTCACCGGCCTGTCGCGCGCCTGAGGAGAGGCGCGGCGGACCGGACGAAACCGAGGGAGGAAAACGGGACGATGAACTTCGATCTGTCCGATCGCCAGCGCGAATATCGCGACCGCGTGCGCGACTTCATCCGCACGCATGTGGAGCCCTGCGACAAGCGCTACGACGTCGAGATGAAGGGCTTCGGCACCGATCGCTGGCAGGTGGTGCCGGTGATCGAGGAACTGAAGCCGAAGGCGCGGGAGGCGGGGCTGTGGAACCTCTTCCTGCCGCCCAACCCCGAGCACGACACGGAAGAGTATCGCGGCGCGGGCCTCACCAACCTCGAATACGCGCTGTGCGCCGAGGAGATGGGGCGCTTCTCATGGGCTTCGGAGGTTTTCAACTGCTCGGCGCCGGACACCGGCAACATGGAGGTCTTCCATCGCTACGGTACCGACGAGCAGAAGGAGCGATGGCTGCGCCCGCTGATGGCCGGGGAAATCCGCTCCGCCTTCCTGATGACCGAGCCCGCCGTCGCCTCCTCGGACGCGACCAACATCGAGACCTCGATCCGCCGCGAGGGCGACGAATACGTCATCAACGGCCGCAAATGGTGGTCGTCCGGCACCGGCGATCCGCGCTGCAGGATCGCCATCGTGATGGGCAAGACGGACCCCGATGCCGAGAAGCATCGCCAGCAGAGCCAGGTGCTCGTGCCTCTCGACGCGCCGGGCGTGACGATCGAGCGGATGCTGCCGGTCTTCGGATATGACGACGCGCCGCACGGCCACGGGGAAATTCGGCTGGAGAACGTGCGCGTGCCCGTCTCGAACATCGTTCTGGGCGAGGGGCGCGGCTTCGAGGTGGCGCAGGGGCGGCTCGGTCCCGGCCGCATCCATCATTGCATGAGGACGCTGGGCGCCGCCGAGATGGCGCTGGAGAAGATGTGCACGCGGCTCCTGTCGCGCACGGCCTTCGGCCGGCCGATCGCGCAGCAGTCCGTCTGGCAGGAGCGGATCGCGCAGGCGCGCACCGATATCGAGATGACGCGGCTCCTGTGTCTCAAGGCCGCCGACATGATGGACAAGGTGGGCAACAAGGAAGCCCGCCTCGAGATCGCGATGATCAAGGTGGCGGGCCCGCGCGTGGCGCTCAAGGTCATCGACGATGCCATTCAGGCGCACGGTGCGGGCGGCGTCTCGGAGGATTTCGGCCTCGCCAAGCGCTATGCCGGCATCCGCACCATGCGCATCGTCGATGGGCCGGACGAGGTGCACAACCGCGCCATCGCGCGGCTGGAGCTGGCACAATATTCCAACGAGCGGGGCGCGGCGTGAGCGGTCAGCCGCCGGTCTCGACCAAAGTGCTCTTCGCCGGCACCAAGCCCGTGGAGGAACGGCACAGGCTGGACGAGGCGGCGCTCGATGGGTGGCTCGCCGCGCATGTCGAAGACTATCGGGGCCCGCTGACGGTTCTGCAGTTCCGGGGCGGCCAGTCCAACCCGACCTATCGTCTCGACACGCCGTCCCGCGCCTATGTGCTGCGGCGCAAGCCTTTCGGCCAACTTCTGCCTTCGGCCCATGCGGTGGACCGCGAGTTCCGTGTGATCTCCGCGCTTCATGCCGCCGGCTTTCCCGTCGCCCGCCCCTACGGTCTTTGCGAGGACGCCGGCGTGATCGGCGCGGCCTTCTACGTGATGGAGATGGTGGAGGGGCGCATCTTCTGGGACGCGCAGCTTCCCGAGCTCGCTCCCGCCGAGCGAAGAGCGGTCTTCGAGGCGGAGATCGACACGCTGGCGCATCTGCACGCCTACGACCCGGAGGCGATCGGGCTCGCCGATTACGGCCGGCCGGGCAATTATTTCGAGCGCCAGATCGGGCGATGGTCGAAGCAGTATCGTGCCTCTGAGACGCGTGAGATCGCCGAGATGGATCGGCTGATTGAGTGGCTGCCGAACAGCGTGCCGCCCGGCGAGGGACCCGCACGGGTGGTCCACGGCGATTTCCGGCTCGACAATATCGTCTTCGATGCGAAGGCGCCGTCCGTGCGGGCCGTCCTCGACTGGGAGCTGTCCACACTCGGCGATCCGCTCGCCGACATCACCTATTTCCTGATGGCGTGGTGGATGCCGCCGGACGGGCGCAGCGGCCTTGCCGGCCTCGATTTCGACGCGCTCGGCATCCCGCAGGCCGAGACGCTTTTCGAGCGATACTGCCAGGAGACAGGGCGCACCGAACGGCCGGCGCTCGAATGGTATCTCGCCTATAATTTCTTCCGCTTTGCGTCGATCCTGCAGGGGATCGCGGGCCGCGTGCGAGATGGCACGGCATCCAGCCCGCAGGCCGCCGACATGGCCGCGCGCGTCGAGCCGCTGTCGAAGGTGGCCTGGGGGCTGGCGATGAAGGCGGGGGCCTGAGTATCGGCTCGAACCAGGGTGCGTCCCCATAAACAGGGACACGCCCTAAAGAACCTCGAAGAGCCCGGCCGCGCCCATGCCGCCGCCGACACACATCGTCACGACGACGTGCTTCGCACCGCGCCGCTTGCCCTCGATCAGCGCGTGGCCCGTCATGCGCGCCCCCGACATGCCGTAGGGATGGCCGATGGAGATCGCGCCGCCGGAAACATTGAGCTTCTCATTGTCGATGCCGAGCCTATCGCGGCAATAGATCACCTGTACGGCGAAGGCCTCGTTCAATTCCCACAAGTCGATGTCATCGACGGTGAGGCCATGCTGCTTGAGGAGCTTGGGCACCGCGAAGACGGGTCCGATGCCCATCTCATCGGGCTCGCAGCCGGCCACCGCGATGCCGCGATAGAGGCCGAGCGGCTGGAGCCCGCGCCTTTCGGCCATCGAGGCTTCCATCAGGACGGCGGCGGAGGCACCGTCCGAGAGTTGCGAGGCGTTGCCGGCGGTGATGAAGCGCCCTTGCGCGATCTCCTGTCCGTCCTTGAAGACGGGTTTCAAGGACGCGAGACCAGGCAGGTCGGTGTCCGGCCGGTTGCCCTCGTCCTTCTCGAGGCGCACGCGGCGCCGGCTCGTCTCCCCGCTCGCCTTGTCGGTGACGAGCATCTCGCTTTCCATCGGCGCGATTTCGGCGTCGAGCCGGCCCTCGGCCTGCGCCACTGCCGTGCGCTGCTGAGACTGGAGGGCGTATTCGTCCTGGCGCTCGCGCGAGATGCCGTAGCGGGCGGCCACGACCTCCGCCGTCTCCAGCATCGCCATGTAGATCGCCGGCTTGTGCTCCACGAGCCAGGGATCGCGCGCTCGATAATTGTTCTGCTTGTCGTTCTGGACGAGCGAGATCGATTCCAGTCCGCCGCCGACCGTGACGTCCACGCCGTCCATGATGATGGTGCGCGCCGCGGTCGCGATGCCCATCAGGCCGGAGGCGCATTGCCGGTCTAGCGTCATTCCCGCGACAGAGGCCGGCAGCCCGGCCGCGAGCGCGATCTGCCGGGCGACGTTGCCGCCGGTCGACCCCTGCTGGCGCGCGGCGCCCATCGTCACGTCGCCGACCTCGGCGGGGTCGATGCCGGCGCGGCGCACGGCCTGCGCCACTGCATGGGCGCCGAGCGCCTGGGCCTGCGTGTCGTTGAAGGCGCCGCGATAGGCCTTGCCGATCGGCGTGCGGGCAGTGGAAACGATGACGGCTTCGCGCATTGAACGATCCTCCCCGGTATCCGGTATGTCGATATATCTCCCGATATCGCGATACTACAGGGCATCGATACCGTGTCATTCGATTTTTAGAAGTTTCGGGTTGCTTTCGGCGCCTGCGCGCAGCATCCTTTCGCATCGGATGCGGAAACGGCTTTGGGAGGAGCGCGTAACGATGTCCCTCTTCGATCTTTCGGGCAAGGTGGCGATCGTCACGGGCTCCTCGCGCGGCATCGGGCGCGCCAGCGCCGAGCGATTGGCGGAGGCCGGCGCGTCGGTCGTCATCTCCTCTCGCAAGGAAGGGCCGTGCCGGGAGGTCGCCGAAGCAATCGTCGCGAAAGGCGGCAGGGCGATCGCGGTGCCGGCCAACATCTCGTCGGGCGAGGAGCTCACAAACCTCGTGCGCGAGACGCGCGAGCGGCTCGGCCCGATCGACATCCTCGTCTGCAACGCGGCGTCCAATCCCTATTACGGGCCGATGGGCGGCATCACCGACGAGCAGTTCCGCAAGATCTTCGACAACAACGTCCTGTCCGCCCACAAGCTGATCCATCTCTGCGCGCCGGACATGGCGGCGAAGGGCGGCGGCGCGGTGGTCATTGTCTCCTCCATCACCGGCCTCTACGGCTCGACCTCGATCGGCGCCTACGGCATCTCGAAAGCCGCCGACATGCAGCTCGCCCGCAACCTCGCCGTCGAGTTCGGCCCGCAGAACATCCGCGTCAATTGCGTGGCGCCGGGCCTCGTCCGCACGGACTTCGCGCGCGCCCTCTGGGACAATCCGGACAATTTGCGCCGGGTGGAGAACGGCACGCCGCTGCGCCGGATCGGCGATCCGGACGACATCGCCGGCGTGGTGCAGTTCCTCGCCTCGCAGGCCGGGGCCTTCGTCACCGGGCAGACGGTGGTGGCCGATGGCGGGCGGTTGATCACCGGTGGGGCGGAAGGGTGAAGGCGCTTCTCAGTCGCGAGCCCGGCGGGCCGGAAACGCTCACGCTCGAGACCGTGCCTGATCCGGTGCCGGGGCCGGGCGAAGTGCTCGTTTCGATGCGGGCCTGCGGGGTGAACTATCCGGATGTCCTCGTCATCGAGGATCGCTACCAGTTCCGGCCGCAACGCCCCTTCGCACCGGGCGCCGAGATCGCCGGCGTAGTCGAGGCCGTGGGGAAGGGCGTCACCACTCTGAAGGCGGGCGACGCGGTGATCGCGTCGGTGCGCATGGGCGGCATGGCCGAGAAGGCCGTCGCCGAGGCGGCGCGCTGCCTGACGAAGCCGGCATCCATGCCTTTCGACGAGGCGGCCGCCTTCGTCCTCACCTATTCGACGACCATCCACGCCCTCAGGGACAGGGCCGCGCTGCAGGCCGGCGAGACGCTGCTGGTGCTGGGCGCGGCCGGGGGCGTCGGCATCGCGGCGATCGAACTTGGCAAGGCGATGGGCGCACGCGTCGTCGCCGCGGTCTCGACGCCGGAAAAACTGAACTTCGTGATGGAGCAAGGCGCCGACGACGCGCTGATCTATCCGACCGGAGCGCTCGACCGCACGGCGGCCAGGGACCTTTCGGCGCAGTTCAAGGCGCTGTGCGGCGGCGATGGCGCGGACGTCGTCTACGACGCGGTCGGCGGCGACTATGCCGAGCCCGCCTTCCGCGCCATCGCACCGGAGGGGCGCTATCTCGTCATCGGCTTTCCGGCGGGCATCGCCT
Source organism: Aureimonas mangrovi (assembly GCF_014058705.1). Taxonomy (NCBI): domain Bacteria; kingdom Pseudomonadati; phylum Pseudomonadota; class Alphaproteobacteria; order Hyphomicrobiales; family Aurantimonadaceae; genus Aureimonas; species Aureimonas mangrovi. Next base: position 515,988 of record NZ_CP059692.1, read on the forward strand.
CGTTGCCGATGAACCTGCCGCTCCTGAAGAACGCCTCCCTCGTAGGCGTTTTCTGGGGCGATTTCGTCAAGCGCCGGCCGGAGCGGCACGCGCAGAACATGCGCGAGCTGTTCCAGTTGTACGAGGACGGCGCGATCCGGCCGCGCATCGGCGCGCGTTTCGCGTTGAAGGACGGTGCGAAGGCCATCGCCCGGCTCCGCGACCGCGCCGCCCTCGGCAAGATCGTCGTGACGACGGGCTGAGCATGGGCGAGACGCGGGACGAACGCGGCGGCTGGCCGGCCATCTCGCTCAACGAAGCGCATCGCCGGCTGACGGCGCCCGGCTCCGAGTTCGGGATGGATGAAATCCGGATCGACGGGCGGCCGGTGCGGATCTGGAAGAACGCGCCCGCCACGCTGCGTGCGGTCTTCGAGGCCGGGCGCGGCTTCGGCGAGAAGGACTTCATCGTCCACGAAGGCGAGCGCGTGAGCTTCGAGGGCTTCGCGCGCGCCACACTGCACCTGGCGAACGCCTTCGTCGACGCCGGCACGCGGCCGGGCGACCGGATCGCCGTCGCGATGCGCAATCTTCCCGAATGGATCACGAGCTTCTTCGCTGCCTCGCTGGCGGGGGCGATCGTGGTGCCGGTCAACGCCTGGTGGAGCGCCGACGAACTCGCCTACGGCCTCGCCGACAGCGGGGCGCGGCTTCTCGTCTGCGACGCCGAGCGGCTGGAGCGCGCCAGGGCCGTGCAGGATCGTTGCCCCGATCTCGCGCGCATCCTCGTCTGCCGCGCCGACGAGGCGACTGCCGCAAGCGCCGGTGCGACGCGCGTCGAGGCGCTGATCGGAACGCCCGACCGCTGGGCCGATCTGGCGTCCGTGGAAGGCCCCGACATCGATGCGCAGGACCCCGACGCACCCGCCGCGCTGTTCTACACTTCTGGAACCACGGGGCGGCCGAAAGGGGCGGTGAATTCGCATCGCAACATCACCAGCAACGTCATGGCGCACGGTTTCAGCCAGGCGCGCGTCTTCCTCAGGCGCGGGCAGGCGGTGCCGGTGCCGCCGCCGGATGCGCCCCAGAAGGTCAGCCTCCTGTCGATCCCGCTCTTCCACGTGACGGGCTGCTGCGCGACCATGCTCTCGGCGCTCTATCGCGGAACACGGCTCGTGCTGACCCGGCGTTTCGACGCGCAGGAAGCGCTCGCCATCATCGAGCGCGAGCGGGTGACGACGATCGGCGGTGTGCCGACCGTCGCCTGGCGCATCCTCGACCATCCCGCGCGCGGCCGCTACGATCTTTCCTCGCTGCAGGTCGTCTCCTATGGCGGTGCGCCCGCCGCGCCCGAACTGGTGCGCCGGCTGGAAAGCGACCTGCCGCTCGGCCTCGGCGCGGCGACCGGCTGGGGCATGACCGAGACCTCGGCGACCTTCACCCACCACATGGCCGAGGACTATGCCGCGCGGCCGGGAAGCTGCGGCCCGGCATTGCCGGTCTGCGACATGCGCATCGTCGGCGACGATGGTGCGGCGCTGCCGCCCGGCTCCGTCGGCGAACTGCAGGTGCGCGGACCGATGGTCGTGTCCGGCTACTGGCAACGTCCCGACGCTGACGCCGAGACCTTCGTCGAGGGTTGGCTGCGCACCGGCGACCTCGCCTCGATCGACGAGGAGGGCTTCCTCACCATCCACGACCGGCTCAAGGACATGATCATCCGGGGCGGCGAGAACATCTACTGCGTGGAGGTGGAGGCCGCGCTCTACGAGCACCCGGACGTGACCGACGCCGCGATCGTCCCGATCGCGCATCCGACGCTGGGCGAGGAGCCGGGCGCGGTCGTCTCATTGCGGGAAGGCGCCAAGACCGACGAAACGCAGCTGCGCGAATTCCTCGCCGGGCGGATCGCCGCCTTCAAGCTGCCTGTGCGCTACGTCTTTCTCGATACGCTCGGGCGCAATGCGGCCGGCAAGATCCTCAAGCGGCCGCTGCGCTCGCTCTTCTGACGTTCACGCTTCCTCGCGCTTGAGCGGGCGCGAGAGCAGCGCCTCGATGGCGGCGTCCAGCGAAAGGACACCGCGCAGGATCGCGGCCACCGTCTCGATGATCGGGGCCTCGATGCCGCGTTCTCGCGCGAGCCTTGCCGCGATCGCGGCCGAATGAACGCCCTCGGCGAGCTTCAGGCCGGAAAGGTCGCGCCCCTCTCCGAGTGCCACGCCATAGGAGAAGTTGCGCGACTGCGAGGACGCGCAGGTGAGGACGAGATCGCCGAGGCCGGACAGGCCCATCAGCGTCTCTGGTCGGGCGCCGAGCGCCTCGCCGAGGCGTCGCAGCTCGACGAAGCCGCGCGTCACGATGGCCGCCTGCGCGGACGCGCCGAGGCCGCGCCCGGCCACGGCACCGGCCGCGATGGCGAGGACGTTCTTCAAGGCGCCGCCGGCCTCGACGCCGAGGACGTCGGAGGAGGCGTAGACCCGGAAGGTCTGGGAGGAGAGGGCGGCGGCGAGGCTTTCGGCCAGCGTGTCGCTCTCGGCCGCCAGCGTGACGGCGGTCGGCAGACCGCGCGCGACGTCGGACGCAAAGCTCGGCCCCGACAGGACCGCTAGGGGCCACGCGCCGAGCTCGGCATGGACGACATCCGAGGCGAAGAGGCCGGTCTCCTGCTCGATGCCCTTGGAACACAGGACGAGCGGTGCGCCGGCCGGAAGCATCGGGCGCACCGCCCGGAGAACGCCGCGAAGGGTCTGCGCGGGCACGACGAGGAGGACGGCCTCGGCGCCCTGGAGCGCCATCGCCGGGTCGGCGCTCGCCTCGATCCCGGATGGAAGACGGACGCCGGGCAGATAGCGCGTGTTCTCGCCTGTCTCGCGGATCGAAGAAACGGTCTGCGCATCGCGGGCGTAGAGCGTGGTGGCGAGGCCCTTGCGCGCGGTCGTCGCGGCCAGTGCCGTGCCCCAGGCGCCGCCGCCGATCACCGCGACGCGCGAAATGCCGTTCATGCCGTCCCCCATCAGGCCTTCGCCCCGCGCTTGCCGAAGCCGACGCGCGGGGCCGCGGTCTCGTCGAGCGGCCAGCGCGGGCGCACCGGCGCGCCGAGCTCGTCGGTCATGCCGGCCTCCAGCCGCTCGAGCCCCGCAAAGGCGATCATCGCGGCGTTGTCGGTGCACAGCGCGAGCGGCGGCGCGACCATCCGCACGCCGTGCGCCGTCGCCGCGCGCTCCAGAGCGGCCCGCACTGTGCCATTCGCCGCCACGCCGCCCGCGACGGCGAGGACGGGGGCGGCCAGATCCGGCAACTCAGTGCGGAAACGCGACAGCGCGCCGCCGATCCGCTCGCCGAGGCTTTCGGCGGCCGCCGCCTGGAAGCTCGCGCAGAGGTCGGCGACATCCTCGTCGCTCAGGGGGGCCGCTGCCTCGGCGGCCATGCGCATCGCCGTCTTGAGGCCGGAGAAGGAAAGGTCGAGGCGCTTCTCGCCGCGCAGGGGGCGCGGCAGGGAAAAGCGCGTCGCGTCACCCTGCGCGGCATGGCGCTCCACCGCCGGCCCGCCGGGGCCGGGCAGGCCGAGGAGCTTTGCGGTCTTGTCGAACGCCTCGCCGAGCGCGTCGTCGATCGTCGTGCCCCAGCGCTCGTAACGGCCGAGCCCGCGCACGAGAAGGATCTGCGTATGACCGCCCGAAACGAGAAGCAGGAGATAGGGATAGGCGAGGTCGTGGCTGAGGCGCGGCGTCAGCGCATGGCCTTCCAAGTGATTGACGGCGAGGAACGGCAGGCCGCGCGCGGCGGCCAGCGCCTTGCCCGTCATCGCGCCGACGATCAGCCCGCCGACGAGGCCCGGCCCGCTGGTCGCGGCCACGGCATCGACCTGTGCCAGCGTCACATCCGCCTCCTCGAGGGCTGCGCGCACGATACCGTCCAACGCCTCGACATGGGCGCGCGCGGCGATCTCGGGCACGACCCCGCCGAAGGCCGCGTGCTCCTCCACCTGGCTCAGCACCACGGACGAGAGGATGCGTGGCGCGCCTGCGCCGTCGCGCGAGACCAGCGCGGCGGCCGTCTCGTCGCAACTCGTCTCGATGCCCAGCACGAGGGGGGCGCGGACGAGGGGAGCGTCATGGTCAGGGGCGGCGTGCACGCGCTGTCGGGTCCTCTGGTCGAGCGAATGTAAGCCCCTGCAGATAGCGGCCCGAGGCGCGATGCGCCACCCGCCGTTTGACGGCGCGCGCGCGGCCCGGCAGAAAGCGCCCATGACGACAGAGACGATCCGGATCGGAACGCGGGGCAGCCGCCTCGCCTTGGCGCAGGCGAGCGAGGTGCGCGCCCGGCTCATGGCGGCCCACGCCCTGCCGGAAGAAGCGTTCGCGATCGAGGTGATCTCGACCTCGGGAGACCGCATTCTCGACCGGCCGCTCTCGGAAGCCGGCGGCAAGGGGCTCTTCACCAAGGAGATCGAGGAAGCGCTGCTCGATGGGCGCATCGACCTCGCCGTCCATTCCTCCAAGGACATGGCGACGGCGATGCCGGAAGGTCTCGCGATCGCCGCCTATCTGCCGCGCGAGGACGTTCGCGACGTCTTCATCGGGCGAACGGTCCAACGGATCGCGGACCTGCCGCTGGGCGCCCATGTCGGCACCGCCTCGCTGCGGCGCCAGGCGCTCCTGAAACGCCTGCGGCCCGATCTCCGCCTCTCGATCCTGCGCGGCAACGTGCAGACGCGCCTCGCCAAGCTCGAAGCGGGCGAGGTGGACGGCACGCTCCTCGCTTTCGCTGGCCTGAAGCGCATGGCGATGGAGTCGGTCGTCGGCGAATTCCTCGACGAGGAAACCTTTCCGCCCGCGCCGGGACAGGGGGCGATCTGCATCCAGACACGCGACGGTGACGAGCGCGCGGCCGGGCTGCTCTCCCCGGTCGCGGATCCTCGGACGGCGGTGGAACTTGCGGCCGAACGCGCGTTCCTTGCCCGGCTGGACGGCTCGTGCCGCACGCCGATCGCCGCGCGCGCAATCCTGGAAGCAGAGTTGCTGCGCTTCCACGGCATGATCCTGACACCGGACGGGGCGCGGATGCACGAGACGCGCGGCGAGGGCCTTGCAGAGCGCGCGGCTGCGATCGGTGACGAGGCTGCACGCACGCTTCTCGCCGAGGCAGGCACCGGCTTCTTCGCCGGCTGGTCCGGAGCGGACGGTTGGCGCGCATCCTGATCCTGCGCGCGCGGCAGGCCGCGACCGCGACCGCCGTGCTCGTCGAGAGCTTCGGCGATACGCCGCTTCTCCTGCCGACACGGCAGGTCGAACAGCTCGACCCACCCGCGCCGCTGGGACCGTTCGGTGGGCTGGTCGTCACGAGCGCCAATGCCGTTTCCTATCTCGCCCGCCACCCTGAATGGTGCCGTCTGCCCGCCCTTGCGGTCGGCGGCGCGACGGCGCAGGCTCTGCGTGCCGCGCGCTTCGAGGTGGTGGAGGCGGGGCCTGGGACGGCCGAAGAGCTGGTGGTGCCGGCCATCGCTCTCTACCGAAAGGCCGGCCTTCCGCTGCTCTATCCCACAGGCATTGTGCGCCGGCCGGATCTCGAAGTCGGTCTGGCCGAGGCGGGCGTGCCCTGCAGGACGATCGAGGTCTATCGCGACCGTTCGCGGGAGCCCTCGGGCGCCGATGTCGACGCTGTCCTGGCGCAGGGGCCGCCGGATGCCGTCCTCCTGCTTTCGCGCGCACAGGCGCAGGATTTCATGGCGCTGCGGTCGCGCTTCCCGGATCGGCTCGGCGATGCGGTGGCGATCCTGTGCCTTTCTCCCCGAATTGCCGCGCTTTTCGAAGGCGCGGATGCCGCGCGTGTGGTGGTAAGCGAAAAGCCGGAGCTTTCGGCGCTTCTGGCGCGTTATCGCTCGTTGTGTATCTCGGGGCTGGATTGACCCGCGCCTGTCGTTGCAGGATCGGGTCGCGACCCTAACTTGCGAAGAATGCCGCGGCGTCAGCCGCGTGGAAGACCTGGAGCAACCGAATGGCGCAACGCCCCCGCCGGCCCAAGGCGACCCCTTCGACTGCTGCTGATGCGGCGCAGGCCACGCCCGCCGACAAGCCGGTAGAGGAAGGCGAGACGCCGGCGAAGCCGGACCCGCAGCCGGCCGATCCTGCACCTGCCGAGGACGAGACGCCAACCGCCAGGTCCGCTTCCCGGCGGCCGGTCGGGGCGAGCGCACTGCCCCCGCCCGCCGACCAGCCTGCGGTGCCGGATGCCGGCGTGACCGCCGAGCAGGCCGGCGCGGTGGAACTGTCCCGCGATACGCCCGCCGAGCCAGAAAAGGCGGGCTCGACGGACGCTCCGGATGCGACCAAGGCCTTCGCCGAAGAGGAGGGCCTTTCGCCTACGCGCCGTCATCTCGGCGAGTTCGAGGACGACGAGGTCATCTCGGCGGCCGAGCCGCACACCGCGAGCGGCGTGACGGATGCTTATCGCTCCCCGGCCGACAGCCACCATGAGCGGCCCGCCATCGCCGCGCCTGCCGGGAACGGCCCTGGTCTGGGTAGCCTCGTGGGCGCGGCGGTCGGCGGCGGTGTCGTCGCTCTTCTGGGCGCCTGGCTCCTCTCCTCCACGGGCGTCTTCGGGCCGAGCACACCTGCCGAGGGGCAGAGCTTCGCCACGACGGCGGACGTCGATGCGGTGTCCACCCAGCTCGCCGATACGCGTAGTATCGTCGATCAGCTGCAGTCCGCACAGGCCGCCGGCGGGTCGGGCACGAGCTTTGCGCCGGCAAGCGATGTCGCGGCCCTTTCGGATCGTCTCGGCGCCGTAGAGCGCACCCTACAGGAGAGTGGCAACAGCCAGAACGAAGCCGGCGCGCAGGCGCTTGAGGCTGCCCAAGCCGCGCAGAACCAGGCGAACGACCTTTCCGGCCGGCTCGACGAGATCGGTACCCGCGTGGCGAACGTCGAGACCGAGACGCGGCAGGCTCGCGTCGCCCTGGCGGCGGCGGGCCTCAAGGCGGCGATCGATCGCGGCGGGCCGTTCATGCCCGAGCTCGAGACCTTCGCCGCCGCATCGGACGGTAGCCCACAGGTGGACGCTCTTCGCGACTTCGCGGCGGCTGGCGTGCCCACGCAAGGTGCGCTTCTGGAGGAGTGGCCGGACGTGGAGGCGCAGATTCGCACCGCGCTCGCCAGCGAGGGCGGCACGGGTGTCGGCGACCAGATTCTGAGCGGGCTCTCCTCGCTGGTGACGGTGCGCCGTACCGGCGAGGCTTCCGGGGAAGGCGACGGCCCCCAAGCCGCGCTCGACGCGATGACGACGGCGCTGCGTGAGGGTGATCTCGCCGCCTGGCGTCAGGGCTGGGATGGGCTCGACGAGGGTGCGAAGAGCGTCAGCCAGGACTTTGCCGACAAGGTCGCGGCGCGGCGGCAGGCGGTTTCCGTCGTCGATGAGGCCTTGACCAATGCCGCCGCCAATCCCGGAACGGAAGGCTGAAGAGACAAACGATGCTGCGTATTCTCGCCTTTCTCGCCGTCGTCCTGGCCGCCGGGTTCGGTTTCGCCTGGCTCGCCGACCGTCCCGGCGAAGTGACGATCGCCTGGCTCGGCCAGGAGGTCCAGACGAGCTTTCTCGTCTTCCTCGTCGCCGCTGTGCTCGCGATCGCGGCGATCCTCGTCGTCTTGTGGCTGATCTTCGGCGTCTTTCGCGCGCCGGGCCGCATCGGCGACTTCTTCTCCAATCGCCGGCGTGAACGTGGCTATCGCTCGCTGACGGCCGGCATCCTTGCGGCCGGTGCGGGTGATGCCGCGGCCGCGCGTCGTTTCGTGGTGAAGAGCGAGCGCGACATCGACCGCAAGAAGGAGCCGCTGCTGCGCTTCCTCGATGCGCAGACGGCGATGATCGAGGGCGATCACGCTCGCGCCCGCAGGCTCTTCGAGGAGATGGAGAAGGACCCCGACACGCGGCTTCTGGCGCTGCGCGGCCTCTATCTCGAGGCCGAGCGGGTCAACGATCCGATCGCCGCGCGCCACTATGCCGAGCGCGCCGTGCGCGTATCGCCCAATGTACCGTGGGCGGGTGGCGCCGTTCTCGAGCTCAAGGCGGCCGAGGGTGATTTCGACACCGCGCTCGACATCCTGAAGGCGCAGCGCAACGCCAAGCTCGTCGAACCCGAAGAGGCCAGACGCATGCGCGCCGTCCTCCTCACCGGCAAGGCGCAGGCTCTGGTCGAAAGCGATCCGGCGGGCGCGAAGAGTGCGGCCCGCGAAGCCCAGAAGCTCGCGCCCGATCTCGTGCCGGCCGCACTCGCCTTGGCGCGTGCGATGATCCAGCTCGGCGATACGCGCGGCGCCTCGCGGGCGCTTGAAAAGGCGTGGGGGGAAAGCGCCCATCCCGAGATCGCGGAGCTTTACGTCCATGTGCGCCCGGGCACGAGCGCGGCCGAGAGGCTGCAGCGAGCGAAGAAGCTGCAGAGCCTGCGCCCGAGCGAAGCGGAGGGTGACATCGCCGTCGCCTTCGCCGCTCTCGACGCGGGCGACCTGAAGCTCGCCCGCAGTTCGGCCGAGGCGGCCGCCCGCAAGGAGCCGCGCGAAGCGGCCTTCCTGCTTCTTGCCGATATCGAGGACGCCGAGACGGGCGATGCGCGCCGCATCCGCTCCCATATGGCGGATGCGCTGAAGGCGCCGAAGGACCCGGTGTGGATGTCCGATGGCGAGGCGGCGGCGGAATGGCGCGCCGTCTCCCCGACGACCGGCCGGCTCGACAGCTTCGAGTGGAAGACGCCGATGGAACGGCCTCTTTCACCGCGCATCGTCGCCATCGCCGCGAACGAGCCGGTGAAGGAAGAGCCTGCCGCCGTCAACGGCAGCGCGACGACGACGGAGGGCGAGCGCTCACCAATGGTGATCGAGCACAAGCCCCAGGAGGACGAAGACACCCAGCCCGGCCGAGACAGCGCGTCGACGCCGACCGATCATGAGGCGCGCAAGGAAGCGCGTTTCGCGAATTGACGGGTATGTTTGATCGTCTCCAGCGCTTCTTCGACGAGGTCAGCGGCGCAAGGGCGCGTGAGATGGGGACCGACGACCCGCAGGTGGCGGCCGCCGCGTTGCTCGTCCATGTCGCGCGGGCCGACGGCGAGGAACGGCAGAGCGAAGACGAGCGGCTGCTCGCCTCGCTGCGCAGCGCTTTCGGGCTCGATCCGCACGAGGCCGCGCGTGTGGCCGAAATGGGGCGGCGCGCCGATGAGGAGGCTGTCGATCTCTACCGCTTCACCAGCGTGATCAAGGCGCATATGGACGAAGCCGAGCGCATTGCCTTCGTCGATCTTGTCTGGGACACGATCTACGCCGATGGCGAGGTTCACGAGCTGGAGGATAATCTTGCCTGGCGGATCGCGGAGCTGCTCGGCGTCTCGTCGCGCGACAGGATGATCGGCAAGAGACGCGCAGCAGAACGCAGCAGCGCGGAAAACGCCGAAAGCTGAGGCGGGGTGAGGGTGCAGGCAGGCATAGCCGACAGCGCAACGCCGGAGCGGCGCTATGAACTGGATAGCGGGGGCGACGAGCGCCCGATCCTCATCGTGCTTCATCAGGAAAACTCGACGCCCGGTCGCGTCGGTCAGGTGTTGGAAGCGGCCGGCCTTCGCCTCGACATCCGCCGCCCGGTCCTCGAGGACGCACTGCCCGAAACGCTCGAGAACCACCGCGGCGTCGTCGTTTTCGGCGGGCCGCCGAGCGCCAACGACACGGACGCCTATCTTCGCCGCGAGATCGACTGGCTGGATGTGCCGCTGCGCGAGAGGGTTCCTTTCCTCGGCATCTGCCTCGGCGCGCAAATGCTCTCGAAGCATCTCGGCGGCACCGTCGCGCCGCATCCCGATGGGCTGGTCGAGGTCGGATACTATCCGCTGGAGGCGACGCCGGAGGGGCGGCGCCTCGTACCGCACTGGCCGGCGATGACCTATCAGTGGCATCGCGAGGGATTCTCGCTGCCTTCCGGCGCAACGCTGCTGGCGCGCAGCGAGCGCTTTCCCAACCAGGCCTTCCGCTATGGCGACCACGCTTACGGCGTGCAGTTCCACGCCGAGCTGACGCTTGCGATGATGCATCGCTGGACTGTGCGCGGCCACGAGCGGCTTTCGCTGCCGGGGGCACAGGGGCGCCGGGCGCATCTGGAAGGACGGGCGCTGCACGATGCGGCCGTCAAGCGCTGGTTGGTACAATTCCTCGGCCTCGTCTTCGGCCGGCCGGCTCCCTCACCGCAATAGGCGGACAACGGGTCCTGCCGAAACGGGGTGTGTGCGCCTCAGGTGTTCGATCGTCGGCGATCGCAGGCTCGCGCCATCGGCCCCAAGCCGGCGCCGCGTGCCTCGAAGGCTCGAAAACCAATATTCCGGAAGGAGGCGAATGGTGGAGCTGAGCGGGATCGAACCGCTGACCTCGTCATTGCGAACGACGCGCTCTCCCAACTGAGCTACAGCCCCGTCCACCTTTCGAAGGCGCTTCTAAGCTCGCCGCCCGCGACCTGTCAAGCAGGAGCAGCAGGGGAAGACGCGATCCAACGGGAGCGGCAGAGCCGCCCGCGCTTGCGTGGCCGCAGGGCGGCGTCTACATCAGGGCTCGATCGCTAGAAGGACTTCCAACGCCCCATGCTCGCCGTTCTGCAAGTCGTGCTCGTCGTCCTGAACATCTTCTGGTGGATCGTCATCGCGTCGGCCATTCTGTCCTGGCTCTATGCCTTCAACATCGTCAATCCGCGCAACCAGTTCGTGGGCGCGATCGGCGAATTCCTCTATCGCATCACCGAGCCGGTCTATCGACCGATCCGCAATATCCTTCCCAATCTCGGCGGGATCGATCTTTCGCCGCTCGTGGTGCTTCTGGCGATTATCTTCCTCCAGCAGTTCATCCTGATCTACCTCGCCCCCGCCGTGGTGCGCGCCGGCATCTGACCGCGCGCTGCGCCGCCCGGACTGAAGGGGGTGGACGTGCGTGCCGGCGGGGCTACTGTGAGGCGATGCGCGGCCTTGCCCCTTTCGTGCTCGTCCTCCTGATCACAGCGCCGGCTTTCGCCGCGACGCTGACGGGCGCGGCCTCTCCCATCGGGGAGCGCTTCTGCGGGCCGAGCGTGGAGGCGGAGGGTGTCCTGCGCTGCCCCGGTCCCTCCGGTGTCGAAGCCTATATCCACACCGCGGACGGGCTGTCCTCGATCTCGCTGGGCGATCCCGTCGAGGGCTACGTCTCCTTCGGGGAGACGAACAGCCTCGGCGCCACAATGGAATGGCGCCTTTCGGACGGGCTGCCCTTTGCGGGCGTCGTGCGGTTCCGGCTGCCGGCCGAGGCGGCGGGCGAGGGCACGCGCGACCTGATGGCGGTCATCAAGGTCGCCGAGGGCGGCCGCGCGAGCTGCCTCGTCGCGGTCGTCGATCTCACCGTCAATCCCGAGGGTCGCGACATGGCGCGCCGCACGGCCGACGAGCGCGCGGCGAGCTTCACCTGCGGACGCGACGAGGCGCGGATCGTCGGCATCAGTTCCGAGTGGGCGCGGGATCTGGTCCTTCGCGAGATCCCTTGAGGGCGCTGCTCGCCCTGCTCGTGGCCTCGTGCGCCGGTTCCGCCCACGCGGCCGAGGCGCGGTACACGGACGTGAACTTCGATGCGTGCGCCGTGGAAGAAGTCTTCGAGGAGGGCGTCGGCGCGGCGCTGACCTGCGAGGGGTTGGACGGAATTCCCGTCTACGTGACCGAGGGCGATCTGCGGTTCGACGTCGATTTCGGCGCGCGAAACGGTGCGACGGAGACCTTCGGCCCGTTCAACTATCTCGGCCCGCGCATCGAGTGGCGCGTGGAGGACGGCAAGGCTTTCGCGACCATCCTGCGCTTCGTGATCGAGAATCCGGAGGGTGGGGCGGACCCTGCCGACAAGGGCTCCGTGCTCGGGGTCTTCCAGATCGGGACGCAGGAGGCGCCGGGCTGCGCGGTCGCCTATGTCGACGCTCTGGCCAACGACAACGCCAACGAGATCGCCCGGCAGGTGGCGGACGCTTTTGCGCGCCCGTTCCGCTGCGGGACCGACCGCGCCACCTATGTCGGCCATGTCGGACCGAAGGCCGGCAGCGCGACGGCGACCCACGAGCCGCGCTGAAACGAGAGAGGGCCCGCCTGAGCGAGCCCTTTCTCGAAGAGGTTCAGGGCGTTCAGCCCTCCTTCTGCGCGTCGAAACGCTCCACGGCTTCCGAGATCAGCTTCTTGGCCTGATCGACGCCGCCCCAGGAGCCGATCTTCACCCACTTGCCGGGCTCCAGATCCTTGTAGTGCTCGAAGAAGTGCTCGATCTGCTTGCACGAGATTTCCGGCAGGTCGTTGTAATCGACGATCCTGTCGAACTGCGAGCTCATCTTGCGCGAGGGGACCGCGATGATCTTTTCGTCCTGGCCGCCGTCGTCCTCCATCACGAGGACGCCGATCGGGCGCACGTTGACGACGCAGCCGGGCACCAGCGGGCGGTCGATCGCGATCAGGACGTCGATCGGGTCGCCATCGTCCGAAAGCGTGTGCGGCACGAAGCCGTAATTGCCGGGATAGACCATCGGCGTGAACAGGAAGCGGTCGACGAAGAGCGCACCCGATTCCTTGTCCATCTCGTACTTGGTCGGCACGCCGCCGACCGGCACCTCGACGATGACGTTGATGTCCTCGGGCGGGTTCTTGCCGCGGGAGATGGCGTCGATGCGCATGGATCGTCCTTCGAAAAGCGTCTGGTGAAACTGGCGGGACGCTTAGCCGTTGCGCCTCGCGCTGGCAACATCGCCGCTCGCGTCGGGCCCCTATTCGGCGGCCTCGGCACGGCCGGCGCTTTCGAAATAGCGCCTCACGCTCTCGATCACGCGGTTCACCTGCGCGCGCGAGACGTCGAGATGGGTAACGAAGCGCGTGCGCGTGCCGACCGAGGCGATGATGCCGTCACCCTTCAGATGCGTGGCGAGCGGCGCCTGATGGCGCGGCTCGACGTCGAAGAAGCGGATGTTGGTGCCGCCGCCCTGAAGGCGCATTCCCTCGATGCCTTCGAGGCCCTTTGCCAAAGCCTCGGCGTTCTCGTGGTCTTCGGCGAGCCGTTCGAAATGATGGTCCATCGCGTGGAGGCAGGCGGCCGCGAGGAAGCCGGACTGGCGCATGCCGCCGCCGAGCATCTTGCGCCAGCGCAGCGCCTCCGCGACGAGTGCCCTGGAGCCGGCGAGCGCCGAGCCGACCGGCGTACCGAGGCCCTTGGAAAAGCACAGCGAGACGCTGTCGAAGGGTGCGCAGATCTCGCCGATCGATACGCCGCCGGCAACCGCCGCGTTCCATCCGCGCGCGCCGTCGAGATGAAAGCCGAGGCCGAATTCGCGGGCGAGCTTCGCCGCCTCCGCGACATAAGAGGGCGGCAGCACGCGGCCGCCCGTCGTGTTCTCGAGCGTGAAGAGGCGCGTGCGGGCGAAGTGGAAGTCGTGCGGCTTGACGGCGGCGCGCACCTTGTCGAGCGGCAGCGAGCCGTCCTCGGCATGTTCGATCGGCTGCGGCTGGATGGAGCCGAGCACGGCCGCACCGCCGCCCTCGTACTTGTAGGTGTGGGCGATCTGGCCGACGATATATTCGTCGCCGCGGCCGCAATGGGCCATAAGCGCGGCGAGATTGCTCTGCGTGCCCGACGGGAAGAACAGTGCCGCCTCCTTGCCGGTGCGCTCGGCAAGCACGGACTGGAGGCGGGAGACGGTGGGGTCGTCGCCATAGACGTCGTCTCCCACCGGCGCGTCCGCCATCGCCTTCAGCATGGCCGGTGTCGGCCGCGTGACGGTATCGGAGCGCAGGTCGATCAGGGAATTGGCGTCGGTCATGATGGGGCGATCCCGATGGGAGGAGGGTGCCCCTTACTGCCAGAGGAAGGCGACCTTGCTCAAGGTGACATGCTCGAAACGCTCGGAGCCCACCGCCACCTCCCGCCCGGCGAGGCCGCGATAGAAGGCGAGCGCCCGGTCGTTGTCCTCCAGTGCCCAGACCGCAAGCCCCTTCAGCCCGCGCGAGGCGAGGAAGGCACCGGCGCCCTCGAAGAGATGCCGGCCGAAGCCGACGCCCTGATAATCCGGCAGGATGTAGAGCTCGTAGATCTCGCCCTCGGCGCGGATCGCGCGGGTGCGGTTGTGGCCTATCGTGGCATAGCCGACGGTCCGCCCGTCATAGTCGAGCGCGAGCACCGCCGCGCCCCCGCCGATCGCGTGGCGCCACCAGTCCGGCCCCCGCCGGCCGATCATCGCGTTCAGCGCCTTGTGGGGAATGATGCCGGCATAGGCGCCGCGCCAGGCCTGTGCATGGACGTCGCAGAGCGCGGCGGCGTCCTCGCGTGCGGCACAGCGGATCTCAGCGGCGATCGTCTTCATGGCCTGTTAACCATAAAGTTCGCGATGCGATCCACGCCGCGATGCAAGTCTGGGCGAAGGATCGGGAGCTTGGTCACGAGAGAAGCTTAACGCGAAGCGCCGTTCGGCACACCCGCCAACGGCGTTTTTCCCCGGCTTGCTGCCCACCCCGCCATTCCGACAAGCAAAAGGGGCGGAGCCTTGCGGCCCCGCCCCTTCAAATAATCGTCTACGTCAGGCGGCCTTCCGGCTCTTCTCGAAGCGCTTGCGCTCGTGCGGGTCGAGATAGAGCTTGCGCAGGCGGATGGTCTTCGGCGTGACCTCGACAAGCTCGTCGTCCTGGATCCACGACAGGGCGCGGTCGAGCGTCATGCGGATCGGCGGTGTCAGCTTGACCGCCTCGTCCTTGCCGGACGCGCGCATGTTGGTCAGCTTCTTACCCTTGAGGACGTTCACTTCCAGGTCGTTGTCGCGCTGGTGGATGCCGATGATCATGCCGGCGTAGACCTTCACGCCCGGATCGATGATCATCGGGCCGCGGTCCTCGAGGTTGAACATGGCGTAGGCGACCGACTCGCCGTCCTCCATCGAGATGAGCACGCCGTTGTTGCGGCCGGTGAGCTGGCCCTTGAACGGCTGGTAGGAGTGGAACAGGCGGTTCATGATCGCCGTGCCGCGCGTGTCGGTCAGCAGCTCCGACTGGTATCCGATCAGGCCGCGCGTCGGCGCGTGGAAGACGAGGCGCTGGCGACCGCCGCCCGACGGGCGCAGCTCCACCATCTCGCCCTTGCGCTCGCTCATCTTCTGGACGACGACGCCGGCATGCTCCTCGTCGACGTCGATCACGACCTCTTCGATCGGCTCCATCGTCTCGCCGGTGGCCTCGTCCTTCTGCATGACGACGCGCGGGCGCGAGACGCCGAGTTCGAAGCCCTCGCGGCGCATGGTCTCGATAAGGACGGCGAGCTGCAGTTCGCCGCGGCCCGAGACGTAGAACGAGTCCTTGTCTTCCGATTCCTCGATCTTGAGCGCGACGTTGCCCTCGGCCTCCTTCAGGAGGCGATCGCGGATCACGCGGCTCGTCACCTTGTCGCCCTCGGTGCCGGCGAGCGGCGAATCGTTGACGATGAAGCTCATCGTGACCGTCGGCGGGTCGATGGGCTGGGCCTCCAGCGGCTGGCTCACGGAGGGGTCGCAATAGGTGTCGGCGACCGTGCCCTTCGAAAGGCCGGCGATGGCGACGATGTCGCCCGCCTCGCCGAGATCGACCGGCGTGCGCTCGAGCCCGCGGAAGGCGAGGATCTTGGAGACGCGGCCGTTCTCGAGGACTGTACCGTCGCCGTGCAGCACCTTCACGGCCTGGTTCGGCTTGATCGAGCCGGACTGGATGCGCCCGGTGATGATGCGGCCGAGGAAGGGATCGGCCTCGAGGATGGTGCCGATCATCTTGAACGGCTCGTCCTTGGAGGCGGTGTCCGGCTCGGGAACGTGCTTGAGGATCAGGTCGAAGAGCGGGGCCAGGCCCTGATCCTGCGGCCCCTCGGGTGCCTCGGCCATCCAGCCGGCGCGGCCCGATCCGTAGACGACCGGGAAGTCGAGCTGCTCGTCGGTGGCGTCGAGATTGGCGAAGAGGTCGAAGATCTCGTTGAGCACCTCGTCGTGGCGCTCGTCCGGACGGTCGATCTTGTTGATCGCCACGATCGGCTTGAGGCCGACCTTCAGCGCCTTGCCCAGCACGAACTTGGTCTGCGGCATCGGCCCTTCGGCGGCGTCGACGAGGATGACCGCGCCGTCCACCATGTTGAGGATGCGCTCCACCTCGCCGCCGAAATCGGCGTGGCCCGGCGTGTCGACGATGTTAATGCGAACGTCCTTCCAGACGACCGAGGTCGCCTTGGCGAGGATCGTGATGCCACGCTCCTTTTCCAGATCGTTCGAATCCATCGCGCGCTCCTGCGTGCGCTGGTTCTCGCGGAAGGCGCCGGACTGGGCGAGGAGCTGGTCGACGAGCGTCGTCTTGCCGTGGTCGACGTGGGCGATGATGGCGATGTTGCGCAGCTTCATGTGCAGGCACCGGTGGTTGGCCGGCGAGCTTCAAGCCGGCTGAAACGGGGATCGACCATGACAAAAAACCCCTTCGGAGCCGAAGGGGCCACGATTGCGCCGTGTTCGATTGCGCGCCCTCTTAACGCATTTTTCGCGCGTGCGAAAGAGGAGGGGGTGGGGCGGGCTCCCCGCCCGTCAGAACGCGCCGAAGGTCGAGCCGAGTGCGACCACGGTAATCGTGGCCGCCAGCGGGACGACGAGCGTGACCACCGCGAGGTCGAAATAGGACTGGCGGTGCGTTAGCGCCGTGATCGTCAGTAGGGAGATCACCGCACCGCTGTGGGGCAGGGTGTCGAGGCCGCCCGAAGCGATGGTAGCCACGCGGTGGAGAAGGTCCGGGCTGATCCCCAGCGCCTCGGCACGCTCCAGATAGGTCGCCCCCAGCGTCTCCAGCGCGATCGACAGGCCGCCTGAGGACGAGCCGGTGATGCCGGCGAGCGTCGTCACGGAAACGGCGAGTGAAATCGCCGGCTGGTCGGGCGCGATCGACAGGACGGCGTTGCGGATGATCTCGAAGGCGGCGAGCGATGCGATGACGGCACCGTAGCCGACCTCGCTCGCAGTGTTGAAGATCGGCAGGAGGGAGCCCATCGCGCCCTTGTTGATCGTGTCCTTCGGGTCGTCGATGCTCTTCCAGTTGACGGCGAAGCCGATGAGGATCGCGCCGACGAGCGCGGCGATCAGCGACCATGTGCCGATGACGGTGCTCGGCGCGACGGCGCCGTAGGCCTCTTCCGCCAGATAAGCGAGGTCGAGGCTCGGGAAAACCAGGAGCGAAAACAGCGCGTTCAGTCCGATGACGGCGACAATCGGCAGAAGCGCGAGCGCGAAGGAGGGCGCGGCCGCGTCAGGAGCGACGGTGCGGAACGTCTCCTCGTGCTGGCCGTAGCCCTCGCCCGCGAGGCTCGCGGCGCGGGTGCGCCAGGACAGCCATGCAAGACCGCCGCCGATCATGATCGCGGCGGCGATGAGCCCGAGGCCCGGCGCGGCGAAGGTGGTGGTGCCGAAGAAGCGCGTCGGGATCGCGTTCTGGATCGAGGGCGTGCCGGGCAGCGCCGTCATCGTGAAGGTGAAGGAGCCGAGCGCGATCGCCGCTGCGATGAAGCGCTTCGGGATGTCGGCCTCGCGGAACAGGGCGGCCGCGATCGGGTAGATCGCGAAGGCGACGACGAAGAGCGAGACGCCGCCATAGGTGAGGATGCCGCAGGCCAGCACCACCGCTAGAACCGCCCGCTGGGCGCCGACGCGCTCGATGAGCGTCGACGCGATGGACAGCGAGGCGCCGCTGTCGGCCATCAGGCGCCCGAACAGCGCGCCGAGCAGGAAGACCGGGAAGAACAGGACGACGTAACCGCCCACGCTCTCCATGAAGACCTGCGTGTAGGTGGCGAGCACCGGGCCGCCCTGTGCCAGAAGCACCGCGACAGACGCCATGATCGGCGCGAGGAGGATGACGCTCACGCCGCGATAAGCGAAGAAGATCAGCCCGCCCAGCGACAGGAGAATGGCGAAAATGCCGATCATGCTGCGTGTCCCCTCCCGCAGGCTCCCAATTCACCGCGAGTACTGCGATGCGGCCTGCAAACTAGAGGGGGCACGCTGCAATGCAACCCGGATGGGTCAGGCTGCCAGTCCGCGCTTGCGCATCAGCGCGTCCGGGCTCGGCATGCGGCCGCGGAACGCCTTGTAGAGCTCGGCGGGATCGCGCGAATTGCCGGCCGAGTAGATGTTGGCCGCAAGCCTTGCCGCCGTATCGGCATGGAACGGGTCGCCCTGTTCGGTGAAGGCCTCGAAGGCGTCCGCGTCGAGCACCTCCGACCACATGTAGGAGTAGTAGCCCGAGGAATAGCCGTCGCCCGAGAAGATGTGCGCGAAGTGCGGCGAGCGGTGCCGCATCACGATCTCGGCCGGCATGGAGAAATCGGCGAGGATCTCGGCCTCGCGCGCGGCCGGGTCCTCCGGGGCCTCGCCCGCCTCGTGCAGCGCAAGGTCCACGATCGCGGAGGAGGTGTATTCGACCGTGTCGAAGCCGGCGTCGAAACTGCGGGCGGCGGCCAGACGGTCGGCGAGATCCTGGGGCATCGGCTCGCCCGTCTCGACATGGCGGGCGTGCGCGGCGAGCACCTGCGGCGTCTCCAGCCAGTGCTCGTAAAGCTGCGAGGGCAGTTCCACGAAGTCGCGGGCCACCGCCGTACCGGACAGGCTCGGCCATGTGACGTCCGACATCAGGCCGTGCAGCGCATGCCCGAACTCGTGGAAGAGCGTGCGAGCGTCATCGAGCGAGAGGAGCGCCGGGCGGCCCGGTGCGGGCTTGGCGAAATTGCAGATGTTGTAGATGATCGGGGTCTGCCCGCCATCCATCTTGTGCTGGGATCGCAGGGCGCTCATCCATGCCCCCGAGCGTTTGGAGGACCGCGCGAAATAATCGCCGATGAAAAGGCCCTTCTCGCCGCCGTCGGCGCCGCGCACCCGCCAGACGCGCGCGTCGGGATGCCAGACCTTCGCGTCCGGCATCGGCTCGAAGGTCAGGCCGAACAGGCGGTTAGCGACATCGAAGGCGGCCGCGATCATCCGGTCGAGGCTGAAATATGCCTTCACCTCGCCCTCGTCGATCGCGAACTCGGCCTGTCGGCGCTTCTCGGCGTAGTAGCGCCAGTCCCAGGGAGCGATGGCCCCGTTCTCGCCTTCGGCGGCGGCGATCTCGCGCAGCGCGCCCGCATCGTCCCGCGCGCGTTCCAGCGCCTTGTCCCAGACGGCGGAAAGGAGCGAGCGCACGGCGTCCGGCGTCTTCGCCATGGTGTCGTCGAGCTTGTAGGCGGCAAAGGAGGAGAAACCGAGGAGCTTGGCCTTTTCGGCCCGCAGCTTCAGCGTTTCGGCGATGATGGCGCGGTTGTCGGTCGCCCCGCCGTTCTCGCCGCGGCGCGTCCAGGCGCCGAACGCCTGCTCGCGAAGGTGCCGCCGGGGCGAATAGGTCAGGAAGGGAACGACGATCGAGCGAGACAGCGTCACGACATGGCCGGGAAGCTCCCGTTCGGCGGCGGCGGACGCCATGGACGAGACGAGGAAGTCCGGAAGGCCGGCAAAGTCCTCCTCGGCGACGGGCATCGCAAAGGCGCTCTCGTCGGCAAGGACGTTCTGCGAAAAGGCGGTGCCGAGCTCGGACAGGCGCGCGTCGATCTCGGCGAGGCGCTCGCGGTTCGCGCCCTGAAGTCTGGCGCCGCGCCGCACGAAGCCGGCATGGACGCGCTCGAGAAGCCGCAGCGTTTCGGCGTTGAGGCCGAGGGTTTCACGCTGGCCGAACAGCGCGTCGATGCGCGCGAACAGCGCCGGGTCCAGCGAGATCGCCGAACCGTGGCGCGAGAGCTTCGGCGCCACCGCACGTTCCACGCTCTGCAGCCGGGTGTTCGTATGCGCCCCGGCCAGCGCGTAGAAGGCGCTCGCGACGCGTGTCAGGCCGCGACCGGAGCGCTCCATCGCGGCGACCGTGTTGTCGAAGCTCGCCGGCTCGGGGTTGTCCGCGATGGCGCGGATCTCGTCACGGTGCTCGGCCATCGCAGCGTCGAACGCGGCCTCGAACCCCTCCGGCGCGAGAGCGGCAAAATCGGGCAGCCCGTTCGCGTCGGTCTGCCCGTAGGGAAGAAGCGTTGAAGCGTCGGTGCGAGGAGCCTGCATGAATGGGCGTCTCCGGTTTGCAGTTCGCGATGGCCGAGGCTAGATAGTGTCGGTCGCGCGCAAAGTGAAAGCCTCGGCCGGCAAGCGGCGGCGAAAGTCGTGAGCTCGTCCGCCGTCCGCCGCGCTTCGGCCGCGCATCGAAGCCGGTCACAGGAAAACCGCGTGTCTCATCTGACGACTGGAAATACGCTCGGCTTTCTCCTGACGGATACTGCCCGCCTTTTCCGGCAGTTCTTCGAAAAGAACGTGACGGAAAACGGCCTCGGGCTGACGCCGGGGGAAATCCGCGCGCTCGCCAACACCGTGCGCTTCCGGGGTTCGCGCCAGGCGGTCCTGGCCGAACGGATGGGCGTCGAGCCGATGACGCTGTCTTCCTATCTCGACCGGCTGGAAAGCCGCGGCCTCGTTGCGCGCACGGTCGATCCGGCGGACCGGCGGGCCAAGCTCGTGGAGCCGACGGACGCCGCCTTCGACATCCTCGACCAGCTCGACCCGCTTTTCGAGGACGTCTATCTCCAGGCCACGCACGGGCTCGAAGAGGCGCAGGTCGATGCGATGTCGGCGAGCCTGCGGATTATCCGCGCCAACCTGACGAACGACCATGGGCTCCTGGCCGAGATGAACATTCTCTCGCGCCAGAACGGCACGCCCGGCGACAAGGCGGACTGAGGCGGGGGCGCTCGCGTTTGCATCGCCGCGCACCGGCCTTATAACGGAATGAGCGCCACCGTTCCCCGGCGCGGCACGCAACTTCCCGGCGGTCTTAATGCCACGAGCGATGTCGGAACGTCGCACGAGCCTGATCGGCGCGCTTCTCGTCGCCATCGGCCCCATCTCCATGGCCCTCTACACGCCGGCCATGCCGACGCTCGTCCATGTGTTCGAAACCGACGAGAGCCTCGTGAAGCTCACGCTCTCGCTCTATTTCGCGGGCTTCGCCGTCACCCAGCTTCTCTGCGGCCCGCTGTCGGACGGTTTCGGCCGACGGCGCATCACCATCATCTTCCTGATCCTCTATCTCGTCGGCTCGGTGATGGCGATCATGGCGCCCTCGATCGAATGGCTTCTGGTCGCGCGCCTCGTGCAGGGAGCGGGCGCCTCGGTCGGCATCGCCACCTCGCGGGCCATCGTGCGGGACCAGTATTCCGGCGAGACATCGGCGCGGATCATGAACGCCATCGGCATCATGCTGGCGATCGGGCCGGCCTTCGCGCCCTTCATCGGCGGCTTCACGCTGGCGCTGGCCGGCTGGCATGCAAGCTTCGTGGTGATGCTTTTCTTCGGCCTCGCCGTCATTGGGGTCGTCTTCGGCGCCATGCGCGAGACGACGGTGGCGGACCCGGAGCTGGTGCGCCCGCGCCAGCTGATGCGCTCCTATCGCCGGCTCTTCTCCAGCCGGCAATTCCTGACGACGGTCATCACCGTCGCCGGGTCGGTGGGCGCGATCTACACGCTCGCCACCGTCCTGCCCTTCGTTCTCATCGATGGCGCAGGGCTGACGCCCACGCAATACGGCATCGGCATGCTCGCCCAGTCGGGCCTGTTCTTCCTCGGCTCGCTGGTGATGCGCGGGCTGATGCGGCGCTACACCGCCTACGGACTGGTCCCGCTCGGCCTGTTCTGCGTCGGCCTCGGCGGCGCAATGCTGCTTCTCAGCATCTGGCTCCTGCCGGTGTCCTATCTGTCGATCATGGTGCCGATCGGTGTCTATGCCTTCGGCGTCGCGTTCGTGATGCCGGCGATGACGACGGCCTCTCTCGCGCCGTTCCCCGGCATCGCCGGCGCTGCAGCCGCCGCAATGGGTTTCGTTCAGATGGGCGCGGGTCTCGTCGGCGGGCTTATCTGCGCGGCGATCGGGGAGCCGGTTCTGGCCACGCAGATCGTCATCCCGGCGATGGCGGCGATGGCGATCGCCGCCTATCTCGTCTACCGCGCCGACGAGCGTTCACTGCCGCCCGCGCAAGCGACCGGCGAGTAGGGCCTATTCGGCCGCGAGGCTCGGCTCGGCGTTCCCCAGATCCTGCATGATCTGGGCGGCGATGCGGAAGGAGTTCACCCGCGCGGCATGGTCGTGAATCTGGCCGGTGAGGATCACCTCGTCCGGCCTGTAGGCCTCGATGAAGCCGCCGAGTTTCTCGCGCACCGTCTGCGCGGACCCCACCGCCGAAATGCGCAGTGCCTCATCCACCATTGCCCGCGCGCCCTCGCCGATCTCGGCGTCGATGTCGTCGACCGGGCGCGGCAACGGCCCCGGCTGCCCGGAGCGAAGCCGCGCGAAAGCCTGCTGCATGGACGACTGGAGCCGCCGGCCCTCCGCGTCCGTCTCGGCGGCGAAGACGTTGATCGCGAGCATGAAGTGCGGCGCGTCGATCGCGCCGGGCCGGAAGGTCTGGCGATAGACCTCGACGGCCTGCTCCAATGCGGCCGGCGCGAAATGCGAGGCGAAGGCGTAGGGCAGCCCGAGATGGGCGGCAAGCTGCGCGCCGAAGAGCGAGGAGCCTAGAATCCAGACGGGGACGTTGGTGCCCATGCCAGGCACGGCGCGAATGCGCTGGTTCGGCTCGGCCTCCTCGAAATAGGCCATCAGCTCGACGACATCTTGGGGGAAGTTGTCGGAGTTCTCAAGGCTGCGGCGCAGCGCGCGCGCTGTCAGCATGTCGGTCCCCGGCGCGCGTCCGACGCCGAGGTCGATCCGGTCCGGATAGAGCGTCGCG
The DNA here is from genome assembly GCF_014058705.1 of Aureimonas mangrovi. Classification (NCBI taxonomy): domain Bacteria; kingdom Pseudomonadati; phylum Pseudomonadota; class Alphaproteobacteria; order Hyphomicrobiales; family Aurantimonadaceae; genus Aureimonas; species Aureimonas mangrovi. The sequence continues at coordinate 538,813 of NZ_CP059692.1, forward strand.
AGCGTGCCGAACTGCTCGGCGATCACGAGCGGGGCGTGGTTCGGGAGCATGATCCCGCCCGCGCCGACGCGGATCGTCTTCGTCCCGCCTGCCACATGGCCGATGACGACGGCCGTCGCGGCGCTGGCGATCCCGGTCATGTTGTGGTGCTCGGCCAACCAGAAACGCCTGTAGCCCCAGCTTTCCGCGTTTTGCGCAAGGTCCAGCGTGTTGGCCATCGCGTCGGCCGGCGTCGAGCCTTCGGGCACGGGCGAAAGATCGAGAACGGAATAGGGGATCATCGCGGAACTCTCCGTCTTGCGTCCCCGGCAGATGGGAAGGCAGGCTTCGCATTTCCACCGCTTCGAGCAACTCTCGCACAGGAAGAGGAAGACAACACCGAATTCCTCCGATAGCTTCACACTCGGGAGTAGGATGACCGGGGGAGGCGTCGTCGTGAATCAAGGCCTATTGTTCGTACTGGCGCTCGCGCCGATCGCCATCGTCTTCATTCTTCTGGTGGTGATGCGACGTTCGGCGAAGCTCGCGATGCTCGTCGCCTATCTCGCGACGGCGCTGCTCGCGCTTACAGTCTGGGGGCAGGCCTTCTCCACCGTCGCGGCGGCTACGATCAACGGCATCGTCACCGCGCTGACGCTGCTCTTCATCATCTTCGGCTCCATCCTCCTTCTGCAGACGGTGCAGGAAAGCGGCGCGATTCGCGCGATCCGCAACGGCTTCACCGAGCTTTCGCCCGACAGGCGCATCCAGGCGATCATCATCGCCTGGCTCTTCGGCTCGATGATCGAGGGCGCCTCGGGCTTCGGAACGCCGGCTGCCGTCGCCGCGCCGCTGCTCGTTGCGATCGGCTTCCCGGCGATGGCGGCCGTTCTTGTCACGCTCATCATCCAGTCCGTCCCGGTCTCCTTCGGCGCGGTCGGCACGCCCATGCTCGTCGGCGTCCAGACGGGCCTCGGATCGAGTGCGGAAGTGGCCGCGAGCATCGCGCCGCTCTCGGTCCCCGAATACATCGTGGCGGTCGCCGCCAACGTCGCGATGGTCCACGCCATCGTCGGCTTCGTCATTCCGTTGATGATGGTGGGCATGCTCACGCGCTTCTTCGGCGCCAACCGTTCCTTCGCCGATGGCTTCCGCGTCTGGCCCTTCGCGCTCTTCGCCGGCTTCGCCTTCACGGTCCCGTACTATCTCGTCGCCTGGCTCCTCGGGCCGGAGTTCCCCTCGCTCCTCGGCGGGCTCATCGGCCTCGCCATCGTCGTGCCGGCGGCGCGCGCCGGCTTCCTGATGCCGAAGGACCGGTTCGACTTCCCGGCGCGCTCGGCGGCGAACGAGCACTGGTTCGGCACGCTGCGCTCGGCCGAGGCCGAAGACATGGCGGCCGCGCCTGCAGCGCCCGGCCGCGGCATCTCCCTGATGCGGGCCTGGTCGCCTTACCTCATCGTCGCGCTGCTTCTGGTGGCCACGCGCGTCATCGCGCCCCTGAAGGCCGCCCTGACTTCGCCAGAGGCGACACTTGCCTTCACCGACCTGTTCGGCTCGGGGATCAACGCCACCGCGCAGCTTCTCTACTCGCCGGGCTCGATCCTGATCATCGCCTCCGTGATCTCCTTCTTTCTGTTCAAGATGAGCGGCGCGGCCTACGGGCGCGCCTGGTCCGGCTCGGCGCAGACGATGGTCGCAGCCGCGCCCGCTCTCCTCATTGCCGTGCCGATGGTGCAGGTGTTCCTGAACACTGGGCGCGGGCCCTTCGAGTCCATGCCGCTGGTGCTGGCCGAGGGCGTGGCCGGCGCGACGGGCGGGACCTGGCCGCTGTTCTCGCCGCTCATCGGCGCGCTCGGCGCCTTCATCGCCGGGTCGAACACCGTCTCGAACATGATGTTCTCGCTCTTCCAGTTCTCGGCCGCCGAGCAGATTGGACTTGCCGGCTTCGGCGCGATGATCGTCGTTACGCTGCAGGCCGTGGGCGGCGCCGCCGGCAACATGATCTGCGTGCACAACGTGGTGGCGGCCTCGGCGGTCGTCGGCCTCACCGACCGCGAGGGCGACGTCATCCGCATGACGCTGATCCCGATGGCCTACTACGTGGTGCAGGCCGGCCTCATCGGCATGTCGCTGATCTACGGCGGCATCTGGTGGGCGCTGGCTCTCGTCTGGCTTGCAGGCGTCGTCACGGCGATGGCCTACAATCGCGGCGCGACGAACCCGTCGACAGTCGCTGCCTGAGACAAAGGCTTCCGCTGGGGCTTGTCTCCGCGTGTCCGGTCGATAGAAGTCCGGCACGTGAAAAGACGGGACGCAGCGGGAGCATCGCCTTGACAGGTATCTGGATCAGCCTTTCGGCCTATTTCGTGCTGATGCTCGCCATAGGCCTCTATGCCTGGCGACGCTCCACGGCCAGTTCGGAAGACTACATGCTGGGCGGGCGCCGTCTGCGCCCTTCGGTTGCGGCGCTTTCGGCCGGCGCGTCCGACATGAGCGGCTGGCTCCTGCTCGGCCTGCCGGGGGCGCTTTATGCCTCGGGTCTCGTCGAGGCCTGGATCGGCATCGGGCTCTTCGTCGGCGCCTTCGTCAACTGGATCGTCGTCGCCCCGCGCCTGCGCGAGCAGACGGAACGCTACGACAACAGCCTCACGATCCCGCAATTCCTCGCCAGCCGGTTCCCCACGCGGGCCGTGGCGTTGCGCACCATCTCGGCGCTGGTGATCGTCGTCTTCTTCGCGGTCTACACGGCTTCCGGGCTCGTTGCCGGGGGCAAGCTGTTCGAGAGCGCCTTCGCCGACCTCCTCGATCTGCCGGGCGTGAGCGACTATGCGCTCGGCGTCTGGCTGACGCTGCTCGTGGTGCTCGCCTACACCGTCGTCGGCGGGTTCCTGGCTGTCAGCCTCACCGATTTCGTGCAGGGCCTCATCATGATGCTGGCGCTGATCATCATGCCGGCGGTGGTTCTTTACGCTGGAGAGGGCGCGGGCTTCGCACAGGCGGGCGAGCGCCTGTCGGCGGTGGATCCGAATTTCCTCTCACTCACCGGAGGGCTGACCTTCGTCGGCTTCCTCTCCGCCGTCACCTGGGGTCTCGGCTATTTCGGCCAGCCGCACATCATCGTGCGCTTCATGGCGATCCGCTCGGTGCGCGACGTTCCCGCCGCGCGCAACATCGGCATGGCGTGGATGGCGGTCTCGCTCCTCGGCGCCGTCGGCGTCGGCATCTTCGGGCGCGCCTACGCGCTGCGCAACGGGTTGGAGGTCACGGATCCGGAGACGATCTTCATCGTCCTTGCCGACCTTCTCTTCCACCCGCTCGTCACGGGCTTCCTCCTGGCCGCTCTCCTGGCGGCGGTGATGAGCACGATTTCCTCCCAGCTTCTCGTCGCGTCCTCCTCGCTGACCGAAGACCTCTACCGTCTGTTCCTGCGGCGCGAGGCAGGCGAGCGCGAGCGCGTGACGGTCGGGCGCGTCTGTGTGGTGCTGGTGGGGCTTGTCGCGGCGGTGATCGCGGGTGATCCCGAGTCGCAGGTTCTCGGCCTCGTGGCCAACGCCTGGGCCGGCTTCGGCGCCGCCTTCGGCCCGCTCATCCTGCTCGCGCTCCTGTGGCCGCGCATGAGCGGCGCCGGAGCGGTCGCCGGCCTCGTCACCGGCGCGGTGACGGTGCTTGTCTGGATTTCGCTCGGCTGGAACGCGAGCTTCCTCGGCGGGCCCGGCGTCTACGAGATCATCCCGGGCTTCCTGTTCTCGCTCCTGGCCATCGTCGCGGTTTCGCTCGCGACGCGCAGCGAGAACGAGTTCCGGCCGCTGAAGGCGGCGGGCTGAGCGCCCGCCGCCTTCAGGCTTCCTATAGCCTGTCGCGCTTGGCGAGGGTGCGAAGACGCAGGGCGTTCAGCTTGATGAAGCCGGCCGCGTCCTTCTGGTCGTAGGCGCCCTGGTCGTCCTCGAAGGTGACAAGTTGGTCCGAATAGAGAGACTTCGGCGAGCTGCGGCCGATGACCATCACGTTGCCCTTGTAGAGCTTCAATGTCACCTCGCCTTCGACATGCTCCTGGCTCTTGTCGATCAGCGCCTGCAGCATCTCGCGCTCGGGCGAGAACCAGAAACCGTAATAGATCAGCTCCGCATAGCGCGGCATGATCTCGTCCTTGAGGTGCGCCGCGCCACGGTCGAGCGTGATGGATTCCATCGCGCGGTGGGCGGCCAGCAGGATCGTGCCGCCCGGCGTCTCGTAGACCCCGCGCGACTTCATGCCGACGAAGCGGTTCTCGACGAGGTCGAGACGACCAATGCCGTTGTCGCGGCCGAGATCGTTGAGCCTGGCCAGAAGGGTCGCGGGTGAGAGGCGCTCCCCGTCGATGGAGACCGCATCGCCGCGCTCGAAGCCGACGGTGATGGTCGTCGCCCTGTCCGGTGCGTCCTCGGGTGAAATCGTGCGCATGTGGACGTATTCCGGTGCCTCGACGGCCGGGTCCTCCAGCACCTTTCCTTCCGAGGAGGAGTGCAGGAGGTTGGCATCGACCGAGAATGGGGCCTCGCCCTGCTTGTCCTTGGCGACCGGGATCTGGTTCTTCTCGGCGAAGTCCAGGAGATCGGTGCGGCTCTTGAACGCCCAGTCGCGCCACGGCGCGATGATCTTGATGTCCGGGTTCAGCGCATAGGCGGAAAGCTCGAAGCGGACCTGGTCGTTGCCCTTGCCGGTGGCGCCGTGCGCGATGGCGTCGGCGCCCGTCTTCTTCGCGATCTCGATGAGATGCTTGGAGATCAGCGGCCGCGCGATCGAGGTGCCGAGCAGATAGACGCCCTCGTAGACGGCGTTGGCGCGGAACATCGGGAAGACGAAGTCGCGCACGAACTCCTCGCGCACGTCCTCGATGAAGATCTCCTTGATGCCGAGCATCTCGGCCTTGCGGCGCGCCGGCTCCAGTTCCTCGCCCTGGCCAAGATCGGCGGTGAAGGTGACGACCTCCGCGCCGAGCTCCGTCTGGAGCCATTTCAGGATGATGGAGGTGTCGAGCCCGCCCGAATAGGCGAGGACGACCTTCTTCACGTCGCGCGGCAGGGCCATTGTCTGTTCGGATCCCGGAAAAAGTGACGGTGGCCGTCGTCTACAGCACTCGCGCCAGACCGCAAAGGGCGGCGAAGGCGACGACGGCAAGCGGCGAAACCCTCCAGACCGTCAGCATCAGGAAGGCGGCGACGGCGACGAGGAAGTCCACCGGCCCGCGCACGGCCGATGTGAACACCGGATCGTAGAGCGCGGCGCCGAGGACGCCGACCACCGCCGCGTTCGCACCGGCCACTGCACCAAGCGCGCGGGGGCGGCGCTTCAGCCGGTCCCAGAAGGGCAGGGCGGCGAGAAGCAGGAGGAAGCCTGGCAGGAAGATCGCGACAAGCGCGACGAGCGACCCCGCGAGAGCGCCGGCGGGACCGGTTCCCGCGGCAAAGCCGAGATAGGCCGCGAAGGTGAAGAGCGGTCCGGGCACGGCCTGTGCGGCACCGTAGCCTGCAAGGAAGGTGTCGGCGGCGACAAGGCCGGTGGCGACGGTCTCGGCCTCCAGCAGCGGCAAGACGACATGCCCGCCGCCGAAGACGAGTGCACCGGCCCGGAAGAACCCGTCCGCCAGGCCCGCGAACGGGACACCGAGAGCTGCGAGCGCAGGCAGGAGCGCAGCGACGACGATGAGGGCCGCCAGCGCGAAAAGGCCGGTGCGCGGCCGCAAGCTGCGCGCGGACGGGAGCGCGTCGCCGGGCGCGTCGGCTCTCAGGCCGATAAGGCCGATCGCCATTCCCGCGAGGATCGCGGCGAGCTGGCCAGCGGCGCCGGCGACCAGCGTGACGAGCGCCAGCGCCAGGAGCGCGATCGCAGTGCGCGGCCTGTCGGGGCAGAGCGAGCGCGCCATGCCGAGGACGGCGTGGGCGACGACGGCGACCGCCGCAAGCTTCAGCCCGTCGACGAAGCCGGCGAGGACAGGCCCGTCCAGCGCCGGGGACAGCGCGGCGAAGGCGACGAGCAGAAGCGCCGAGGGCAGGGTGAAGGCGATGAAGGCCGCCAGCGCCCCTGCGAGCCCGGCTCTTCCGAGGCCGAGCGCGAAGCCCACCTGGCTGGACGCCGGGCCCGGCAGGAACTGGCACAGCGCGACAAGATCGGCGTAGTCGGCGTCGCTCAGCCAGCGACGCCGCTCGACGAACTCCGTGCGGAAGTAGCCCAGATGCGCCACCGGTCCGCCGAAGGCGGTCAGCCCGAGGCGGGCGAAGGCGCGCAGGACCTCCTGCACGGAGCCGGCATCTCGACGAGGAGGAGAAATTTCAGGCGAGGTCATTGCTTCGTAGCATGGCGCAGGTTTTATGACGTTCGAGTGAAAGTCGCGGAAGAGCCGTCGAAAACCGGGTGGCGGGCCGGGCGGCGCCGGCGTAAGGCTGCGTGCGATCCGCCACGGCTGACGAGAGCCGCATGACATTCCTGCCCGACGCCCCCTCGCTTCTCGCCTTCACCCTCGCCGCTCTCGTTCTGACGATGACGCCCGGGCCGGACATGACGCTGTTTCTCGGACGTACGCTCAGCGCGGGCCGGGCGGCCGGGATCGCGACGATGCTGGGCGCCTCGACCGGGATCCTCGTCCATACGACGCTCGCCGCGCTCGGTCTGTCGGCGCTGATCGCCGCCTCCCCGCAGGCGTTCCTCGTCCTCAAGGTCGTCGGCGCCGGCTATCTCGTCTTCCTTGCCGTCCAGGCGCTGCGCTCGGGCTCCGCGCTGCGCCTCGACACGCAGGCGGTGAGGGCGCCGCGCAGTCTGACGAGCCACTGGCTGACCGGGGTCGGGGTGAATCTCCTCAACCCCAAGGTCATCCTCTTCAACGTGACGTTCATGCCGCAGTTCGTCTCCGCCGCCGATCCGCACGCCTGGCAGAAGCTGTTCTTCTTCGGGGTCTATTTCATTGTCATCGCGACGCCGATCGCGCTCGCGATAATCCTCGCCGCCGAGCGCTTCACGGCCCTGCTGCGCCGGAAGCCGAAGATCATGCGCGCGATCGACTGGATCTTCGCCTCGGTCTTCTCGGGCTTTGCGCTCCACATTCTGCTGGCGCGCGCCTGATGGCGCTCTCCTGGCAGTTCTGGGCTCTGCTGGCGGCCGCTTTCGCGGCCCTGACAGCAATCTTCGGCAAGATCGGTGTGGCCGGGCTCCAGTCCGACTACGCGACCTTCCTGCGGACCATCGTCATCCTCGTCATGACGGCGGCGATCGTCACCTTCGGCGGACACTGGCGCTCTCCGGCCGAGGTGCCGGGCCGCGCGCTCGTCTTCCTCATCTTGTCTGGGCTGGCGACCGGCGCCTCGTGGCTGTGTTACTTCCGCGCGCTGCAGATCGGGCAGGCGTCGCAGGTCGCGCCGGTCGACAAGCTGTCGGTCGTTCTGGTCGCGCTCTTCGGCGGCGCCTTCCTGGGCGAGCGGCTGTCATTCCAGAACTGGACCGGTGTCGCCCTCATCGCGGCGGGAACGATCCTTGTTGCCTGGCGCTGAACGGCTCAGGCGTAGGCGTAGGGGCCGCCTTTCGCGAGCGCAGCCTTGTATGCCGGGCGCGCATGGATACGCGCCAGAAAATCCTTGAGCGCGGGGCGGTGGGAGTAGTCGAGCCGTGAAGCGCCGGCCTCCACCGGGAAGCTCATCATCACGTCGGCGGCGGTAAACTCCCCGCCGGCAAACCAGCCGCCCTTCGAAAGCGCGGCCTCCCAATGGTCCATGTGGCGCTGGGTTTCCGGCTCGATCAGCACGGAATCGACCTTGGCCATGGCGGCCGAGAGGATCGGTCTCGCAAAGAAGGGCGCGCGCTTGGGAATCTGCGACAGAACGAGCCGCAGGAAGAGCGGCGGCATCGCCGAGCCTTCCGCGTAGTGCAGGAAGTGCTGATAGTCCCAGTAGGCCGGGCTGCCGGGCTCCGGCAACAGGCGCCCGCGCGCATGCGTCTCCAGAACATAGGCGACGATCGCGCCGGTCTCGGCAATGGTGAGATCGCCCTCGGTCAGGATGGGGGATTTGCCGAGCGGGTGGACGGCCTTCAGCTCGGGCGGCGCCTGCAGGCTCTTCAGGCGCTCGTAGCGCTTGACCTCGTAGGGCAGGCCGAGCTCCTCGAGGAGCCAGAGCACGCGCTGCGAGCGCGAATTGTTGAGGTGATGAACGGTGATCATCAGCCTGATCTGGCTCCTCGCCCGATCAAGGCAAGGCTACCGGACCGAGGCTACTTCCCGGCAGCCGCGCGCAACGCTTCGACCATGCGGTCCTGCCAGCCCGGCCCCTCGGTCTGGAACCACTCGACGATGTCGCTGTCGACGCGCAGGGTCACGCTTTCCTTCACGCCCGGGACGGCCGTGGCCTCGCGCATGCGCTCGGCGGGCTTGGCGGTCGCGGACCGGAAGGCGGCCTCGGCCGCGTCCCGCGGGTTGCTCGGGCGTCTTGCCATCATCGTCGCTCCTTCTTCTGCCGTCAGCGCTCGACCGGCTGCCAGTCGAAGGCGAGTTCCTCGCGGAACGCGAAGCGCTTCAAATGATCGGCGACCACATCCTGCATCTGCCTGAGCGAGGTCTCGTCCGGCGTTGCCACCTCGGCGGTCAGGGCGTTCTCGTCGGCGAAGAACTCCGCCGCCCGACCTTCGCCGAAGGGTACCGCGCCGTGCTGCGGATCGAAAGTGACGTCGAACCTGTGCGACCAGTGCTTGCAGAGCTGCTGAAGGTAGCGGCTGGCGCTGGCCGTGGGAACGACGGCGCGGGAAGTGGGCATTCCGGTATGTCCTCGATGCGGCGCGAAGTTCTCGCGTCGACGCTCGATATAGTTCGCCGCGGCGACGCTGTCAGTACGGGCCCGCGATCTGCCTGTAGAAGCGCGGCCGCACGGCTGCCGTCGAATTGTGGCTGACCTGCGGGACGCCTGCGACATCGATGAGCGCCTGCTGGGTGATGGTCGTTTCGGTCAGGAGAACGGAGTCGCCGTTCGCGATCCTCGGCAGGATGTCCATCGGCAGCGCCCGTCCGGCAAACCCAGGCCCCGCGGTTCGCGGATAGGTCCAGTCCACACGATAGCTGCCGCCGTCCATGGTCAGGCTGGAGACCCGCATCTCCAGAGGTTGGATGCCCTCGCCGACGAGACGGCTGAGATTGGTCTTGATGCGCCGGTCGAGATAGCTGCTCGACAGCGTCTCCTGGCGGGACATCAGGTCGCTGACCGTCGCCGTCGCGCGGTCGAGCGCGAGTCCGGTGCGGTAGAACTGGAAGAAGGAGATGCAGCCGAAGAGGATCAGGATCAACAGCGGCGCGATGAACGCGAACTCGATCGCGGCAACACCGCGCGTGTCGCTTGTAAAGCGCGCTTTCCGAACTGGCTTCTTGCGGTTGGACATTACTCCGGCTCGTTCACGAAGGCGGCTTTGGAGACGATGCCGTAGGCGCCGGTGGAATCGTCCGGCAGGGCGGCGGCGAGGCCGATCCACGGCGTGATCGGTTTGACGGAGGTGCAGACGCGCACGAACATGAAGTCGGCACGTGCGCCGGAATTGAAGGCGGGGGCGCTGCCGCGGTGCCGGCAGGGAGCGCGATCGTTCGGGACGAGGGCGCTGTCGTCCTTCATGACGATGAGTTCCACCACGGTCGAGGCGCGGCAATCGCCTAGGACCATCGCCTCCTCGCAGATGCGCGCTTTCACGGCATCGGCCGTGATGAGGTCCCTGTTTCCGATCCGCAGCTCGCGAACCACCTTGTTGACGGCCGCGTCCTGCAGGATCGCGCGCGTCATCAGCCATCCGCCCTCGAAGGCGGAGAAGACCAGCGCGAAGAAGATCGGCGCGACGATGGCGAATTCGAGCGCGGCTGCGCCGGATGCGTTTCTACGGAAGCGGGCTATCGGGGTGAGGAAGGTTCGCATCGCTCAGCCGATCAGCTTGATCTGCTGGATCGCGGAGGCAATCGACTTGAATGCATCGCTGATGTTGAGGGAATTGACGCGGAAGAAGTGCGACGGGCTCGTGGCGCACTTGGTCATCTGGCTGGCGGCGTTGTTGTTGACCTCGAACCCGATCGTGAAGATCGTCACACCCTTGTTTTTGGCTGCGTCGCAGAGCTGTTGCGTCAGCGCTACCGCCCGGCCCGCGTTGAAGACGTCCCTATTGCGATTGCCGTCGCTGTAATACTGAATCGCACCCTCTTCCTTCGGCTTGCGCTGGCTGCTGATCTCGCCGTCGGTCATCAGCACGATGAATTTTCTCGTATCCCGATCCTCGAAGCGGGCCGGGCGGTTGGCAAATTTCGGGTCGAGACCCAGCGCGTTGGCCATGGGCGGGTACCGGGAGGCCTGTGCGATCATCGGCTGGATGGCCGGGTCGAGGAGCAGCAGGCCGTATTTCATCGCGATCGGCGTGCCCGTGCCGTCGTAGAGCTTGTAGTTGTCGATGCGGGTCTTCAGCGCGTCGCGCCGGTTCGACATCAGCGAGATCGACGTCACATCCGTATCGCGCCCCTCGTTGGGAACGTAATCGGGCTGATTGCTGGCCATCGCCTCGTGCGGGTCGTCCGGGCACCACCAGGGTTGCGTGATCGTGCGCTCCTGCGTGTTCAGCTTCGTATGATGGTTGGCCTGGGTGAAGTGCTGGGTCTGATGCCGCTGCGAGAAGTCCGGGACGCTGAGTGTGAAGTCGCTTTCCAGGAACTCGAAGCAGGAGGACCGGCTATGCGTTCGGCGGCCGCCCATGAGGGCATCGAAGATCACCGGGCCGACACTGACCTGTCCTGCATAAGGGATCACATTGACGGTCGTATATTCCCGGGACTCGTCGTTCAGGACGACGTCCAGAAAGCCGTTCGCCGCCGGGCGCAGGGCGTCGATGCGCATCCTGCCGATGCCGGCGAACGAGTTCGACGAGCCCCAGCGCATCGAGCCGGAGACGTCGAGAAGCAAAGAGATTTCGATATTGGACCGCTCTTCTTGCGCCTTCGACCGGGCATTCGCTGCAATCGAGTCGATGCCGATCAGCGAGAGGAAGACGGTGTCGATCGAGCTTTCCAGCGTCGCCTCGACAGTGCGCGAATTGGTGTAGCGTTCTTCAGTGAACTGCAACTGATAGCTGCCCTCGGGCGCGACCGTCCGCAGGTAGCTTTCGATCGTTTCGCGCGTCGGTTGAGTTTGAGCGAGCGAAGCGGCGGCGAGGACACCGCGATCGAGACCGTCCTGCAATTTGGAGCGCATACGCTCATGCGCGATGAGGTCGATCGCGCCGCCCGAGATAACGATCATTGGCATCAAGAGCACTGCGGTCATCACGGGAATGCTCGCCTTGCGATTTTCGATGAAGCGCCTGATCAGACCAGCGGCCATTATCTCAACCCCGTAAACCCCGAGGCCGACTAAACCATGCAGAGTCTAAACAAACTGCACGCTATGGTTGATTAACGCTGCGTTATCTTCGCTTATCAATTTTACTCGTCGCGGGGACGAGGTTCCGCGTTCCTGCGCCAGCCGCCCGCGCTGCGCCCTGCGATCGTCCAGTAGACGAGGAAGAAGGCGAGCCCGCCGACGGTCATTGCGGTCTCGATGGAGCCGGGCGCGCCGTCGCCATACCAGTGACGCGTGAGGGCAAGGCCCGCGACGATACCGGTGATGATATGGACGATGACGGAGGAGATGGCGAAGATTTCCGTCACCACCATGAAGATCGCCCAGGGAACGAGCGCGACCGTGCCGATCTGGGCGGCCTGCGCCATGAAGCCGATGAAGAGCTGGATGATTGCCACGGGATCGTCGCGCATGACCGGTGCCAGATCGAGGAACGGCCACAGAAGCGCGATCGACGCCGCAAAGCACCCCGCCACGAAGGCGAGCGGGATGACGAACAGGAAGCGCAGGACGGCGATCACGCGGCGTGTGCGCTCACAGCGCGACGGCCGCTTCGAGCGCCAGCCGGTCGCCCTTCTTCATACGCTCTGATTCCGACTTCAGCTGTCCGCAGGCCGCGAAGATGTCGCGCCCGCGCGGCGTGCGGATCGGCGAGGCGTAGCCCGCCTCGTTCACGAGGTCGGCGAAGCGCTCGATCTGGTCCCAGTCCGAGCACTCGTACTCGGTGCCCGGCCACGGGTTGAACGGGATCAGATTGATCTTGGCCGGGATGCCCTTGAGCAGCCGGACCAGTTCGCGCGCGTCGGCGAGACTGTCGTTGACGCCCTTCAGCATCACGTATTCGAAGGTGATGCGGCGCGCGTTCGACAGGCCCGGATAGGCCCGGCAGGCGGCCATCAGCTCCTCGATCGGGTACTTCTTGTTGATCGGCACTAGGACGTCGCGCAATTCGTCGCGCACGGCGTGGAGCGAGATGGCAAGCATGACGCCCATCTCCTCGCCGGTCTTGCCGATCATCGGAACGACGCCGGAGGTGGAGAGGGTGATGCGGCGCTTGGAGAGCGAGATGCCGTCGCCGTCGCTCGCCACGGCAAGCGCACGCTTGACGTTGTCGTAATTGTAGAGCGGCTCGCCCATGCCCATCATCACGACGTTGGAGACGAGGCGCCCCTCGGAAGGGACGATGGCACCGGCCGGCGTGTCGGCGGCCGGGAGATCGCCGAGGCGCTCGCGTGCCGTCAGGATCTGACCGACGATTTCGGATGGCTCGAGATTGCGCACAAGGCGCTGTGTGCCGGTGTGGCAGAAGGTGCAGGTCAGCGTGCAGCCGACCTGGGAGGAGACGCAGAGCGTGCCGCGTCCTTCCTCGGGGATGTAGACCGTCTCGATCTCGACGGGGCGGCCGGCGCCTCGCGCTGGGAAGCGGAAGAGCCACTTTCGCGTGCCGTCGACGGAAATCTGCTCCTCGACGATCTCCGGCCGCGCGATCTCGAAATTCTCCGCCAGCGCGCCGCGCAGATCGCGCGAGACATTGGCCATCTGCGAGAAGTCGGAAACACCGCGCACATAGAGCCAGTGCCAGAGCTGGGCCGCGCGCATGCGCTGCTGCTTGAGGGGCACCCCGATCGAGCCGAGGGCCTCGCCCAGTTCCTCGCGAGACAGGCCGAGGAGCGAGCGCGGCGCGGCGGGCGCGGACGGGCGTGCGTCGGCGGCAAGGCGCGAGGCGGCGTTGGCGAGATCGAGGGTGGCGCTCATCGGTTCATCCGCCGGCGCGGGCACGCCGGTCCTTCACAGCGGATCGTTCTGAAGATCGTCGAAGGCGATGAAATGCGCCTTTCGGCGCGAAATCGCAAGGCATGCGCCGAAAATCCGCGCCGGCGGGCCGCCGGCGCGGTCACGTCAAGGGTCAGCTCAGCTGCAACTGCCGATCGAGTTGACGGCCGCCGTGATGCCGGCGAGCGAGTAGGTATAGCTCGTGTTGGTGCCGCGCGCCGAAACGGCGCTGACGGTCATCGTGCGCCCGGCACGCATGGCCGATACGAGAGCGGGTTCCTGAGAAGCGTCCTCGACCCAGGCCGATTCACCGCGCGTAAACATAGTGAAGGCGCGCCCGTCGACATTGACGGTCACCTGGCTTCCCTCGCGCAAGGGGTAGCCCATGACCACCTGCGGCTCGAAAGCGCTGGTACCGGGCTTCTGGGAGACGAGGAAGAAGATGTCGCCGTGGTTGACGCTGGAGGGCTGCATGGCGGTGGGCGTGGAGAGGGCGTAGCACACGCGGTTGCCGTCCGCCTGATAGGAGTAGGTGCCCCAATCGTTGAACTGGTTGATACGGTTGGGCGTCTGCGCCAGGCTCGCTGCGGTCGACAGGACGAGTGCGACGCCCGCGGCGGTCAGGGCTTTCATTAAGGACATGGGGCTCCCCGCTTCTCAATCTGGTGAAGAGTCGCGTTCGCTCGCCCATAGTGGGGCAAGTGCAACTGCGCCGAAGATAATTCGAAAGCCCTTTATGCGGCGTAAACACGAAGGGCGCGCCGGGCGTCTGCCGTCGAGGCAAGGCGGTGGCGGGGTCGAGGAACGCGTCGAAAAAGGCGAGAATTTGTCGTCGTCATGAAAGAGGGGAGGCGAAGCGTCAGTCTTCCTTAGCGTCTTCGTTAAGGGCGTGTCGCGCCTTCTCGTAGTGCTCCGGGCGGATGTCGCGCTGGACGGCGGTGAAGGCGGCGAGAAGCACGGCCGCGTCATCCGTGAAGCCGAGCCCCATCACGAAATCGGGAATGACGTCGAACGGCAGCACGAAGTAGGCGAGGGCCGCCAGAAGGACGCCCCGCGTGGCGGCCGGCGTCTTCCTGTCGATCGCACAATAGTAGGAGGCGACGACGTCCTGCGAGAAGGGGATGAAACGCGCGGCGCGCTTCATCGTCTTGAAGAAGGAGCGCCTGACCCGTTTCTCCTGTCCGTCGCGCTCCGCCTCGCTCGCCGGGCGCAGAATCTCGCCGATATGCTCGCGCTGCAGTTCCAAGGTCTGACGGCCTCCGCCCGATTTCATTGTCATCGCGGAGAGATAGGCATCGGGCGGGGCGAGGGGAAGCCCGCGCCGCCCGAGCGTCGGGTGAGCCGGCTAACGGTGGAACGGGGCGTGGGCCGCCATCACCTCGTGCCGGGCCGCCCCTGTGCGGGGCGCCTCCACGAGTTCGAAGGCTTCCTCCATCAGGTACGGACCGCCGCCGACGGAATCGCGCGAGGAGAAGAGGCAGAAGCGGGTGACGGTGAAGGGCTGCGTGGCGAAGCCGCCGCGGGAGGAGAGGTAATGCGCCACCTCCTCGGCCTTGGCGCTGCGCAGACGGGCCAGCGTGACGTGCGGCACGAACTTGCGGGCATCCGGCGCCAGGCCGACGCGGCGCAGCGCCCGATCGACATCGCCCTGAAGCGCGTCGAGTTCGGGCGAGGGTGTGACCCCGGCATAGATCGAATGCGGCTTCTTGGAGCCGAAGGCGCCGAGACCGCGAAGGGCGATGCGAAAGGCGGGCCGCTGGATCCGGTCGAGCGCGGCGACGGCCTCGTCGGCCGTGCGGGCGTCGATATCGCCGAGAAAGCGGAGCGTGAGGTGGAAATTCTCCGGGTCGATCCAGCGCGCGCCCGGCAGGCCGCCGCGCAGGAGTGAGAGGGACAATGCGGAGTCGCGGGCGATCTCGATGGCGGTGAACAGGCGTGGCATGGCAGGCCCTTTCGCGGCATATGGAACTTCGCGCGAATCAGAGAATCCCACCGCATCGGCCCGACTGCAAGGCTGCATGGCTGCAATGCACAAGCGGCGATGGTGCGCCGCCGTGTGGAGGCTTATCTGACAGGAGGCGAGGGAGGCGCCGGTCGACACCAGACGAGCCCTCTTCATGACTCGCTTCGCCCAACCCGCAGAATTCCAGATCGCCGAGCCGGTGGCCCTGCCGTCCGGCCGCTGCGAAGGAATGCGGCGCCTGCGCACTTCGGACACCGCAGCTTTTCGCGATCATCTCCTGCGCCTGGACGCGCGAGGGCGCAGGCTGCGCTTCGGCTCGCCGGTCAACGACGCCTTCATCGAACGTTATGCCGCCGACGCGCTGACGGACGAGGGCTGCATCATCGGCCTTTTCAGCGACGGCATCCTGCGTGGGGCGGCCGAGCTCTGCGGGCTGGGACGCGACGGTGCAAAGGCCGAAGCGGCCTTCTCGCTCGAGGCCGATCTGCGCGGGCGGGGGCTCGGCAGCAGGCTCTTCGAGGAAATCCTCGCCGAGGCGCGCCGGGCTGGCATCCGTTCGCTCGCGGTGCACTTCCTTCGCGAGAACGTCGCGATGCGCAAGATCGTCGCCCGCCATTCGCCGAAGCTCGAGATCGAGGGCGCGGAAGTGACGGCGACGATCAGGCTCGACATGGCCGACCGCCTGGCACCGCTGCGCCCCCTCGGTTCTCCCGCGCCCGTCAGCCTTCCCGAGCCTGCCTGAGCGCCTCCAGGCGCTCGATCAGGAACGGGGCGAAGCGCTCCACGATCACGTCGATACCGTCCGCATTCGGATGCATGCCGTCTTCGAGGTTGAGCGAGGCGTCCGCCGCGACGCCGTCGAGGAAGAACGGGTAGAGCGCCACTCCGTGCCGTTCGGCGACCGCCTCGTAGACAGGGTTGAAGTCGCGCGCGTAGTCGCCGCCCATGTTCGGCGGCGCGATCATCCCTGCCAGCACAACTTCCGTATCGCCGCGCGCGGAGAGCCGCGTCAGGATCTCGTCGAGATTGCGCTCGGTCACCTGCGCCGATACGCCGCGTAGCGCATCGTTGGCGCCGAGTTCCACGATCACGAGGTCGGCGCTTTCGGGTACCGACCAGTCGAGCCGGGCGAGCCCGGCCGAGGTCGTGTCGCCGGACACGCCCGCGTTCACCACATCGACGTCGTAGCCGCGCTCGCTCAAGGCGACCTGCAGCTTCTCGGGAAAGCTCTCGCCCGGCGCGAGACCGTAGCCGGCGACGAGGCTGTCGCCGAAGGCGACGACCTGCAGCCGCTCCTGCGCATGGGCCTGCACGGCGAGTGTGCCCGTCACGAAGGCGAGAACGAGGGCGGAGGGCAGTTGGAAGCGCGGCATCACGGGTCCATATGTCGGCGTGCTGCGGCGCGAAATGCGCCGCGCTCTTTGGATCACGGCGGGCGAGAGCGCCCTTCGTGCATGAACATAGGAAGGCCAGCCGCTTGGAAGAACCTGCGATCCGGTTACGAAAGGTTCATCTGACGCTTGGCGAGGGGCGCAGCGCCGTCCATGTCCTGAAAGGGATCGACCTCACCGTGGCGCGGGGCGAATCCGTCGGCATCGTCGGGCCGTCCGGTTCGGGCAAGTCGACGCTGCTGATGGTTCTCGCCGGGCTCGAGCGGGCCGACGAAGGGCTCGTCGAGATCGCGGGGCAGTCCCTCGGGGGACTGAGCGAGGATCGGCTCGCCGCCTTCCGGGGCCGCCATGTCGGCATCGTCTTCCAGTCCTTCCACCTCATTCCGAACATGACGGCGCTCGAGAACGTCGCGGTGCCGCTGGAACTCGCCGGCCACTCCGACGCCTTCGGCCGGGCGCGCGAGGAACTCGCCGCTGTCGGTCTTGCGCAGCGCGTCGAGCATTATCCCGGCTCGCTCTCGGGCGGCGAGCAGCAACGCGTGGCGCTCGCCCGCGCGCTGGCGCCCGAACCGGCGATCCTCATCGCCGACGAGCCGACCGGCAATCTCGACGCCGAGACCGGCCGGGTCATCGCGGACCTTCTCTTCTCCGAGAGCGAGCGGCGGGCGATGACGCTCGTGCTCGTCACGCACGATTCCGGGCTCGCCGCCCGCTGCTCGCGCGAGGTCGCGGTGCGCTCCGGCGAGATCCGTTCGGAACCGCAGGCCGCGCCCGCTCCGCACCTCGTCGCGGGAGCGGCGCAGTGACGGCGGACGATGGGCGCCCGGCGGGCAACCTGACGCTCGCCTGGCGCTTTGCGCTGCGCGAGATGCGCGGCGGCCTGAAGGGCTTCTACATCTTCCTCGCCTGCATCACGCTGGGCGTCGCCTCGATCGCCGCCGTCAACTCGGTGTCGCAAATGATGACGGAGGGCATCGCGCAGGAAGGTCGGGCGATCCTGGGCGGCGATCTACGCTTCGGCCTGACGCAACGGCTCGCGAGCGAGGAGGAGCGCGCCTGGCTGGCGGAGCAGGGCGCGGTCTCGCAAAGCGCCGCGCTCCGCTCGATGGCGCGCCTGCCCGATGCCAGCGACCAGGCGCTGACCGAGGTGAAGGCCGTCGATGGCGCCTATCCGCTGGTCGGCAGCGTCGAGACCGAGCCGTCCCTGCCGCTGGCGGAACTCCTGGCCGAGCGGGACGGGCGCTACGGCGCGGTGGCGGCGGCAGAGCTCTTCGCGCGGCTGAATCTCGACGTCGGCGATATCGTGCGCGTCGGGGACGCCGACATCGAGCTGCGCGCCGTCCTGACGCGCGAGCCGGACCTTCTGTCCGATGGCTTCGTCTTCGCGCCGCGCCTGATGATGTCGCTGGACGGGCTGACGGCGACCGATCTCGTGCAGCCCGGAAGCCTCGTCGGCCACATCTACAAGGTGGCGCTCTCCGACGCCGACGCCGACCCTGCGCAGGTGATCGAAGCCGCTACCGAGCGCTTTCCCGATGCCGGCTGGTCGACGCGCACGGCCGACCGAGCAGCCCCCGCCCTTCAGCGCAATATCGAGCGCTTTTCGCAGTTCCTGACGCTCGTCGGCCTCACCGCGCTGATCGTCGGCGGCGTCGGCGTCGCCAATGCCGTCAACGCCTATCTCGATGCCAAGCGGCCCGTGATCGCGACCTTCAAGTCGCTCGGTGCCGGCGGCAATTTCGTCGTGGCGATCTACCTCATCCAGATCCTGATCCTGGCGGGCGTCGGCATCGCGGCCGGGCTTGTCCTCGGCGCGGTCGCGCCGTTCCTCACGGCCGGCTTCCTCGAAAGCGTCATCCCGGTCGCGGCGAATGCCTCGATCTACCCGATGGCGCTCCTCGTCGCTGCGCTGTTCGGGCTCCTGACCGCGCTCGCCTTTGCACTTCTGCCGCTCGGGCGCACGCGCGACGTGGCCGCGACGGCGCTCTTCCGGCAGGGCGGCAGCGCCGCGCGCCAGCGCATTCGCTGGACCTATGCCGGCATGGCGGCCGTTCTCGCGCTCCTCGTCGCCGGGCTGGCGCTGTTCATCGCGAGCGACCGCTTCGTCGCCTGGGTCTTCCTCGCGGCCACAGCCTGCGCCTTCGTGATCCTGCGCGCTGTCGCCTTCGCCGTCCAGAAGATCGCCGCGCGGGCTCCGCGCGTGCGCTCGACGCCGCTGCGCCTCGCCATCGGCAACATCCATCGCCCCGGCGCGCTCACGGCCTCCGTGGTCCTCTCGCTCGGGCTGGGGCTCACGCTTCTCGTCACCCTAGCCACGATCGACAACGACCTTCGGCGGGAGATCGGCACGTCGATCGCGGCGCGCGCACCGAACTTCTTCTTCGTCGACATCCAGAATGCCGAGATCGAACCCTTCGCTGAGCGCATCGCGGAGCTTTCGCCCGGCAGCGAGTTGCAGTCCGTGCCGATGCTGCGCGGGCGCATCACGGCACTGAACGGCACGGACGTGCGCGAACTCGAGGTGCCGCCGGAAGGCGCCTGGGTGCTGCGCGGCGATCGCGGCATCACCTACGATGCGTCGGTGCCGGCCAACTCCACCGTGACCGAGGGAGAATGGTGGCCGGCCGACTATGCCGGCGAGCCGCTCGTTTCCTTCGCCGCGCAGGAGGCGGGCGAACTCGGCCTTTCGGTCGGCGACACGGTCACGGTCAACGTCCTTGGACGATCAATCACCGCGCGGATCGCCAATCTGCGCTCGGTCGAGTGGGAGTCCATGTCGATCAACTTCGTGATGGTGTTCTCGCCGAACACCTTTGCCGGCGCGCCGCATGCCTGGCTCGCGACCCTGCAGATGGGCACGGACGACTTCGAGGCGGAACGCGCCGTCCTGACCGGCATCACGCAGGACTTTCCGTCCGTGACGAGCGTGCGCGTTCGCGAGGCGCTGGACGCGGTGAACGATCTCGTCGCCCAGCTCGCGCTCGCCATCCGCGCGGCGGCGGCGGTGGCTGTCGTGGCCTCGGTGCTCGTCCTGTCGGGGGCGCTTGCGGCCGGCAACCGGGGACGCATCCACGACGCGGTCGTCCTGAAGACGCTTGGGGCCACGCGTTCGACGCTGATCCGGGCCTACGCGACGGAATATGCGCTTCTCGGCGCGGCGACGGCGGTCTTCGCCATCGCCGCCGGAGCGCTCGCGGCCTGGTTCGTCGTCTCGCGCATCATGCAGCTGCCCTACCATTTCGATCCGATGGTGGCGCTGACGACGCTCGTCGTCTCGCTCGTGCTGACGATCGGCTTCGGGCTCGCCGGCACCTGGCGCATCCTCGGGCAGAAGGCTGCTCCCGTGCTGCGGGAGTTGTAGTTCTGCAGCCGCGCACCAGATTAACCGGTGCGGACGCAGAATAACGGAAATTTAATTGCGGGCTCCGTGAATCCTCGCATGTGCTCGCCTTCGCCTCTTGTGTCGGAAGCCAAGCTTTCGCATATTTCACCTCAGGCATGCTGGGCGTCCCGCCAGCGGCGCCTCGGCGCGCTCGTCAGTGAATGCGGTGCCGACACCGGACGGGACACGCAGAAAGGGAACCATAACTATGGCTGACTATCGCAATTACGGGGCTGGTGTCCCGAGTGCCGGTAGCCGCGCGGATGCGAGCATCGACCAGGGGCTGCGCAGCTACATGCTGTCGGTCTACAACTACATGGCCGCCGGCCTCGCCATCACCGGCGTCGCGGCCTACGGCCTGTTCATGCTGGCGACCTCGACCACGCCGGTCGACGGTGGCGCTCAGGTCCGTCCGGACCTGTGGCTGACGCCGCTCGGCATCACGGTCTTCACCTCGCCGCTTCGCTGGGTACTGATGCTGGCACCGCTGGCTCTGGTGTTCTTCCTCTCATTCCGCGTCCATAAGATGAGCCTTGGGGCGGCGCAGGCGACCTTCTGGAGCTATGCGGCCCTCGTCGGTCTCTCGCTCTCGACGATCTTCCTTGTCTTCACGCAGGAATCCATCGTTCAGGTCTTCTTCGTGACGGCCGCGTCCTTCGGCGCCCTGTCGCTCTTCGGTTACACGACCAAGCGCGACATCTCCGGCTGGGGCTCGTTCCTGTTCATGGGCCTGATCGGCATCATCCTCGCGATGATCGTCAACATCTTCCTGCAATCGTCCGCGCTCGGCTTTGCCGTCTCGGCGATCGGCGTCCTCGTCTTCGCAGGCCTCACGGCCTACGACACGCAGCGCATCAAGGAGATGTACTACGAGGGCGACGGTGCTCTGGTGATGGGCCGCAAGGCGCTGATGGGCGCGTTGTCGCTCTACCTGAACTTCATCAACATGTTCATGTTCCTGCTGCAGCTCTTCGGCAATCGCGAGTAGTTTGCAGCGTAGCGACC
This sequence comes from Aureimonas mangrovi, assembly GCF_014058705.1. NCBI lineage: Bacteria > Pseudomonadati > Pseudomonadota > Alphaproteobacteria > Hyphomicrobiales > Aurantimonadaceae > Aureimonas > Aureimonas mangrovi. The sequence goes on from NZ_CP059692.1 coordinate 559,681, forward strand.
TCGGACTGGGCGGCTTTCGGGCCGCCCTTTTTGTATCCGCGCGGCCGCGAACGCCTCGCAAATGCATTGTGAGCGGGCGGAGCGACCGTTAAGGACGGGGGGCATTCCGACAGGACATCCCGATGAGCGCCATCGCCCTTCGCCCCGCCGCCGCCAGCGACATTCCCGCCATCCAGACGATCTATTCGCACGCTGTCCTCAACGGCACCGCGACCTTCGAGCTGACGCCGCCGGACGAAGCGGAGATGATCGCCCGGTTCGAAACGCTGACGCGGCAATCCTATCCCTACGTCGTCGCCTGCGATGGGGATGGTTCAATCCTCGGCTATGCCTATGCCGGCCCGTTCCGGGCGCGCCCGGCCTATCGCTGGGCGGTGGAGGACTCGATCTACATCGCCCCTCAAGCGCAGGGGCGCGGTGTCGGCGGGCTCCTCGTCGCGCGACTCCTCGAGCTGTGCGAAGCAGCGGGCTTCCGCCAGATGATCGCGGTGATTGGCGGCTCGGACCACATGCCATCCATCCGTCTCCACGAGCGCTTCGGCTTCCGCGAGATCGGCATCTTTCAGGCTTCCGGCTTCAAGTTCGGCCGCTGGATCGACACCCTTCTGATGCAGAAGCCTCTCGGCGAGGGCAACACCACGCTCCCCGACGAGAAAACCTACCCCGGAACGCTCCTCTGAACCGCGGCCCTCGCGCGCAAGCGGCGGGCGCCTATTCCACGATCTCGACGAAAAGCCCGAGCCCAAAGCCCCATGGACTTCGCAACCTTCATCTCGATCGCCGGCATCATCGTGCTGCTCGTCCTCTCCGCGCTCTTTTCGGGCAGCGAGACGGCCTTCACGGCCGCCAGCAACGCCTTCATTTCGCGCCGCGCCAAGGAGGGCAGCACCAACGCCAAACGCCTCGCGCGGCTGCGGGACGATAAGGATCGCTTCATCGCGGCAATCCTCGTCGGCAACAATTTCGTCAACACCACCGCGACGGCGCTGGCCTCGGGCCTTCTGATCGGCTGGTTCGGTGAGCAGGGCGTCGTCTACGCCTCGCTCGTGATGACCGTCGTCCTCGTTATTTTCGCCGAGGTCCTGCCCAAGACCTACGCGATCCAGCGCGCCGACGAGACCGCGCTGCGCGCCGCCCCGATCCTGACGCTGACGATGCGCCTCGTCGGGCCGATCGGCGCGGCGGTGAACTGGCTCCTGCGCATCATCTTCCGCCTCTTCGGTATCCAGCCCGCGACCGCGAGGGCCGGCCAGACGGAGGAGGAGCTGCAGGGCCTCATCGATATCTACGGCACCGACGAGATCGCCGAGGCGCGCGCCGTCGCCATCGAGGAGCGCCAGATGCTGCGCGGCGTCCTCGCCCTCGACGACATGACGCTCGACGAAGTGATGACACAGCGCAGCCGCATTATCGGCCTGCCCGAGAACGGGAGCCCGCGCGAGCTTCTGTCGATCCTGTCGAAGTCCCGTCATTCGCGCATGCCGATCTGGGCGGGTGGCGACGAGGTGGCGGGCATCGTCGACGCGCGTGCGGCGCTTCGCGCGCTGGAGGCCGCAGACTGGGACAGCGAGCGCATCGACCTCAAGGCGAGCGCGATGGAGGTCGTCTATGTGCCCGAGACGCGTTCGCTCCGCGAACAGCTCCATTCCTTCCGTTTGACGCCGAACAAGATGGCGCTCGTCGTTGATGAATACGGCGCGTTGACAGGCCTCGTGACGCTCGACGACATCCTCGAGGTCGTCGTGGGGCAGATCGCGGAGCGCGGCGAGCAGATCATCGGCGATCCGGACGACAGCGGCGTCGTCGTGGTGCGTGGCGATACGCGCCTGCGCGAGATCAACCGTGCGCTCGGATGGGACCTTCCGCAGGAGGAAACCTCCACGATCGGCGGCCTCGCTGTGCGACGCGAAAAGGGGCTGCCGGCGGTCGGCGGCCGGATCGAGATCGGCGATTACGTCCTGACGATCCTCGAGCGCCACGGACTGCGCATCGACAGCATCGAAATTCGTCGAACCCGCCCGCGCGAAGACGCCGAGGCCTGACATCGCGCAAGCAGGGTCCTTCGCATCCGGCCTCCCTGGCCGGAACGGATCGATTCCGATCCGTCAGTCGCTGACGAGTTTCAGGCTCTTGTCGAAGACGCGCAGCACCTGCGCGAGTTCATGCCCGCGCTTGAGGATCATGCCGCCGGCCGCGACGACAGAATAGGCGCCCTGCCGGCGAGCGAGGCGCGGCTCCTTCTCGATGCGGAAGAGCGGCATCTCGGAAGATCGGCGGAAGATCGAGAACACCGCACGGTCCTTCAAGGTGTCGATCGCGTAGTCCCGCCATTCGCCGGCGGCGACCATGCGGCCATAGACCTTCAGGATTTCGGAGAGTTCACGCCGGTCGAAGGAGACGATCGGCTGAGCGGTGGAGCGGCGGATCTCAGCCAGATCGATGGGCTGCGAGGCTGCGGGATTGGTGTCGAAGCTCAAGGTGATCCGTGACCTTCCTCTCGGGGGCGCCCCAGCGTGCGCGCAAGCGCTTATGGTGTCACCCTTCGAGCAACTTTGCAAAGCGCGCTCGCATGCCTATGGGGCAAGATCCAGCATGGCGGCGGCGCGGATCGGGCCGGGCACGCCCTTGGCCGTCATCTCCTGCAGGAACACGGCGCAGCCCGTCGGCGCTCCGTCCGGGTCGGCCAACATGGAGACGGGCATGTCGATCTCCATCGACTTGCCCGTCACCTTGCCGACGACGCGCCAGTCGCGCACCGAATGGTGGTTCACGAGCGTGCGCCCCTCGTTCTCCCCTCGCGAAACCTGCGTCTGCGTCTCGCGGCGATAGGTGACGAGGACAAGCACCGTCTCCCGGTCCGCGCTCGGGCGCGCGGCCGGCGCAAGGGCGCTGATGCGCACCGTGGGGCCGTCCTGGGAAAGCGTGATCTCGCCGGCGCCGGGCTCGCTGCGAAGGTCTTCGGCGTCGATCGCGGCGGCGACGTCGCCGGACTTGGCACCCTCCACCTCGCTGCTGCCGTTCACGACGAGTTGCGGCGTGTAGACCGTTCGATGGCCGAAGGTCTTGCCGTAGGCCTTCTGCCGGTCGGTGTTCTGGCGGCTCGCGAGCGCGTCCTTCCAGCCGATATAGTCCCAGTAGTCCACATGGTAGGAGAGGGCCAGAACGTCGCCGCTCGCGGCGTAGCGCGACAGGATCTCGTCGGCCGGGGGGCAGGACGAGCAGCCCTGGCTGGTGAAGAGCTCGAGGACTCCGCGCACGGGGCGGCCGTCCGCCTCCTGCGCCATGACCGGTCGCGGCGAGGGGCCGAACGAAAGAAGTGCGACCGTGGCGAACGCGGTCGCAAGAGCGTTTGCCGCGCGCCGCGAAGACGGGGCGGTTGTGGAAAGCCTCGATGTCATGGGTTCAGCGTAGAGACGCGCCCCCTGCACGACCAGTCAAATGAGGGTGACAGGCCGGGCGATTTCGCGCCCGGCCCGGAGCATCCACTCGAAGACCGCTTCCGGTCCCGGAACGTCAGATGCGGGTGTTCGACGTGCCTGTGAGGCTCGTCAGGCGGCGAGCTTGCGCAGCACGTAGTGCAGGATGCCGCCGTTCTTGTAGTATTCGAGCTCGTCCAGCGTATCGATGCGGCACAGGAGCTCGACGCTCTGCTTGGAGCCGTCGGCGCTCTCGATCACCGCGGTCATCGTCTGGCGCGGCTTGACCTCGGTCAGGCCCTCGATCGTCACCTTCTCGTCGCCCTTCAGGCCGAGCGACTTCCAGCTCGTCCCTTCCTTGGCGAAGACGAAGGGCACCACGCCCATGCCGACGAGGTTGGAGCGGTGGATGCGCTCGAAGCTCTCCGCGATCACGGCGCGAACGCCGAGGAGCACGGTGCCCTTGGCCGCCCAGTCGCGCGAGGACCCGGTGCCGTACTCCTTGCCCGCGAAGATGACCAGCGGGACCTCTTCCTGCTGGTACTTCATCGCCGCGTCGTAGATCGGCATCTGCTCGCCCGACGGGTAGTGCTTCGTCATCCCGCCTTCGACGCCGTCCAGCATCTGGTTCTTGATGCGGATGTTGGCGAAGGTGCCGCGCATCATGACCTGGTGGTTGCCGCGACGCGCACCGTAGGAGTTGAAGTCCACCGGGCGCACCTGATGCGAGACGAGGTACTCGCCCGCCGGGCCGTTCGCCTTGATCGAGCCGGCCGGGGAGATGTGGTCGGTTGTGATGGAATCGAGGAAGAGGCCGAGGATACGGGCTTCCTTGATGTCCTCGACGGGCTCCGGCTCCATGCCCATGCCCTCGAAATAGGGCGGGTTCTGCACATAGGTCGAGCGGTCGTCCCAGTCGTAGGTGAGGCCGCCGGAGACGTCGATCTTGCGCCAGTGCTCGTCACCGCGGAAGACGTCGGCGTAGCGGCTCTCGAACAGGTCGCGCGTGACCGTCTTGCGGACAATCTCGGAGACTTCCTGCGTCGTCGGCCAGATGTCCTTCAGGAAGACGTCGTTGCCGTTCTGGTCCTTGCCGAGCGCATCCTTCGTGATGTCCACGAAGAGCGAGCCGGCGATGGCGTAGGCGACGACGAGCGGCGGCGAGGCGAGGTAGTTCGCCCGCACGTCGGGGTTCACGCGACCCTCGAAGTTGCGGTTGCCCGACAGCACCGAGCAGGCGACGAGGTCGTTCTCGTTGATCGCCTCGGAGATCGGCTCGGCGAGCGGGCCGGAATTGCCGATGCAGGTCGTGCAGCCGTAGCCGACGAGGTTGAAGCCCATTGCATCCAGATCCTTCTGGAGGTCGGCCTTCTCGAGATATTCCGTCACCACCTGCGATCCCGGCGCGAGCGAGGTCTTCACCCAGGGCTTGGGCTTCAGGCCGAGCGCGGCAGCCTTGCGGGCGACGAGGCCGGCGGCGACGAGGACGTTCGGGTTCGACGTGTTGGTGCAGGAGGTGATCGCGGCGATCACGACGTCGCCGTCGGCAAGGCCGTGCTCGGCGCCCTGCACATCATAGCGGGCCGGGGCCTCGCCCTGCTCCTGGCCTGCGCCTTCGCCCATGTAGCGCGCGTCGTCCTCGGACTTGGCGACGGCGCCCTGCTTGCGGCCGCCCGCGATCTCGGCCAGCGCCCGTTTGAACTCGGAAGCAGCGTCGGTCAGCGCGACGCGGTCCTGCGGGCGCTTGGGCCCGGCGAGCGAGGGAACGACCGTCGAGATGTCGAGGAAGAGCGTGTCGGTGAAGACCGGGTCCTCGGACGTGTCGTCGCGGTACATGCCCTGCGCCCTGGCGTAGGCCTCGACCAGCGCGATGCGGTGCTTGTCGCGGCCGGTCGCTTCCAGATAGGCGATCGTGTCCTTATCGATCGGGAAGAAGCCGCAGGTCGCGCCGTATTCGGGTGCCATGTTGGCGATGGTCGCCTGATCCTCGAGGGTCAGGTTCGACAGGCCGGGGCCGTAGAACTCGACGAACTTGCCGACGACGCCCTTCTTGCGCAGCATCTGCGTGACGGTGAGGACGAGGTCCGTCGCGGTCGTGCCCTCGGGCAGCTTACCCTCCATGCGGAAGCCGATGACCTCGGGGATGAGCATGGAGATCGGCTGGCCGAGCATGACCGCCTCGGCCTCGATGCCGCCGACACCCCAGCCCAGCACCGACAGGCCGTTGACCATCGTCGTGTGCGAATCGGTGCCGACCAGCGTGTCCGGATAGGCGACGGTCTCGCCGTTCTCCTCGCGCGTCCAGACGGTCTGGGCGAGGTATTCCAGGTTCACCTGGTGGCAGATGCCGGTGCCGGGAGGCACGACGCGGAAGTTCTGGAAGGCTTCCTGGCCCCAGCGCAGGAAGGTGTAGCGCTCGCCGTTGCGGTCGTACTCGACCTTCACGTTCTTGTCGAAGGCGTCGGGCTGGCCGAAATAGTCCACCATCACAGAGTGGTCGATGACGAGGTCGACGGGCACCAGCGGGTTGACCTTCTTCGGGTCGGCGCCGAGGGCCTCCGAAGCGTCGCGCATGGCGGCGAGGTCGACGACGGCGGGAACGCCGGTGAAGTCCTGCATCAGGACGCGCGCGGGGCGGTAGGCGATCTCGTGGCCGGCCTTGCCCTTGTCGTCGAGCCACTTCACGGCGGCGCGGATGTCATCGCGCAGGACAGTGCGGCCGTCCTCGTTGCGCAGCAGGTTCTCCAGGAGGACCTTCATCGAGAAGGGCAGGCGCGAGGCGCCGGCGAGGCCGTTCTTCTCGGCTTCCTTCAGGTCGTAATAGACGTAGCTCTTGCCGTCGACCTCGAGGGTGCGGCGGCTGTTGAAGCTGTCCGGATGATTGTTGGGGGTCTGGGACACGGGGCTCTCGTTCCTTCTCGAACCAAAGTGATGTCCGAAAGGCGAACGCCCCCCGCGCCGGGCGTGGCGCGAAGAAAAAATGCGGGTACGACCATTTCCGCCCGTCCGCCTCGAAGCCGGCTGACGCTGGCTACATGAGATCGGCGCTATGACTCCACGCCGGTCGCTGGAGTGGTTGGCCGCCTTATAGGCAAGTTTGTAATCCCTATAAAGGGGCCTTCGCGCACAATCGCGATCTTCTCTTCCCGTCCGTTCCAGCGCCGCGCAAGCACGGCTTGCGTTTCCCCCTTCGGCCCGACAAGAGAGACGCCATGCGCGCGATCACTCTCACCCTGTCCGGGCTGGTGGCGGGCCGGGGCGGGGAGGCGACCTCGGCCCCGGTCGACCTCGTCCTGCACGAGGGCGCGGCGCTGATCGTGACGGGCGCGAACGGAGCCGGCAAGTCGACGCTCCTTCGCACCATCGCCGGGCTCATCCCGCCGCTCGCCGGCCGCACGAGCGTCGAAGGGGCGCTTGCGCCGGACGGCGAGCCGGCGCGGCATCCTCGCGAGATCGCCCATCTCCTCGGCCACCGAAACGCGCTGCGCGCCGACTCGCGGCTCGGCGCCGAACTTGCCTTCTGGCACGGCTTCCTCGGCGGTGCCCGTGAGGAGCGGATAGACGCCGTCGAGGCGGCGCTTCGAGCCGTCGGGCTCGGCGGGCTGTCTTCGCTCGACGTCGGGCATCTGTCGGCCGGCCAGCAGCGCCGCGCCGCGCTGGCACGTCTCCTCGTCTTGCATCGGCCGCTCTGGCTGCTCGACGAGCCGACCGCCGCGCTGGACACGGCGGGGCAGGCGCTCTTCGCCCGGCTCGCGAGCGCGCACCTGTCGGCGGGCGGTCTCGTCGTCGCGGCCACGCACCAGCCGCTCGGGCTGGACGGCCTCAGCCTGCATCTCGGCGCACCGGCGCGCCAAGCCGCATGATCGCGCTGATCCGGCGCGATGTGGCGGCGCATCTGTCCGGGGCCGGCGGCGCGGCGACGGGCCTCGTCTTCTTCCTGGCGGTGGTCGCGACCATGCCCTTCGCGCTCGGGCCGGATCTCGCTCTCCTCTCGCGCCTCGGCCCCGCGATCCTGTGGATCGGCGCGCTCCTGTCGACGCTCCTCGCCCTCGACCGGCTGTTCCAGGCCGATCGCGAGGACGGCTCGCTCGATATTCTCGTCTGCGGTCCCGTGCCGCTCGTCCTCGTCGTCGCGGCCAAATGCGCCGCGCTGTGGCTCGCCTGCGTCCTGCCGCTCGTTGTGGCTAGCCCGCTCTTCGGTCTGTTCCTCGGGCTCGGCCCGGAGGCGATGGCTCGCGTCTTGGTCACGCTCCTCGCCGGCACGCCCGCGCTCGTCTTCATCGGCGCTGTGGGCGCAGCTGTGAGCGTGTCGCTGCCGCGCGGCGGCCTCCTCGTCTCGGTGCTCGTCCTGCCGCTCGCGATCCCGGTCCTCATCTTCGGCATCAGCGCGGTGGAGGCGGCCGGGCGCGGCCTGCCCTTCGCGCCGCCCTTCCTGATCCTCGCCGCGCTCAGCCTCCTCTTCGCCGTGGTCGGCCCGCTTGCCGCGGCCGCCGCGCTTCGCCACACCGACTGACGAGAGCCATCATGACCTTGCCCGAGGGCTACACGATCAACGACGAGACGCCCGCCATCGACGACTTCCGGCGCCTGCGCAAGGAGACGGGACTCAGCGAGAAGACGCAGGAAGCCGCCGAGCGCGGCCTGCCGAACACCTGGGCCGGCGTGGTGGTGCGCCACGAGGGCCACGCGATCGGCATGGGCCGCGTCATCGGTGACGGCGGCTGCCATTTCCAGGTCGTCGATATGGCGGTGGACCGCGCGCATCAGGGCAGGGGGCTCGGCAAGGCGATCTTCGCGCGGCTCGTCGCGGCGCTGGAGGAGCGAGCGCCCGACAGCGCCTATGTCAGCCTCATCGCCGACGGGGACGCGAAGCATCTCTACGCGCAGTTCGGCTTCGACCCGGTGATGCCCGCCTCGATCGGCATGGCGCGGTGGATCGGCGGGCGGCCGCCCAAATCGGCGTGATTTGCCGCGCCCTTCGGAAGGTTCTAAGGAACGCTTCATGAGCGACATCGCCGCCAGCCGCTGGAGCGTCTCCGCGCTCGCCAACCCGACCCGCTTCATGGGCCTGTCGGCGCGCGTGCAGCCCTTTGTCTATGCGGCCGCTGCCTTGCTCCTCGGCGCCGGTCTCTGGCTCGGCCTCACAGCGCCGGACGACTACCAGCAGGGCGCGACGGTCAAGATCATGTTCGTCCACGTGCCCTTCGCGTGGCTCTCGATGATGGTCTGGACGATCATGAGCATCTCGGCGCTCGGCGTCCTCGTCTGGCGTCATCCGCTGGCCGAAGTCGCGATCAAGGCCGCAGCGCCGCTCGGCGCGACCTTCACCGCGCTCGCCCTTCTCACCGGCTCCATCTGGGGCCGGCCGATGTGGGGCACGTGGTGGGTGTGGGATGCGCGGCTGACGAGCGTCTTCGTCCTCTTCCTCATGTATCTCGGGCTGATCGCGCTGACTCGCGCCTTCGACGAACCGGGCCGCGCCGGGCGCCCGTCGGCGATCCTCGTCCTCGTCGGCTTCATCAACATCCCGATCATCCGCTTCTCGGTCGATTGGTGGAACACGCTGCACCAGCCGGCGAGCGTCATCCGCGCCGACGGCCCGGCGATGGCAGCCGTCTATCTCTGGCCGCTGCTCCTGTGCGCCCTCGGCTTCTCGCTCCTGTTCTTCGCCCTGCACCTGACGGCGATGCGCACCGAGATCGTGCGCCGGCGCATTCACGCGCTGTCGCGCCGCACGGCGCGCACCAGCGAGGCCGGCTGATGGGCGGCGCCTATTTCGGCTTCGTCGCCTCGGCCTACGCGATCCCGGCCCTCGCGCTCATGGCGCTCGGCGCCTGGACCTTCCTCGACGCGCGCGCCGCGCGCCGCGACCTGAAGCGGCTGGAGGAAAGCGGCGCGGCGCGGCGGCGGGGCGGCGAGCGATGAGCGCGCAGGAAGCGATTCCGCGCCGCAGGCGGGGTTGGCTCGTGGCGCTGCCGCTCCTCGTCTTCGGGGCGCTCGCCGCGATCTTCCTGACGCAGCTTCTCTCAGGGCGCGACCCGCAGACGCTGCCCTCCGTGCTCGTCGGGCGGGCGGCGCCCGCCACCAGCTTGCCGGCGCTCGAAGGCCTCGCAGATGACGCCGGCGCCGTTCCCGGCCTCGATCTGCCGGCTGGCGGCACGGGCGAGCCGACGCTCGTCAACGTCTTCGCCTCCTGGTGTGGGCCGTGCCGCGTCGAGCATCCGATGCTGATGGCGCTGGCGGACCACGAAGGGCTGGCACTGACCGGGATCAACTACAAGGACCGGCCGGCGCAGGCGCTTTCCTTTCTCGACGAACTCGGCAACCCGTTCGACGCGGTCGGCGTCGACCCATCCGGCACGTCCACGATCGACTGGGGCGTCTACGGCGTGCCGGAGACCTTCCTCGTCTCGGGTGACGGCACGATCCTGTGGAAGCAGACAGGGCCGCTCACGCCGCAGGCGATCGAGACCGGCCTCCTGCCGGCACTGCGCGCCGCGGGGCAGTAGTCACAGACAGAAGGTGAAGATCGCGTCGCCCCAGATGGCGGCGCCTTGCGCGTCCCAGGCCCATAGGCCGAGGGCGATCGCGAGGATCGCGCCAGCGTGCATGAGGATCGAGGTTCTGCGTGTGACGCTCATCGCCCGCCCTCCATCGCGATCCGGGCGACGGGCGCATCGCGGATCGGCCAGTTGAGGATGCCCGCCGCCACCGCGAAGACGATCGAGGCCGTCCAGGCCCAATCGTAGGAGCCGGTGATCTCGTAGGCAAGGCCCGCGGCCCAGGCCCCGAAGAAGGCGCCGACTTGGTGGAACAGAAAGACGATCCCGAACAGCATCGACAGATAACGCACGCCGAAGATCTGGCCGACGAGCCCGCTCGTCAAAGGCACGGTGCCGAGCCAGAGGAAGCCCATCGCGCAGGCGAAGAGCGTTGCCGAAAGCGGCGTGAACGGCATCGACAGGAACAGCCCCATCACCACGGCGCGGCCGAGATAGATGCCGGCGAGGACGTATTTCTTGCGCAGCTTGTCCGCCGAAAGTCCGAAGACGTATGAGCCGAAGATGTTGAAGAGGCCGACGAGCGCGAGCGCGCGCGCACCGATCGCCGGATCCAGACCCTTGTCCGTCAGGAAGGCGGGGAAGTGCGTGGCGATGAAGGCGATGTGGAAGCCGCAGACGAAGAAGCCGGCGTTGAGAAGCCAGAATCCCGAATGGCCGCCCGCCTCGCGCAGCGCCTCGCCGAAGCGCTGTTCGGAGGCTGCGCCGGACGCCGCCTTGGGGCGCCCGGATATCCCGATCGCGAGCGCGGCCATCGTGGCCGCGAGAACGGCGAAGATCATGAACGTGCCGCGCCAGCCGAATCCGTCGATCAGCCATTGCGCGACGGGCACCAGCAGGAACTGGCCGAAGGAGCCGCCGGCCGTGACGATGCCGGTGGCAAGGCCGCGCTTTTCCGCCGGCACCGCACGCGCCGCCGCGCCGATGACGACGACGAAGGTGACGCCCGTCATCGCAAGGCCGATGAGGAAGCCGAGCGTGACGTTGAGCCCGAGCGCCGAGGCACTGTTCGCTGCCAGCACGAGGCCCCCCGCATAGAGGAGCGCGCCGACCGCGCCGACGCGGCCCGCGCCATGCTTGTCGGCCAGGGCGCCAATGAAGGGCTGGGCGAGACCGAGAACGAGGTTCTGCACCGCGATGGCGAGGCCGAAGGCCTCGCGCCCGACGCCGATCTCGAGTTCGATCGGGCGCATGAACAGGCCGAAGGACTGGCGCATCCCCATCGCGATCGTCACGATCGTCGCCGCGCAGACGAGGACGATCCACGGGTTGCGGGCCGCAAGGCTCGAAGAACGGGTCATGCGCGCAGATCCTCCATCCGCTCGAGCAGCGCGACGAGGCGCTGCCCTTCCTCGCCCAACAGATCGTCGATCCGGCCCTGCGCCTCGCGCCAGAACGGCATTGCGTCCGCGATGGCGTTGCGGCCCGCGTCGGTCAGCGCCACGCGCCGCTCGCGCTGGTCGCGGCCCGGCTCGTGCGCCACGAGGCCACGCGCCTCCAGCGGGCGCAGCGTGCGGCTGAGCGAGGAGCGCTCATGCGCCGTCACCTCCGCCAGCGCGCTGATCGAGGACGGCCCGAGCCGCGAGAGCGTGCGCAGGAGCGAGAACTGCGCGGTCGTCAGGCCACTCGGCGCGAGCGCGCTGTCATAGACGCCGGTCAGGATGCGCAGGGAGCGCCGGACGCGGGAGCAGGTGCAGGGACGGTCCATGTTTGGTGCATATACACGCACCTCCGTCGCCGTCAATGTGCGGGGCGGCGGCGAGGCCGCCCCGGCGCTTCGGTCAGGCGGTGGCCTGGGCCTCCTCGGCCGTGCGGCGGATTTCGGCGACGAGGTCCGGCTCGAGGCCGAGGCGCGAGGCGAGGAAGTCGAGATAGGCGCGCTCGGCCGGATGGTCGGCGTCCACCGCCAGGATCGAGGCGAGATAGATCTCGACGGCGACCTCGGGGCTCGTCGCAGCCGCGACCAACTCGTCGATCGACTTCGGCCGGCGCATCTCGTCCATAAGGAGGCCCTTCTCCTCGGAATCGAGCTGGAGGTCGTCGACCTTGCCGAAGATCGCCTCCTCCTCCTCGCGATCGATATAGCCGTCGGCCTTGGCCGCGGCGATCATCGCCGAGAGAAGCAGGCGCGCGCGCGCATCGGCCTCGCTTTCGGCCGGCAGGAAGCGCGTGCCCTCGGCCGAGGGCACCTCTTCGGAGACCGGGCGCGGGAGCTGGCCCTGCGCGTTGACGCCCTGCGGCGAGTGTCCGCCGACGGGTCCGCCCTGTCCCTGCTGCGCCTGATAGTTCTGCCAGGCCTTGTAGCCGAGGCCGGCCACCAGTGCGAGGCCGCCGACCTTCAGCGCCGTGCCCCCGAGCTTCTTGGCGCCCTTGCCCTTCAGGAGATAGCCGGCGAGGCCGCCGGCCAGAGCGCTCGCGCCCGCCGTGCCCACGCCGCCGCGCCCCAGGGAGCCCGCGATGTCGGAGAGACCGCCCGAGAAGCTTCCGCCGCCCTGGCTGCCGCGCGCGCCCGAGCCGCCGAGCGCGCCGCCGATGATCTTGTCGAGCCCGCCGGGCAGCGAGCCGCCGCTGGCCCCTGTGCTGCCGGGTCGGCCCTTCCCGGAGCCGAGGAACTGGTCGAGAAGTCGCTGCGCGTCGATCATGAGGGCCTCACGGTTGTTTCGTCGTGGAAGGCCAAGTGGGAAGGCAATTGCGGCGCGGCAAGGCGTGGGATCGCTATTCCGGCAGGGCGTGCCGCTTCAGGAGCGGGATCTGGAACATCATGAAGCCGATGGTCAGCGGCATCGTCGCCCAGACCTTGAAGGCTACCCAGAAGTCGGTCGAGGTCGTGCGCCAGACCACCTCGTTGAGGACAGCGAGGAGGATGAAGAACAGGCCCCAGCGCAGGGTCAGCTTCGACCAGCCTTCCCGGTCGAGCTTGAAGGCCTGATCGAAGACGTAGCCGAGAAGCGGCTTGCCCATGGCGAGGCCGCCGAGAAGGATCGCCGCGAAGAGCGCGTTGACGATCGTGGGCTTCATCTTGATGAAGAGCTCGTCCTGCAGCCAGAGCGTCAGCGCGCCCATCGCCAGAACGAAGACGCCCGAGACGATCGGCATCACCGGCAGGGTGCGGGTCAGCGCATAGGAGACGGCGAGTGCGGCCACCGTCGCGACCATGAACAGGCCCGTCGCCACGAAGAGCGGACCGCCAAGGGTCCCGAGCGCCGGAAAGCTTTCAACGATCCACTCGGCGCGTGAATTGGCGAAGAAGAAGACCGCCAGCGGCCCGAGCTCCAGCGCGAGCTTCAGGAGCGGGTTCATCTCCGGCTTGCCCGGGGCGTTCGGCGCCTGTTCGACGATGCGCTCGCTCATGGGGGTGTTCCTTGGGGTCTGGCGATTCCGCTCGCGGGCATATGGGAGGCGATGGCGCCGATTTTCAGGCCGCGCCGATCCTCAGACGGTTCCGGGCGCAGCCGCCCCGCGCAGGAAGAGGGCGGGGTCGACGCCCGGATAGGTGCCCGGCACGAGCACGTCCTTGCCGACATTCAGGATGTCGCGGTGGCCGCACAGCGCCATCGTGACGTCGAGTTCCTTGCGGATGATCTCGATCGCCTTCTCGACGCCCGCCTGCCCGCCGGCGCCGAGGCCGTAGAGGAAGGCGCGGCCGATGAAGACGCCCTTCGCGCCGAGGGCGACGGCCTTCAGGACGTCCTGCCCGGAGCGCACGCCGCCATCCATCAGCACCTCGATGCGATCGCCCACCGCCTCGACGATAGCCGGCAGCGCGGCGATCGAGGAGAGGGCGCCGTCGAGCTGCCGGCCGCCGTGGTTGGAGACGATGAGCGCATCGGCGCCGCTGTCGGCTGCCCTCACGGCGTCTTCCGCGTCCATGACGCCCTTGAGGATCAGCTTGCCGCCCCAGTAGTCCTTGATCTCCTTCACGTCGTCCCACGACAGAGCGGGGTCGAACTGCTCGGCCGTCCAGGCCGAGAGGGAGGACATGTCCGATACGCCCTTGGCGTGGCCGGCGATGTTGCGGAACGTGCGCCGCTCGGTCTTCGACATCGCGAGGCACCAATGCGGCTTGGTGGCGAGGTTCAGGATGTTGGCGAGCGTCGGCTTGGGGGGCGTCGTCAGGCCGTTGACGATGTCCTTGTGGCGCTGGCCGAGGATCTGGAGGTCGAGCGTCAGCACGAGCGCCGAGCAGCCGGCGGCGCGCGCGCGGTCCATCAGCGAGCGGGCGAACTCCCGGTCCTTCATGACGTAGAGCTGAAACCAGAACGGCTTCGTGGTGTTCTCGGCGACGTCCTCGATGGAGCAAACGCTCATCGTGGAGAGCGTGAAAGGGATGCCGGCCTTCTCGGCAGCCTTCGCGGCGAGGATCTCGCCATCGGCGTGCTGCATGCCGGTGAGGCCGGTCGGGGCGAGCGCCACCGGCATCGCGACCTGTTCGCCGATCATGGTCGAGGCGAGCGAGCGGTTGCGCATGTCCACCGCGACGCGCTGGCGCAGGCGGATCGCGGCGAAGTCGGTCTCGTTGGCGCGATAGGTGGTTTCGGTCCACGAACCCGAGTCGGCGTAGTCGTAGAACATGCGCGGCACGCGGCGCTTGGCCTTGATGCGCAGATCCTCGATCGTCGTCACCGGTCTCGGCATGGCGTTCTCCCTCTTACGTGTTTCGCGCACTTGCGAGCCGCGAGGCCCTCGCGTCAAGCCGCGCGGCCGGCGATGGCGTCGGCGAAGTCCTTCGCCCTGAAGGGCTCAAGATCGTCGATGCCTTCGCCGACGCCCACGAAGAACACCGGCAGCTTGTGCCGGGCGGCGATGGCGACGAGGATGCCGCCGCGCGCCGTGCCGTCGAGCTTGGTCATCACGAGGCCGTTGACGCCCGCCACGTTGCGGAAGATCTCGACCTGTTGGAGCGCGTTCTGGCCGGTGGTGGCGTCGAGCGTCTGCAGGACGGTGTGCGGCGCGTCCGGAGTGCGCTTCTGCAGAACCCGCACGATCTTCTCCAGCTCGGCCATCAGCTCGGCCTTGTTCTGAAGCCGCCCGGCGGTGTCGATGATCAGGACGTCCGAGCCGTTGGCGACCGCTTCGTCATAGGCCTCGAAGGCGAGGCCCGCCGCATCCGCGCCGATCTGCTTGGCGACGACCGCCGAGTTCGTGCGCTCGCCCCAGATCTTCAGCTGCTCGACGGCGGCGGCGCGGAAGGTGTCGCCGGCGGCCAGCGTCACCTTCATGCCGCCGCGCGTCAGCTTGGCGGCGAGCTTGCCGATGGTCGTCGTCTTACCGGTGCCGTTGACCCCGACGACGAGGATGACGTGCGGCTTCACCGACAGGTCGAGCTCCAGCGGCATGGCGACGGGGGCGAGCGCCTTCTCCACCTCTTCGGCGAGGATCGTGCGCACCTCCGCGCCGGTGATCTCCCTGCCGAAACGGCCCTCGGACAGGCGGTCGGTGATCTTCGTCGCGGTCTCGACGCCGAGATCGGACTGGATCAGCACGTCCTCGAAATCCTGCAGCGTCTCCTCGTCGAGGCGGCGCTTGGTGAAGAGCGATGTGATCTGGCCGGACAACTGGCCCGAGGAGCGCGACAGGCCCTCGCGCAGGCGCTGGAACCAGGGCGTCTGAACGGCCGGGGCTGCAGGCGCGGCCGGCGCCGCCTCGCGCAGGCGCCAGCCCTCGGCCGGCGGCGGCGCGGGCACGGGCGCAATGCCGGGCGCGGCGGCAAGTGGCGTTTCCTCCATGTCGAGGCGATCGGGCGAACCGGCCTGTGGGTCCGCTTCCGGCTCGCCCTCCTCTTCGGGCTCCAGCGGTGCATCGAGCCAGGCGAACTCGTCGCGCCCGCTCTCCTCGTCGTCGGCATGCGTATGGGGCTCGCCAGCGGCGGCCGCCGGGGCGATCGCGCCGCCGTCTTCCTCGATCAGCGCCTCCTGCGCCTCGTCCAGGGCGAGGGGCTGCTCTTCCCCCACGGTCTCGGTCGCGGCTGCGTCCTCGTCGAGGAAGGAAAAATCAGCCTTCGGTTCCTCCGCGGGATCGGCCGGCTCGTCGAGCCAGTCGAATCCGGGCGAGGCGCCGGTCGGCAAGGCCTCGGACGCGACCTCGTCGTCCGTCTCGGGTGGCAGCGGCTCGTCGAGGAAGCTCGTTCCGGAGACAGTTTCCGGCTCTGGATCGCTCAGGATTTCAGAGTTTTTTTTTCCGTCGTCGCTCCGAGGGGAGCGGAAGCGGGCAGCGGCTCGATGCCACCTTCGTCCGGCGCATTCGGGTCCGCGCCGGCTTCGGTGTCCGTGTCGGTCGAGGCCGCCGCCGGGTGGTGAGCGTCGTTGTCCGGCGAGGCCGGCGTCTTCGCGCCGATGTCGGGCGCCGCGACGAGGTTCTCCTTCTCGGCGCGCCGATCGGCCTCCGGCGCCTGCCCGAAGGAGAAGATGCGACGGAAGAAGCCTTGTTGCTCGGCCATGGGGCGTTTCGTCCTCTCGGGTCTTCCGTTGTCGGTCAGGCGGCAGCGGCCTGGATCGGCGCGCCGACGAGGCGCGTCTCGTCCACGCCGGTGATGATAGCGTCCACAACCTCGCCGGGGAGGCCGAAGTTGAGTTTCACGAAGGTGAAATCTTCCGCGCGGCCGAGGCCCTCGCGCTCGACGAGCACACGCTGGCGCGTGCCGAGGCGGCTCTTCAGATGCGCCCGGACGGCATGATCCCCGGCAGTGCGCAGACGCGCGGCGCGCGCCTTTGCCACAGCCCGGTCCACCTGCGGCATGCGGGCGGCGGGCGTGCCCTCGCGTGGGCTGAAGGGAAAGACGTGGAGATGCGTTAGCCCGCATTCTGCAACGAGCTTCAACGTGTTGTCGAACATCGCCTCCGTTTCGGTCGGGAAGCCGGCGATGAGATCGGCGCCGTAGACGATGTCGGGCCGGGCGCGCCGCATATCCTCGCAGAAGCGGATGGAATCGTCCCGGCTGTGCCGGCGCTTCATGCGCTTCAGGATCATGTCGTCGCCGGCCTGCAAGGACAGGTGCAGATGCGGCATCACGCGGCGCTCGGACGCGACCGCCTCGACCAGTGCCTCGTCCGCTTCCACGGAGTCGATCGAGGAGAGGCGCAGGCGTTCGAGGTCGGGCACGTGGCGCAGGATCGACTGCACGAGGATGCCGAGCTTCGGCGCGCCCGGCAGGTCGGCGCCCCAGCTCGTCATGTCGACGCCCGACAGCACCACCTCGCGGTAGCCGTTGGAGACGAGGCGCCTGATCTGGTCCACCGCCGCGCCCATCGGCACGGAGCGCGAATTGCCCCGCCCGTAGGGGATGATGCAGAAGGTGCAGCGATGGTCGCAGCCGTTCTGGATCTGCACGATCGCCCGCGCGCGTCCTTCGATGGCGTCGACCATGTGGCCGGCCGTCTCGGTCACGCTCATAATGTCGTTGACGAGAATTTTTTCCTGCGCCGAAACGCCGAAATCAGGCAGGGCGCGATAGCTCGCGGCCTTCAGCTTGTCCTCGTTGCCGAGAACGGCGTCGACCTCGGCCATGTCGGCGAAGCTCGCCCCGTCGGTCTGCGCGGCGCAGCCGGTGACGACGATGCGCGCGTCTGGGTTCTCGCGCCGCGCGCGGCGCACGGCCTGGCGCGCCTGTCGCACGGCCTCGGCGGTGACGGCGCAGGAGTTGATGAGGATCGCCTTGCGGCCGTCCTCTCCGAGCCCCGCCGCGCCGGCCTCGCGCTTCATCACCTCGGCCTCGTAGGTGTTGAGGCGGCAACCGAAGGAGACGACTTCGACGCCGCTCATGCCGCGACCTCGTCGCGCGCGAAATCGCCGGTGACGGCGTCGAGCGTGCCGGACCATTCCCATTCGGCCGGGCCGGTCATCACGACATGGTCGTCGTCGCGCCATTCGATCAGGAGATCGCCGCCCGGCACCGTGACGGTCACGATGCGGCTTGTGCGTCCGGTACGCGCCCCGGAAACGGCGGCGGCGCAGGCGGCCGAGCCGCAGGCGCGTGTCAGCCCGACGCCGCGCTCCCAGGTGCGGATCGTCATCGTCTCGGGGCTCGTCACCTCGGCGATCGTGATGTTGGCGCGCTCGGGAAACAGCGGATGGTTCTCGAGCACCGGGCCGAAGCGGTCGAGCGCGTAGGACCAGACGTCCGCTTCCACCCAGAAGATCGCGTGCGGATTGCCCATCGACGCGACGGAGGGCGAATGCAGCACCGGCGCATCGATCGGACCGATCTGCAGTTCGATGGCGCGCGTGTCCGCGAATTCCTCTGACAGAGGAATTTTGTCCCACGTGAAACACGGTACACCCATGTCGACAGCGATCAGCCCGTCTTCGCGTTCGCGCGCGTCAAGGATGCCGGCGCGCGTCTGGAAGACGAACTCGCGGCGCCCCGTCTCGGCGGACAGCGTCTGCACCACGCAGCGCGTGCCGTTGCCACAGGCGCCGGCTTCCGATCCGTCGGCATTGATGATGCGCACATAGGCATCGGTGCCGCTGGTGACCGGATCGTGGATCGCCATGATCTGGTCGAAATGCGTCTCGGCGCGGGCGGCGAGCGCCCGTGCAGCTTCAGGCGTGATGCGGTCGGCGCGCGCGCGCATGTCGGCGACGAGAATCTCGTTGCCGAGCCCGTTCATCCTCGCGAAGGGAACCGGTGCGCTCATGGGCGCCTATATGGCAAACCCTTGGCCAAGACGCCAGCCGAGCGGCTATCCGGCGTCAAACAGCTTCTTGAGGCCGTGCGGCTGTGAGCGGTGGAACTGCGGAGGCGCCGTGATCGAGGCGCGGAGCTCGGCCGCCGCGTGCCAGGGCCAGCGCGGATCGTAGAGCATGGCGCGCGCGAGCGCGATCGCGTCCGCCTGGCCGTTTACGAGGATGCCTTCGGCCTGCGATGGCTCCGTGATGAGCCCGACCGCGATGACCGGGATCGAGACGGCGTCTTTCACTTTCCTTGCGAAATCGACCTGATAGCCGGGGCCGAGCGCGATCTGCTGGCCCGTGGAAACGCCACCCGAGGAGACGTGGATCGCCGCGCAACCGCGCTTTTCCAGCTCGCGCGAAAGCGCGACGGTCCCCTCGACGTCCCAGCCGCCGTCCACCCAGTCAGAAGCCGAAAGGCGGATCCAGACGGGCTTGTCGGCCGGAAAGGCCTCGCGCACCGCCTCGAACACCTCCAGCGGGAAGCGCATGCGGTTTTCGAGGCTTCCGCCGTACCTGTCGGTCCGCTTGTTGGCGAGCGGCGAGAGGAACTGGTGCAGGAGATAGCCGTGGGCGCCATGCACCTCGATGCCGGCAAGGCCGAGCCTGTCGGCGCGCCGGGCGGCCTCGGCGAAGTCGCGCCTGATCTTGTCGAGCCCGGCCTCATCGAGTTCGAGCGGCGCATTGTCGGCGTTGTTGTGGGGCACAGGCGAAGGCGCCACGGTCTGCCAGCCCTTCGGATCGCCCGGGGCGATCTGCGCCCCACCGTCCCAGGGGCGCGCGGTGGAGGCCTTGCGCCCGGCATGGGCGAGCTGGATCGCGACCGGCATGTCCGAATGCAGGCGGATCGAGGCGAGGGTGCGGGCGAAGGCCGCCTCCGTCTCGTCGTTCCACAGGCCGGCATCGGCATAGGTGATCCGCGCTTCGGGCGAGACGCCCGTCGCTTCGACGATGAGGAGCCCCGCGCCGGACTGCGAGAGCGTGCCCAGATGCATCAGGTGCCACTCGGTCAGCGCTCCGTCTCGCGCCGAATACTGGCACATCGGCGCGATGACGATACGGTTCTTCAGCGTCAGCTCGCCGATCGAGAGCGGCTGGAACAGATGGCTCATGAATGCCTCGGAAACTTGTGTCGTTGAGCTTCAATGTCGGCGCGGGGCGTGGCGGTTCAAGGTCTTGGCGGCGCGCTCAACTCTCCCAGTCGGTGCCGATCGGATCGCGCTGAAGTTTGCGGCCGCCTTCCTCGATCTCGCGAGCCTCCTGCCGGTCGTCCCGGTCGGCCTCGTCCGGCATCTCGACCTCGCCCTCCTCGTATTTTCCGAGCGCGAGCTTGAAATACATCGGGAAGTGATCCGACCCGGCGAAGTGCAGGCGCGCCATCTCCACGAGCTGGAAGCGGCGGTCGTGGAAGAGATGGTCGAGCGGCCAGCGCATGAAGGGATAGCGCGCATCGAACGTGTTGTAGAAGCCGCGCCCGACGCGCGGATCGAGAAGTCGCGAGAGGCGCTGGAACATGCGCGTCGTCGCCGACCAGGCGACGTCGTTGAGGTCGCCGATGACGAGGCAGGGCATCCTGTCCTTCTCGACGAGACGGGCCACCACCACGAGTTCGGCGTCGCGCCCCAGGGAATCGACGGCCGGCACGGGCGGCTCGGGATGCACGCAATAGAGCCGGAATGGCCGCCCGTCCTTCAGCTTCACCGTGGCGATGATGGACGGAATCTCGTCCATGACGAGGTATTTGACTTCCGGGTCGACAAGCTCGAGCCGCGAGAACAGGATCATGCCGTAGGCGTTGGCGAGCGGGTGGGAGACAACGTGCGGATAGTTCTCCCGCAAAGGCTCCAGCGCCTCGACCCAGCGCTGGTCCGTCTCCATGAAGAGGGCGATGTCGGGGTCGCAGTCGCGGGTCGTCGCCAGCGCCTTGGCGAAGTCACGGTTCGATTCCTTGACGTTGAAGGAAAGGATCGAGACGGTTTCCGGTCCATTCGGATCGCCCTCCCAGTTTGCCGACTGCTTGCGCCGCAGCGGCGTGAACTGCACGATCGCGAAGCCCTGTGCGACGATCGAGGAGATCAGCACCACGACCAGTATCGAATCGAGCGGCCCGTCCGGGAAGGCGAAGAGCACGGCCACGAGCAGGACGACTGCCAGGACGCAGATCTGCAGGCGCGGAAACGAAAAGACCCGCACGGCGCCGTGCGGGACATGGATGAAGGACACAACGGTCGCGAGCCCGACGAGTGCTGTCAGGACAAGAATGACGATCGAGCTGACGGCCAAGATATGCGTTTCCTATTCCCCGAGCGGACGGGGAAGAGGCGCCCTGTCCCGCTGAACACAATGCGTCTCACGCTATCGCGATCCGTCGCTGCCATGAAAACGCCGCGATGTGAAACGCGCAAGACTGTCCTGGGCGGCCATTCGCGGCCTTCTTGACTTTTTCGGCCCCGTGCGGTTGAAGTCCCGCACACATCCGCGACCCATGTCCGCGATCCGCCGACCGTGCCCCTCGACGAGAGCCGCACGGAGGCCACCCTCCGCCAGCGAGTTTCGCCCGCGGAGGCGTTCGGCTTTTGGCGGTGAGCGGCTCGCATCGGACGCGGTTCGTCACCATTCTGACGGGTTCTGGCCCGAACCCGCCGAGTGGAAAGGTATCGCCGATGTTCGCATCTCTCCAGGACCGCCTCGGGTCCATCCTGAACGGCCTCACCGGCCGCGGCGCGCTGTCGGAGGCTGACGTCTCGGCCGCGCTGCGAGAGGTGCGCCGCGCGCTTCTGGAAGCCGACGTCGCGCTGGAGGTCGTGCGCTCCTTCACCGACCGGGTGCGCCAGAAGGCGGTCGGCGCGGAGATCCTGAAGTCGATCAAGCCGGGCCAGCAGGTCGTCAAGATCGTCCATGACGAGCTGGTCGAGACGCTCGGCTCCGAGGGCGTGGCGATCGACCTCAACGCGCCGGCGCCGGTCACCATCATGATGGTCGGCCTTCAGGGCTCCGGTAAGACCACCACGACCGGCAAGATTGCCAAGCGCTTCACCGAGAAGCAGAAGAAGCGGGTCCTGATGGCCTCGCTCGACACTCGCCGCCCGGCCGCGCAGGAGCAGCTTCGCGTCCTTGGCGAGCAGACGGGCGTTTCGACGCTGCCGATCATCGCCGGGCAGGGCCCGGTCGAGATCGCGCAGCGCGCTTCGCAGGCCGCCAGGCTCGGCGGCTACGACATCCTCATCCTCGACACGGCCGGCCGAACGCATATCGACGAGCCGCTGATGGTCGAGATGGCCGAGATCAAGGCCCGCTCCACCCCGCACGAAATCCTGCTCGTCGCCGATGCGCTGACCGGTCAGGACGCGGTGAATCTGGCCCGCTCCTTCGATGAGCGCGTCGGCATCACCGGCATCGTCCTCACCCGCGTCGACGGTGACGGTCGCGGCGGCGCCGCGCTGTCCATGCGCGCCGTCACCGGCAAACCGATCAAGCTGATCGGCGTCGGGGAGAAGATGGACGCGCTCGAGGATTTCCATCCCTCGCGCATCGCCGACCGCATCCTCGGCATGGGCGACATCGTCTCGCTCGTGGAGCGCGCCGCTGAGAACATCGACGCCGAGCGCGCGGCGGCGATGGCCAAGAAGATGCAGTCGGGGAAGTTCGACCTGAACGACCTCGCCGACCAGATCGGCCAGATGCAGAAGATGGGCGGGCTCGGCGGCCTGATGGGCATGATGCCGGGCGTCGCCAAGATGAAGGACCAGCTCGCCGGAGCCGGTCTCGACGACAAGCTGCTCAAGCGCCAGCTCGCCATCATCTCCTCGATGACGGCCTACGAGCGCGCCAACCCCGACGCGCTGAAGCATTCGCGCAAGAAGCGCATCGCGAGCGGTTCGGGCACTTCCTCGGCCGACATCAACAAGCTTCTGAAGATGCACCGCCAGATGGCGGACATGATGAAGTCGATGGGCGGCAAGGGCGGCAAAGGCGCCGGCATCATGGGCAAGCTCATGGGCGGGCTCGGCGCCAAGATGGGGATGCCCGGCGGCGGTCTGCCCGGCGGCATGCCCGACCTGTCCAAAATGGATCCCAAGCAGCTCGAGGCGATGGCCAAGGCCATGCAGGGCGGCGCGGGCGGGGGCGGGCTGCCGCCGCTGCCCCCCGGCTTCGGAGCCGGCGGCGGTCTGCCGGGGCTCCCGGGCGGAGGCTTCCCGGGCCTTCCCGGCAAGAAGAGATAAGGCGCCGCGAGGCGCTTTCGAACCACAGACAGAACCCGAACAGCGAAGACCCGCCGCAAGGCGGCCGAACAACCAAGGAAGAACGACAATGTCCCTGAAGATCCGCCTGGCGCGCGCCGGCTCCAAGAAGCGCCCCTACTACCACATCGTCATCGCCGACGCCCGCTCGCCGCGTGACGGCCGCTTCATCGAGCAGGTCGGCTCGTGGAACCCGATGCTGCCGAAGGACGCCGAGCGCGTGACGCTCAAGGACGAGCGCATCAAGCATTGGCTCGGCGAGGGCGCCCAGCCGACCGACCGCGTGCTGCGTTTCCTCGACAAGGCCGGCATCGCCAACCGCGCGGAGCGCTCCAACCCGACGAAGGCGCTTCCCGGTAAGAAGGCGCAGGAGCGCGAGGCCGAGCGCAAGCAGCGCGAGGAGGACGCCAAGGAGGCGGCTGCTGCCGCCGCTGCCCAGGCGGAAGCTCCGGCCGCCGCCGAGGGCGAGGAAGCTTCGGCCTGACGCTGCGGCAGATCGCATAATCGACTTCGAGAGCGGCGCCTTCAGGCGCCGTTCGTCTTTTACAGACTATAGTCTCGATGATTCGAATCGAGGGGCGAGACGGCCGTATGTCGAAACCGCATGCCGCAACCCAGGTCCTTGCGAAGGCGGAGACGGACCTGTTCGAACTCGCACCGATCGCGCTGTGGCTGGAGGACTATTCCGACATCCGTGCGCTCTTCGACGAATGGCGCGCGGCGGGCGTCACCGACCTTCGCGCCCATCTGGCCGCCGACGCCTCGCGCGTTCACGCCTGTTCGAGGGCGATCCGCATCCTAGCGGTCAATTCCCGCACGCTCGAACTCTACGAGGCCGAGGACGAGGCGCAGCTGAGGGCCAATCTCGACCGCGTCTTCGCTGGCGAGATGCAGCAGACGCATGTCGAGGAACTGGTCCAGCTCTGGAGCGGGGCGACGGGCTTCACCAGCCACGCCGTCAACCACACGCTGACCGGCCGGCGGCTCGACATCCAGCTCAAGGCGCGAATCCTGCCGGGCCATGAGGGCGACTGGGCCCGCGTCCTTCTTTCCACCGAGGACGTCAGCGAGCGCGAGGAGGCCCGCCGGCGCCTCGCGCGCTCTGACGCCTATGCGCGCGGCCTGTTCGAGCATTCGCCGATCTCGCTCTGGGTCGAGGATTTCTCGGCGATCAAGCGGCTGATCGAGGAGGTGCGCTCGCGCGGCGTCGAGGACTTCCGCACCTTCACCGACGTCCATCCCGACTTCGTTGCCCGCTGCATGAGCGAAATCCGCGTCATCGACGTCAACCGCCATACGCTGGACCTGTTCGCGGCACCGTCCAAGGCCGTGCTCCTGTCGCGGCTCGGCGAGGTTTTCCGCGACGGGATGGAGACCCATTTCCGCGAGCAACTCATCGACTTGTGGAATGGCAAGCTCTTCCAGAGCCGCGAGGTGATGAACTACACGCTGAACGGCGACGAGCTGCATGTCCACATGCAGTTCTCCGTGCTGCCGGGCAACGAGCACGACTGGTCCCTCGTGCAGGTGGCCCTCACCGACATCACGGCCCGCAAGAAGGCCGAGGCCTATCTTGAATATCTCGGCAAGCATGACGTCCTGACCAAGATCTACAACCGCTCCTTCCATGCCGACGAGCTGAACCGGCTGGAGCGCAAGGGGCCGTGGCCGGTGACGGTGATCATCGCCGACCTCAACGGGCTGAAGGAGGTGAACGACGGCCTCGGCCACGCGGCGGGCGACGCGCTCTTGCGCCGGGCCGGCGAGGTCCTCAGCGAAGCGGTATCCAAGCCTTCCCACGCGGCGCGCATCGGTGGCGACGAATTCGCCATCCTGATGCCGGCCAGCACGGAGGCCGACGGCGCGCTGCTCATCGAGGAGATCGAGAAGCTCGTCGCGGTCAACAATTCCTTCTATCCCGGCACGCCGCTCGTCTTCTCGCTGGGCGCGGCGACGGCCGAGCGCGGCGAGCGGCTGGAGGACACGGTGAAGGTTGCGGATGCGCGCATGTACGAGGCCAAGCGGCGCTACTATGCCGAGGAAGCACCCGAGCGGCGGCGCAGCTTCGGCGTGCCGCAGGCTTGACCGCACGCCCGGCCTGCGGCCAGAAGCAGCGGTTCCGATTTCTGCGACCCGAGATCCGCCTTGGCTGACAGCGCCCCGACCAACCCCGTCCTCCTCGCCACGATCGGCGGCGCCCACGGCATCCGCGGCGAGGTGCGCGTGCGCTCCTTCACCGAGGACCCGGAGGAGATCGGGGCCTACGGGCCTCTCTTCGACGGCAAGGGCCGGCGCTTCACCGTCAAGAGCGCCCGCGCCCAGAAGAACGTCGTCGTGGTGCGGTTCGCCGAAGTGGGCGACCGCAACGCCGCCGAGGCGCTGAACGGCACCGAACTCTTCGTCGACCGCTCCGTGCTGCCGGCCGAGGGCGAGGACGAGTTCTATCTTTCCGACCTCGTCGGGCTCGTGGCCCGCACCACCGGCGGCGCGGTGATCGGCGAGATCGTCGCCTTCCACGATTTCGGCGCCGGTGACATCCTCGAGATCGCGCCCGAGGGCGGCGCGAGCACGATGATTCCGTTCACCAAGGAAGCGGTGCCGGAGATCGACCTCGACCTCGGCTTCATCCTGGTCGAGCCGGTCGCGGCTGGGCTGGAGGGCGCGGTCGAAGTCCGGGAAGGCGACGGAGAGGGAGAAGACGCATGATCGTCGTCGCGGGCTATCTGAGGTTTTCGCCCGAGACGCTGGATTCCCTGCGTCCGCTTGCCCGCGAGACGGTGGAGATGACGCGCGCCGAAGCGGGCTGCATCGTCTACGCCTTCAGCGAGGACATGGCCGAGCCGGGGCTCCTGCGCATCTACGAGGAATGGCAAAGCGCCGCGCATCTCGACGCGCACGGGCAGACGCCGCACATCGCGGCCTGGCGCGCCGCGCTCGCCGAGGTCGAGATCATCGATCGCGAGCTGAAGCGCGTTGCCGTCGACGGCTTCTCGCCCTTCGCCTGATGCCGTTCCGCGCTTCCCTCGTGACGCTCTACCCGGAGATGTTTCCCGGACCTCTCGGCGTCTCGCTCGCCGGCAAGGCGCTGGCGCGGGGCGACTGGTCTCTCGACACGACCCACATCCGCGAGTTCGGCGAGGGCAGGCATCGCATGGTGGACGACACGCCGTCCGGCGGTTCGGCCGGCATGGTGCTGCGCGCCGACGTCCTGGCGCGCGCCATCGACGCGGCGTCCCCCGAGGGCGACACGCGACCGCGGCTCCTGATGAGCCCGCGCGGGCGCCCGCTCGATCAGCGCCTCGTGCGCGAACTGGCGGCCGGCGAGGGCGCCGTGATCGTCTGCGGGCGCTTCGAGGGCGTCGACGAGCGGGTGATCGAGGGGCGCGGGCTGACCGAGGTCTCGATCGGCGACTATGTGCTCTCCGGCGGCGAGATGGCGGCGCTGGTGCTTCTCGACGCGGTGGTGCGGCTCCTGCCTGGCGTGATGGGCAACGCCGCCTCCGGCGAGACGGAGAGCTTCGAGGGCGGGCTCCTGGAACACCCGCACTACACGCGGCCCGCCGTTTGGGAGGGACGCGAGATCCCGGCGGTTCTCTCCTCCGGCGATCATGGCGCGGTGGAGCGCTGGCGCCGCGATCAGGCCGAGCGGCTCACCGCCGAGCGCCGTCCCGATCTTCTGCGCCGCCGCTGACGGATTTTCTGCGCGGCGTCCAGATCGAGACGAGGCGCCTTTCGCGCGGCATGCGCACCTTCTCGCGCAGCCATGTGAGGAGGCCGGCGAAAATGATGATCGCGATGCCCACGAAGGACAGGGCGTCCACCGGCTGGTCGAAGACGAAATAGGTGAAGGCGACGGCCCACAGCATCTGCGAGTATTGCGGCGGGGCGACCTGGCTCGCTTTGGCGCGGCCGGCGGCGATCATCAGCGTGGCCTGCGCGACGGCAGCCAGAAGGCCGTAGGACAGGAGCCACATGACCTGCCGCCCGTCCGGCATGGTGAAGGTCGGCGCCATCAGCGCGCCGTTGATGAGAAACGGGCCGACGAGCCCGGCGCCGAAGAGCGAGATGCGCTTCTCGCGCGTGCCGAGATACCGGTAGATCACCACGGAGACGGCGGCGGCGAGCCCGGCGAAGATCGCCGCGACATGGCCGATGTCGAGGACGCGGAAGCCGGGCCGCAGGACGACGAGGACGCCGACGAAGCCGAGGACGACGGCCGCCCAGCGCCAGGGACCGACCTCCTCCTTCAGGAACACCACCGACAGGATGGTGACGAAGAGCGGCATCAGGAAGATCAGCGCGAAGGCTTCGGGCATGGGCAGGCGCGTGAAGGCGACGACGCTTGTCAGCATGCCGACCGTCATCATGACGCCGCGGGTGATCCAGAGCGGCCAGCTCACGGTGGAAAAGATGTCGGAAAGCTTCTCGCCGCGCGCGGCGACGACCGGCAGGAGCAGGAAGCCGAGGAGCGAGCCGGTGAAGGCGACCTGCGCGGAGGGGATCGTGCCGTAGAGCAGCTTGATCGAGGCGTCCGACATCGCGAACAGGCCGTAGGCGACGAAGGCGAGGAAGACGCCGTTGGTCATGGTTGGAGCCTTTCGGGCTGATCCGGAACCGCTCTGCGTCCCGTCCATCCGGTTTGCGGCCGTCGGTTGCCCGCGAGCGTCGGCTTGCTCGGCCGTAGTCCCGCTGCAATCATCGCAACCCTCATCGCGGATCGGCCTGAACGGCTCCCGTCGCCGCTGGATGTTTCGGACGATGACTGCCCGAAGCCCCCGCCGCCCGCAAGCTGCCGGATCGCATGGCGGCCCTGCGCCCGCCGCCAGGCTGCAGCCGGGATCGGCGGACGGGTCTACATACTGATAAAATAGTAGGCCGAGAGCAGAAGCCCGATGACGACGACGAGGGCGCGCACATAGGCCTGTGGCACGCGCTTGGCGATCCACACGCCGCCGTAGCCGCCGAGCGCGACGCCAGGCATCGCCGAAAGGGCGTAGGTCCAGGCCACGATGCCGCCGGAGACGAAGACGAGGATGGCCACGAGCGAGATGACGTTGGAGAGGAGGTTCTTGATCGAGTTCAGCCTGTGGTACTCGCCGCGGACGGTCAGCCCGAGGGTGGCGAGCATGATGATGCCCATGCCCGCCTGGAAGAAGCCGCCGTAGATCGCGGTGAAGAACTGGACGACCGGGCTCTTCCAGTCCGCCCCGGAGGAGGGCGTGGCGTCCTGCGGTCGGGGGGCGGGCTTCAGATAGGGGCCCGCGGCAAAGACCGCCGTGGCCGCCAGCAGGAGCCACGGGACGAGAACTCTGAACTGCGCGTTGTCGAGCGACACGAGAATGAAGGCGCCGGCAGCGGCGCCGAACATCGAGACGAGCGCGAGGACGAGGGCGCTGCGCCAGATCTTCTTCAGATCGCTCCAGTAGGCGAGCGTCGAGGTGAC
This sequence comes from Aureimonas mangrovi, assembly GCF_014058705.1. Taxonomy (NCBI): domain Bacteria; kingdom Pseudomonadati; phylum Pseudomonadota; class Alphaproteobacteria; order Hyphomicrobiales; family Aurantimonadaceae; genus Aureimonas; species Aureimonas mangrovi. The sequence goes on from NZ_CP059692.1 coordinate 588,008, forward strand.
GTAGCCGGGGAACTGCGATACCGCCGAACTCGCCGAGGCCGAGATCGGCGGCAGGCCGGCCAGCGTGTAGGCCCCGAAGGTGAGGAAAGTGCCTCCGCCCGCGATGGCGTTGATCGCACCCGCCAAAAGGCCGGCAACGAACAGAAATGCGATCGTCAATACATCCATCGACAGGCTCGGCTCCCTCGGGCGAAGCGTGCGAGCCGCCCTCTCCACCGCGGGATTATCGCGCGCCCGCCATGCGGGCAACCTCGGGCGGCGGCGATTTCGACCGAGAGGCGGCCGCTCTCGACAAATGCCGACGGCGCGTGTAAGAGCGCGCGTCCCTCCTCGACAAAAACTTGACCGTCCCCGAACGGCCATGACCGGCAGAGCCGGCATGAAACCAAGATTGAGGCCAGTGCCATGAACATCATCGCAGAGCTCGAAGCCGCCGAAGCGCAGCGCATCGAATCCATCCGCACCATCCCGACCTTTTCGCCCGGCGACACGCTGCGCGTGAACGTGCGCGTCACCGAAGGCACGCGCACCCGCGTCCAGGCCTATGAGGGCGTATGCATCGCGCGCTCGGGCGGTGGGCTCCAGGAGAACTTCACGGTCCGCAAAATCTCCTACGGCGAGGGTGTGGAGCGCGTCTTCCCGATGTACTCGCCGATGGTCGAGAGCGTCGAGATCGTGCGTCGCGGCCGGGTGCGCCGCGCCAAGCTCTATTACCTGCGCGATCGTCGCGGCAAGTCGGCCCGTATCGTCGAGGCCACCAACGCCCGCGCCCGCAAGCTGAACGACGATGCGCGCGTCGTCGCCGCCGAGGAGCGCGCCAAGGCGCAGGCCGAGAAGCAGGCCGCCAAGGAAGCCAAGGACGCCGCCGAGTAAGCTCGGCCGGACGTTCGGCGCTGGGTCTTTCGCCCGCGCCTGCGAAGTTCCTGATGGCGGCCCGGCGGGCCGCCATTTTCGTTTGCCGGGTTCATGCGGCGGCCATGCGATGACAGGGAACGACACGACGATCCGCGCCCTGTGCGCTAACGACCTCGCGGCCTGTCGCCGGCTGCGCGTCGACATCTGCCCGTTGAGGCCGGGCGAGCAGGGTGCTAGTTTGGAACGATGATGATCTGCGCGCGCTCTTCCATGCGGCTGCCGACGACGCTGGGCTTCTCCCCGCTCGACGATCGCTTCCGCATGCCGGGCCGGTTCTTCTACCGGCGCCTGACGGCCCCCGGCCTCTGAAGCGCATTGCCGGCCGCGAGCCGGCCTTCTCGCCTTCTGCAGACAATCAATGAGGCTATGCCGCAGCGCCGGATGCGCGCGCAACGCCTCGGGAGAAACGACAGATGACCGCTGCACCCCGCACCCTCTATGACAAGATCTGGGACGACCACCTCATCGGCACCGTCGACGGCGGCGCCGGTCTTCTCTACGTGGACCGCCATCTCGTCCACGAGGTGACGAGCCCGCAGGCGTTCGAGGGCCTGCGCATGGCCGGGCGGCGTGTGCGCAGCCCCGAGCGTACGCTCGCCGTCGTCGATCACAACGTAACGACCGCCGACCGCAGCCAGGGCATCAAGGACGAGGAAAGCCGCATTCAGGTCGAGGCGCTGGCCAGGAACGCGGCCGAGTTCGGCGTCGAGTACTATAACGAGCTCGACCGCCGGCAGGGAATCGTCCACATCATCGGGCCCGAGCAGGGCTTCACGCTGCCGGGCATGACGATCGTGTGCGGGGATTCGCACACCTCGACACACGGCGCCTTCGGCGCGCTCGCCCACGGCATCGGCACATCGGAAGTCGAGCATGTGCTGGCCACGCAGACGCTGATCCAGCAGAAGGCGAAGAACATGCTGGTGCGCGTCGACGGGCAGTTGCCCGAGGGCGTAACGTCGAAGGACATCATCCTTGCCATTATCGGCAAGATCGGCACGGCCGGCGGCACGGGCCACGTCATCGAATATGCCGGCGAGGCGATCCGCGCCCTTTCCATGGAAGGGCGGATGACGATCTGCAACATGTCGATCGAGGGCGGGGCCCGCGCGGGCCTCATCGCGCCGGACGAAACGACCTTCCGCTATATCGAGGGCCGCCCGCGCGCGCCGAAGGGTGCGGCCTTCGAGGCGGCGGTCTCCTACTGGAAGACGCTGCACTCGGACGAGGGCGCCCATTACGACAAGGTCGTCGTGCTGGACGCCGCCAATCTGCCGCCGATCGTCTCGTGGGGCTCGTCGCCCGAGGATGTCGTCTCGATCGAGGGCGTCGTTCCAGATCCGGCCGAGATCGCCGATGAGGCCAAGCGCGCCTCCAAGAAGCGCGCGCTCGAATATATGGGCCTGACGCCCGGGACGAAGATGACCGACATCCCGGTCGACCGTATCTTCATCGGCTCCTGCACCAACGGGCGCATCGAGGATCTGCGTGAAGTCGCCAAGGTGGTCGAGGGTCGCAAGGTGGCGGACGGCGTCTCGGCAATGATCGTGCCGGGGTCGGGGCTCGTGAAGGCTCAGGCCGAGGAAGAGGGACTGGACGCGATCTTCCGGGCCGCCGGCTTCGACTGGCGCGAGCCAGGCTGCTCCATGTGCCTTGGCATGAACGAGGATCGCCTGAAGCCGCACGAGCGATGCGCCTCGACCTCGAACCGCAATTTCGAGGGCCGGCAGGGCTTCAAGGGCCGCACGCATCTCGTCTCGCCGGCGATGGCGGCGGCCGCGGCCATCGCGGGCCGTTTCGTCGACATTCGCGACTGGCGGTAACGCCGGCGCGCGAAAGCCGCTCAGGCGACGGCGAGCTTGGGAGCCGGACGACGAAGCCCGCCCGGATGGCCGATGCCGACGAGGTCCGGCAACACGATCTCCGAATCGGACGAGCACCAGCAGACCTGATCGCGGCCGCTGCTTTTGGCGAGGTAGAGAAGGCGGTCCGCCCTGAGGCTCGCCATCTCGAAGGTCTCGATGGGGCCGATGTCGGTCAGGCCGAAGCTGGCCGTGATGCGCGCGTCGGCCATCGTGCCGGGCCAGGCCATCGCGGCAAAGGAAGTGCGCAGCGCCTCGGCCGTCTGACGCGCCTCGCGCAGGCTCGTGCCGGCGAGGAAGACGGTGAATTCCTCGCCGCCGATGCGCCCGACGCAGCCGCGCTGCCGTGTGACGCTGAGAAGAAGCGTCGCCATCGCGCAGATCACGGCGTCACCGGCGGCATGGCCATAGTCGTCGTTCACCGTCTTGAAATGGTCGAGATCGACGGCCAGCACACAGCTCGGGATACCTTTCGGGCTGGCGGACTGCAGCCTCGCCACCTCCTCCTCGAAGCCGCGCCGGTTCAGCGCGCCGCTCAGTGCGTCGGTGGAGGCGGCGTGGCGCAACGCCTCTATCATGTCGCGACCGATCGCCATCAGTAGGACGATGGCGAAAAGGACGCCAGCCGTCGCGCCGCTCGCCTGAAGGGCGAAGCCCCAGACGGAATAGGCCCAACCCTCGATCGTGAGCGTCGGATCTGGGTAGAGAATGAGCGCGGCGGACTGCGCGACCAGAATGAGGGCGAACAGGATCGTCAGCCAGAAGAGTGTCTGGTCGGGCAGGTGCCGCAAGCGGCGCTTCATCGAGCGGGCGGCCGCAAGGAGAAGAAGCGCAACGCCGGTCTGCACCGCGACGAGTTCGGCTTCGATATGGCCGAAGCCTGCGACGGCGATCGTCGCGATCGTCAGGCTGCCCGCAATGACGCACAGGATGAAACCGCGATGGGCGGGCGTGCCCGAGCGATGGCCGGAGCCCATGCAGAAGGCAGCGAAGGCGCCGAGGAACAGCGCGTCCTCGAAGAGCGGCTTGAGAGCCGCCTGGGGTCCGGTGGGCAGGATCGTGATGCCGAAGGCTACCGCCGCGAGACCGAAGGCCGCGGCCCACCAGTAGGAGCCGACCCCTTGTGTGCGAAGCAGCGCGAAGGCGCCCGAGAATGTCGCCAGCGCGAGAGGCACCACCCAGGCGAACGTCTCGGCGCTCATAATCTCCGTCCTCGTCGGCGGCTTCGGCCGCCCGTTGCACCTAAGGAGCTTGTGCGGTTTTCCGCGGCGCTCTGCCCATACGTAATAATTCTTGCATTCGATATCTCTTTTCCCGGTTAATTCAACCAGGAGGAGTGTCGAGGCTGGTGTTTCTGGAGCTTCCAACCGCTTGACCGGCGCCGCCCTTGCAGGTCATCTGCCCCGCATGGAACCGATCGTGCCGGAAATCGACATCTCGCAGCTGCGCCTTAAGGACGCGCGCGAACTGGCGCCGCTCATCGCTGCCTACAATCAGGCCCTCTTTCGCGGGGCTCCCGGCGCGCCGGACACCTTCTACGCCGAGCAACTCCTCCAGGACCGCACCGGCGAGATCCTCGGTGCGCGGCTCGACGGGCGCCTCGTCGGCTTCCTCGTCTTCTACGATCTGCCGGACCCGTTCACGGGAATGCGTTCGGGGCTGGCCGACCACATCTACGTGGACCATCCGCAGCGCCGGAAGGGCATCGCCAAGGCAATGGTGGACGTCCTCGCCGATCAGGCCGACGCACGCGGCTGGTCGCGCCTCGTCCTGCAAGCTCCGCGATCGGCCGATTCGGGCCGCCATCTGTACGAGCGCGTGGCCGAGCCCGCCGAATGGCTGAGCTACGTGATCCCCTTCGTGGAGCGCCGGCGCTAATCGATTTTTGCCGCGTGCGGGCGCCACAAACGATGCCAGCCTCGATTGCGTGGCCGCGAACGGTGTTTTAGAAGCGCTCCAGCCGTCCCGGCCGCTCGACCGACGCGCGGCCCGCCGTCTCGCGTGGACAGGAGACCGAAGTGTCCGACATCAAATCCGCCCGCCCGCTATCGCCGCACCTGTCGATCTATCGATGGGCTCCGACGATGATGATGTCGGTGGCTCATCGTCTGACCGGCATGGCGCTCTACGGCGGCACTGTGCTCTTCGTGTGGTGGCTGGTCGCGCTTGCGAGCGGACCGGAGGCCTTCTCCTGGGCCTCGGGCTTCTTCGGCTCGATCTTCGGGCGGGTGATCCTGTTCGTTTATTCCTTCGTGCTGCTGCACCACATGACCGGTGGCGTGCGCCATCTCATCTGGGACACCGGTACCGGCCTGCAGAAGACGACGGCGACGCGGATCGCGACTGTCACGCCGTTGATTTCGCTGGGGCTGACCGCCCTTCTCTGGATCGCGGTCTGGATCGTTTGAGGAGTTTCACATGAGCACCAGTCGGTCCAAGATGATCACACCGCTCGCACGCGTGCGCGGCTACGGTTCGGCCAAGAGCGGCACCGAGCATTTCTGGGTGAAGCGCGTCACCGCGATCTCCAACCTGTTCCTCGTCCTGTTCTTCCTCGGCTTTGTCGTGTCGATGCACGCCGAGAGCTACGAGACGGTTCGTGAGGCGTTCCGCAACCCTTTGATCGCGCTCGTGATCGGGCTGCTTCCGGTCTCCTTCTCGATCCACATGCGGCTGGGAATGCAGACGGCGATCGAGGACTATTTCCAGGGCGGAACGCGCATCGTCCTGCTTCTTCTCAACACCTTTTTCGCGGTCTTGATCGCCGGCGCAAGCCTGTTCGCGGTCGTCCGCCTCACTCTCGGAGCCTGATCCCATGGCCACCAACGGCGCCACCAACGGAACGGCCCAGCCGCATCGCACAGCCCCGGGCCAGAACGGCAAGGCCTACGAGTTCATCGACCACACCTTCGACGTGGTGGTCGTGGGGGCCGGCGGCGCGGGGCTTCGAGCGACCCTCGGTGCTGCGCAGGCCGGCCTTCGAACCGCCTGCATCACCAAGGTCTTCCCGACGCGCTCGCACACCGTCGCGGCGCAGGGCGGTGTCGCCGCTTCGCTCGGCAACATGGGCGAGGACAACTGGCGCTGGCACATGTACGACACCGTGAAGGGGTCGGACTGGCTGGGCGATCAGGACGCCATCGAGTATCTGGTGCGCGAGGCCCCGGCCGCCGTCTACGAGCTCGAACATTTCGGTGTGCCCTTCTCGCGCACCACCGAGGGCAAGATCTACCAGCGCCCCTTCGGCGGCATGACCACCGATTTCGGCAACGGACCGCCGGCCCAGCGCACCTGCGCGGCCGCCGACCGCACCGGCCATGCGATCCTGCACACTCTCTACGGCCAGTCGCTGCGCTATTCGTCGGAATTCTTCATCGAGTATTTCGCGATCGACCTCATCATGGATGAGGAGGGCGCATGCCGCGGCGTCGTCGCCCTGTGCATGGACGACGGCTCGATCCACCGCTTCCGCGCCAAGAAGACGATCCTGGCCACCGGCGGCTACGGCCGTGCCTACTTCTCCGCTACCTCGGCGCACACCTGCACGGGCGATGGCAACGCCATGGTGCTGCGCGCCGGCCTGCCGTTGCAGGACATGGAGTTCGTGCAGTTCCACCCGACCGGAATCTACGGCTCGGGCTGCCTGATCACCGAGGGCGCGCGCGGCGAGGGCGGCTATCTCACGAACTCGGAAGGCGAGCGCTTCATGGAGCGCTACGCGCCTTCGGCCAAGGACCTCGCCTCGCGCGACGTCGTCTCTCGCTCGATGACGATGGAAATCCGCGACGGGCGCGGCGTCGGCAAGGACGGCGACCACATCTTCCTGCATCTCGACCATCTCGACCCTAAGATTCTGCACGAGCGCCTGCCGGGCATCTCCGAGAGCGCGAAGATCTTCGCGGGCGTGGACGTGACCAAGGAGCCGATCCCGGTCATTCCGACCGTCCACTACAACATGGGCGGTATCCCGACGAACTATCACGGCGAGGTTCTGACCAAGAAGGCCGGCGACCCTGACGCGATCGTGCCGGGCCTGATGGCTGTCGGCGAGGCGGCCTGCGTCTCGGTCCACGGTGCCAACCGCCTCGGCTCGAACTCGCTGATCGATCTTGTCGTCTTCGGCCGCGCCGCCGCTCTGCGCTGCGCCGAAACGGTCTCGGCCTCCGAGGACCAGGCACCGCTGCCGGCGGGCGCGGGCGACAATTCGCTGTCGCGTCTCGACCGCTTCCGCAACGCCAAGGGCGGCACGCCGACGGCGCAGCTTCGCGACCGGATGCAGCGCACGATGCAGTCGAACTGCGCCGTGTTCCGCACGGGCGAGGTGCTGGAAGAGGGCCACACCAAGATCCACGAAGTCTGGAACGCCTCGGACGACGTGTCGGTCACGGACCGCTCGCTGATCTGGAACACGGACCTCATCGAGACGATGGAGTACGACAACCTCATCAGCCAGGCGGTTGTCACGATGGACTCGGCGCTCGCCCGTCAGGAATCGCGCGGCGCGCATGCCCGCGAGGACTTCCCCGACCGCGACGACAAGACCTGGATGAAGCACACGCTTTCGTTCTGCGACACGCACGCCAAGACCGTGCGCCTCGACGACCGGCCGGTGCACACCTACACGCTGTCGAACCAGATCGAGTATATCGAGCCGAAGAAACGGGTGTATTGATCGGAGAGCCTTCCGGCCGCATGCTTGCCGGCAGACGCGGAGAGCCGGAATGGCAACCATTTGCCACAACAGCAGAACGAGGGGGTCGATGTTCGCGATCGTCTTCGATTTGGGCACCAATAGCGAGGTGTATGGCGGGCCGACGTGGAACAACGCCTGCACTCAGGATCGCGATTTCCTGCGCAAGCGCGGCTTCGACCGCCAGCAGGACGGCACCAGTGTCGGGGTCGAGACGGTCGACGCCGTCTCCCGCGTCCTGACGATTCAGGATCCGACGGCCGAGTTCGACCGGTTCGCGCCCTCCGCGCGCGACATCCGCATGCTCAGGATCGAGGACAACACCGACCTCATGCCTGCGGTCGAGCGGATAGCCAAACGTCGTTCGAACTGACTGGCGGTATGCGAAAACCTCGGGCGCTCAACCCTTGAGTGATACTGTGCCGAAGCGTCGTGGCCTCTTGCGTAGGCTGCGCGGTGCCCGCTTCGCGCTGAAGCGGCGGTTGCGCCTGACGGACCGGCCGACGCTCGTCGCCTATACAGGGTTCGTCGAGAACGGGCGCGTGCGCGTGAAGGGCCGTGTCCTCGAGGACGAGGGCGTGTTCGACGCACCGCACTCAAATTCGGCGCTGCGCAATCTCTGGCTGACGTTCAAGCGCTACGAGACTGACGAAATCGCCGGCGCACGGGTCTCTTGGCGCGCGGCCGGGCGCGAGGGCGCCGTCACGAGCGGTGAGGACGGCTACTTCCAGATCGAGATCGACAATCTCGCGCTCGACCCGAACGAGGCGCCCTGGCTGCCCGTGGAACTGACGCTCGAAACGGCGCGCCACTACGACTTCAAGCCGAAGCGTGCGCGCAGCCGCGTGCGCATCCTGTCGCCGCAGGCACGGTTCGGCGTCATTTCCGACATCGACGACACGATCATCCATACCGGCGCCTTCAAGATGCTGCGGCACTGGCGCATCGTCACCGCCAACTCGCCCGAGGCACGCGCCGCCTTTCCGGGCGTCTCGCATTTCTACCGCGCGCTCTGCGCCGGTGCGGCGGGGCCGGAGACGAACCCGGTCTTCTACGTCTCTTCCTCGCCCTGGAACCTCTTCGACATCTTCCAGCGCTTCATGGCGCAGAAGGAGATCCCAGACGGGCCGATGCTCCTGCGCAACCTGTCCGAGGATGCGATGGGATGGCTCATGCGGCGCCATCACGGGCACAAGGATCGGATGATCGACCGCCTGATGGCGGCCTATCCCGAGCTCTCCTTTGTGTTGATCGGCGATTCGGGGCAGAAGGACGCGAGCATCTATGCGGGCGCCGTGCGCCGGCATCCCGGCCGTATCCTCGCCGTCCATATCCACGACGTTCGCCCGAGCGAAGCGCGCGGCGAGGTCGAGGACGAGGTGGAGCGCATCCGTGCGCTCGGCGTGCCGGCGACGCTCTCGCGCACGCTGGCGCGCGCCGCCGAGCTGGCCGAGACGCTGGACCTTGCCGCCGCCGGAACGCGCGAGGCGGTGGTCGCCGAAATCGCCGCCGAGCGCGACAAGGCCGAGCGCTTCGGCCGCTTCCCCGTGATCGTGCAGCCGTGAGGCCCGGGCCGGCGTCAATACGAGCCAAATCGTTTGAAGCCGGCGTGTGGCGAAACGCGATGTTGCACCGCCCGCTCTTTCGTTTTAGGCCCATTCCAAAGAAGTCCGTCGGCGTCTGGCCGATCCCTGTCCCGGAACGAGAACCATGGTCGAACTTGCCCTGCCCAAGAACTCGCGTCTCACCGAGGGCAAGGTCTGGCCGAAGCCCGAGGGCGCCAAGAACGTCCGCGAGTTCGGCATCTACCGCTGGTCGCCGGACGACGGGCAGAACCCCCGCGTCGACACCTATTACGTCGATCTCGACGATTGCGGGCCGATGGTTCTCGACGCGCTGCTGTGGATCAAGAACAAGGTCGATCCGACGCTGACGCTGCGCCGTTCCTGCCGCGAAGGCATCTGCGGCTCCTGCGCGATGAACATCGACGGCGCCAACACGCTCGCCTGCACCAAGGGCATGGACGAGGTGTCGGGCGCGGTGAAGGTCTATCCGCTGCCGCACATGCCCGTCATCAAGGATCTCGTCCCCGATCTGACGGTGCCTTATGCGCAGCTGACCTCGATCCAGCCCTGGCTTAAGACGGAGACCCCCACGCCCCAGAAGGAGTGGAAGCAGAGCCACGACGACCGCGAAAAGCTGGACGGCCTCTACGAGTGCATCCTGTGCTTCTGCTGCCAGACCTCGTGCCCTTCCTACTGGTGGAACGGCGACCGCTATCTCGGCCCGGCCGTGCTCCTGCAGGCCTATCGCTGGCTGATCGATTCGCGCGACGAGGCGACGGGCGAGCGCCTCGACAATCTCGAGGACCCGTTCCGGCTCTATCGCTGCCACACGATCATGAACTGCACGCAGGCCTGCCCGAAGGGACTGAACCCGGCGAAGGCGATCGCCGAGATCAAGAAGATGATGGTCGAACGCCGCGTCTGACACGCGACGCCGGCGCAAGCGTTCATTTTTCGGCGAGCGGAGCTTCGCCCCTCCTGCCTGCCTTGTTCCGGGCCCAAACCGGGACCATCCTCGCAGCCTTCCATCCTTCGTTCGGGAGAACGGACATGCGGCAGGCCATTCTCGCAGCACTAACCGTGGCAGCGCTCGGCGCGCTCGCGGTCAGCCCCTCGCAGGCCGCTCAGAAGATGGCGGTCTTCGCCGGCGGCTGCTTCTGGTCGATGGAAAAGGCGTTCGACGAGGTGCCCGGCGTCACGCAGACCATTTCCGGCTTCTCCGGAGGCTCCGTTCCCGACCCGACCTATCGCGACGTCGTGCGCGGCGGCACCGGCCATGTCGAGGCGGTGCAGGTGACCTACGACGACCAGCGCGTGAGCTACGACCAGCTCCTCTCGGCCTACTGGCATGCGATCGACCCGACAGACCCGTCCGGCCAGTTCTGCGACAAGGGCCCGCAATACGAGACGGTGATCTTCGCGGGCGATGCCGCCGAGCAGGCGAGCGCGCAGAGCTCGAGGCAGGCGGTGGCCGCGGAGCTCGGCAAGCCTGTCGCGACGCGGATCGAGGCGAGCGCGCCCTTCTATGCGGCCGAGGCCGAACACCAGAACTTCCATGTGACGAATGCCGCCCATTACCAGCGCTACGTGACCGGCTGCGGGCGCGAAGGCGCGCTCGCCCGCGTCTGGGGCGCCCGCGCTGCGGCCAAGACGCCAGCGCTGGCCGGCTGATCATGCCAAGAAGCGGGCTGTTCTTCGTCGCGCTAATGGCGCTTGTCGCGGTGTTCGTGGCGTCTCCGCACTCTCATGCGGCCGACCAGTGGGTGGTGCGCCAGAGCGCGCAATCGGTCGAGGAGACCGTAGACCGGCTGGAAGACGCCATCCGGCGCTCGGGTTCTGAGGTCCTGGCCGTCTTCGACCAGCAGGCTGCCGCGCGCGACGTCGATTTCCCGATGGAGGCGACGACGGTCGTCCTCTTCGCCCAGCCCCGCACCGTTTCGCCGCTGATCGCGGCCGATCGCCGTGCCGCCATCGACATGCCGCAGCGCATCCTCGTGTGGGAGGAGGGCGGCGTGACCTATGCCGGCTATGTCGATCCGATGACGCTGACGACGCGATACGACATCGAGCGCAATCGCCCTGAAATCGCCTCGCTGCGCTCCGCGCTCGATTCGCTGCTGGAGGCGGCCATCAACCGGCAGGAACAGCGCTCGGCCGTCTCGCACTGACGCCGCTTCGGTTTCTCACGGAACCGCGAGCGCATTCCTTTGTTTTCTCGGTGCGAGAGACGCCGGCAAGAACCGGCGACTGAGCCGACACCAGCCGAAGGACTTCGAGACATGGCCAAGAAGGGCGCCGCCCCCGCGATCCATCCGACCAAGAACGAAATGAACGAGAACCTGCGCCGCTCGATGATCGAGCTCCTGCAGAAGCATCTCGCCTCCGCGATCGACCTCAGCTACGCGGCCAAGCAGGCGCACTGGAACGTCAAGGGCGCGAACTTCTATCAGGTTCACCTGCTCTTCGACCAACTCCACGATGAAGCCGAGGAGTATGTGGACACCATCGCGGAGCGGCTGACGGCGCTGGGCGGGCAGGCGCGCGGCACCGTGCAGGCGGCAAGCGAGGGTTCGATCCTGGAGCCGTACCCACTCGATATGGTCGATTCGATGGATCACCTGAAGCGGCTCGCGGACAATTACGCGACCTGGAGCGCCGCCCTGCGCGAAGCGATCAAGGAAAGTGACGAGAGCGGCGACGACCTGACGGCCGACCTCTTCACCGCTCTCGGGCGCGGCGTCGAAAAGTCGCTCTACTTCCTGGAGAGCCATTTCCAGCGGGCTTGAGACAGGCGAGAGCGTATAAAGAAAAAAGGCGCCTTCCGGCGCCTTTTTTGCTGTCCTGCGAAACGGCTCAGTCGATGGTCTGGCCGGTCTTCTTCCAGTCGGCCACGAAGCTTTCCAGACCCTTGTCCGTCAGCGGGTGCTTGATCAGCGTCTTCAGCGTGGCCGGCGGCACGGTCGAGACGTCGGCGCCGAGCAGGGCGGCCTCGCGCACGTGGTTGGCGGTGCGGATCGAGGCGGCGAGGATCTCGGTCTCGAAGTCGTAATTGTCGTAGATGCGCCGGATGTCGGCGATCAGCTCCATGCCGTTGATGTTGGTGTCATCCAGGCGGCCGATGAAGGGCGAGATGTAGGTGGCGCCGGCCTTGGCTGCGAGCAGTGCCTGGTTGGCCGAGAAGCAGAGCGTCACGTTGGTCTTGAAGCCTTCGCCCGTCAGATGCTTGCAGGCCTTCAGGCCGTCGAGCGTCAGCGGCAGCTTGATGACGACGTTCTGCGCGATAGCGGCGAGAATCTTGCCCTCGCGCAGCATGCCGTCGAAGTCGGTCGCGGCGACCTCGGCCGAGACCGGGCCTTCGGTGACGTCGCAGATGTCCTTGATGATCTCCTTGATCGGCCGGTTGGCCTTCAGGACAAGCGAGGGATTGGTGGTGACGCCGTCGATCAGGCCCGCGTCCTGCAGTTCCTTGATCTCGGCGATGTCGGCGGTGTCGACGAAGAATTTCATGGCACTCTCCTGAAACTGGTGCGGTTGCCGGCTCCCGTCGGCTCCACGAAGGGTGAAGGCGGGTGGATTTGCCCGCTTCGCTCGGGCAGGGCATAGCACCGCTTGGTGCGAGGCTCCACATCAAGCTTGCACCCAAGCGACATGGCCGTCGTCTCGTCATATAGGATTCGTTCTTCCACCTTGCCCGCCCGCAACCTCAGGAAATCCGACAAGACCACGCCGACGGAAGGGCTTTTCGAGCCCGAGGCGCAAGCGCGGGCGCGCGTCGTGCCCGTCATGGTGCCGCTGCCGGCGCCGCGCGCCTATTCCTATGCGGTGCCGGAGGGAATCGAGGTCCGCCCCGGTTCCATTGTCGCCGTGCCGCTCGGGCCGCGGCTCGTGCCGGGCGTTGTGTGGGACGGAGAGGGCGAGGCGGTCAATCCGGCGCGCCTGCGAGAAATCGCCCACGCGTTCGAGTGCCCGCCGCTCCCTGAAAGCTCCCGTCGCTTCGTCGACTGGGTCGCGGCCTACACGATCTCGCCACCCGGCCTCGTCGCGCGCATGACGCTTCGAACGCCCGTCGCCTTCGACCCGGAGCCGATGATCGACGCCCTGCGATTCTCCGGCGAGGCACCGCCGCGCATGACCGATGCGCGCTCGCGCGTCCTGGCGCTGGCGCAGGATGGGCAGGCCTGGACGAAGGCGGGCCTTGCGCATGCGGCCGGCGTCACGCCATCGGTGATCGACGGGCTGACCAAGGCGGGCGTCTTCGAGCCCGTGCGCCTGCCGCCGCCACCCGTCGTGCCCGAGCCCGACATCGGATACACCCGCGCCGAGCTTTCGGCCGGGCAACGCGAGGCGGCCGACCGGCTCGTCTGCGCGGTGGAGGCGGGCGGCTTCTCGACGACGCTTCTGGAGGGCGTGACGGGCTCGGGCAAGACGGAGGTCTATTTCGAGGCCGTGGCAAAGGCGCTCGAGAAGGGCCGGCAGGTGCTGATCCTCCTGCCCGAGATCGCGCTGACGCAGAGCTTCATCGACCGCTTCCATGCCCGTTTCGGCGCCGAGCCCGCACAATGGCATTCCGACGCGCCGCCGCGCTCGCGCGAGAAGGTCTGGCGCCAAGTGATCGAGGGCCGCGTGCGGGTCGTCGCGGGGGCGCGCTCGGCGCTGTTCCTCCCCTTCACGGATCTCGGCCTCATCGTCGTCGACGAGGAGCACGACCCCGCCTACAAGCAGGAGGAGCGCACCTTCTACCATGCGCGCGACATGGCTGTGGTGCGCGCGCATCTGGAGGGCTGCCCGGCGATCCTCGCCTCGGCGACGCCCTCGGTGGAAAGCCGCGTCAACGCGCAGCGCGGGCGCTACGCGCATGTGAAGCTCGGCGAGCGCTTCGAGGCGGCGGCGCTGCCGGACCTTCACCTCGTCGACATGCGCCGTCATCCGCCCGAACGAGGCCGCTTCGTCTCGCCCGTCCTTTCGACGGCGATCGCCGAGACGCTGGCGCGCGGCGAGCAGGCGCTTCTCTTCCTCAACCGGCGCGGCTACGCGCCGCTGACGCTCTGCCGGGCCTGCGGCCATCGCTTCCAGTGCCCGCAATGCTCGACATGGCTTGTGGACCACCGGCTGCGCGGCCAGCTCCAGTGCCATCACTGCGGCCATGCCGAGCGCCGGCCCGACGCCTGCCCGCACTGCGGCACGCTCGATCATCTCGTGCCGTGCGGGCCGGGCGTGGAACGCATCGCAGAGGAGATGCTGGCGACCTTCCCGCAGGCGCGCACGATCCTCCTCTCCTCCGACCTGCCGGGCGGGGCGCGGCGGTTGCGGCGCGAGCTCGATGCGGTTGCGGACGGCGAGGCCGACATCGTCATCGGCACGCAGCTCGTCGCCAAGGGGCATCACTTCCCGCTGATGACGCTCGTCGGCGCGGTGGATGCCGATCTCGGGCTCGCCAACGGCGATCCGCGCGCGGCCGAGCGCACCTTCCAGCTTCTTCATCAGGTGACGGGCCGGGCCGGGCGTTCCGGCCTGAAGAGCCGCGGCCTCATCCAGACCTTCCAGCCCGAGCATCCGGTGATGCAGGCGATCGCGAGCGGCGACGCCGCACTGTTCTACGAACGCGAGATCGCCGAGCGCGAGCGGGCGGGCCTGCCGCCCTTCGGACGCCTCGCGGCCGTGATCGTCTCGGCGAGCGACCGGCGCGCCGCCGAGGCGCATGGCCGCGAAATGCGCAACGCCGCGCCTTCCGGGTTCGACGTGGAGGTGCTGGGGCCGGCCGAGGCGCCGCTCTCGCTGCTGCGCGGACGCTACCGCTTCCGGCTGCTCTGCCAGGGGCCGCGCTCGGCCCGCCTGCAGGACTTCCTGCGAGCGTGGACAGAGGTCGCGCCGAAGATCCGCGGCTCGGTGCAGGTGCAGATCGACGTCGACCCGCAGAGTTTTCTCTAGAGCGACCTTGTCTCTACGCATCAGGCTCTCCGAAAACCGGAACTGGTTTTCGAGCCGATGCTGTCGGCACACGTCGCAGGCTTCGCGAAGGGAAGGGGGCGTAAGCCTCGACCTCAGACACACGGAGCGCCGCCGAGCGATGCAATTCTCCCTGCCATTGTATGCGGCCGACTGGCTGCCCTTCGTCGCGGCGGCGCTGACGACGCTTTTCGGCCTCGCCGCGCTTCTGGCGCCGCGCGTGGTGTTGATGGCGCTGCACCTCGACACCGCGCCGGCGCACCCCGAGGCGGTGGCCGAGATTCGTGGCACGCTCGCCGGCTTCTGGCTCGGAACGGGCATTGTCGCGCTTCTCTTCTACGATCAGCCCTTCCTGCAGATGACGCTCGGCGCCGCGTGGCTCTTCACGGGCTTCGGGCGCCTGATGTCGATTCTCTTCGATGCCGGCGCGACCGTCGCCAACTGGGCGCTTCTGGCGCTGAACGCCGTTCTGGCGGCCCTGTGCCTCGCGCCCGTCCTCGGATTCGTCCCCTTCGGCTGAACCGTCTCGCCGCCGCATGGGCGGGATGGGTGGAAATCAGCCCGCAAACCGCGTCATAGCGCGGTTGTCGGGCTCGGATCGCTATGCTAGACGACCCCCCATCGGCAGCGCGGGCGCCCGAATGCGGCGCGCCCATGCCATGTTTCAGGGATCGGTTTCGAAAGGCCGGCGTGCTCCGCAGGGGGGCTGCACCGGGTTCGAACGTCAAGCGAGAGAGAAGCGGTCGTCCGTGGCAAAGTCATCCTCTCCGGTATCCGGAGTCGCAGAACGCTACGCCCAGTCCCTGTTCGAACTTGCGCGCGACGAAGGCTCGCTCGACACGGTTGAATCGGAACTCCAGCGCTTCCGCGCCCTGATCGACGAGAGCGACGATTTCCGCCGGCTGGTGACGAGCCCCGTCTTCACCGCCGTCGAGCAGGAGCGTGCGGTCTCCGCCGTCGTCGATGCGGTGAAGCCCTCGCAGCTTACCGGCAATTTCCTGCGCGTCGTCGCCGGCAACCGCCGCCTCTTCGCGCTGCCGCAGATCATCTCCGAATTCGGCCGGCTGGCCGCCGCGCATCGCGGCGAGGTCGAGGCCGAGGTCGTCAGCGCCCATGCGCTGACCGACGAGCAGCGCGCCGAGCTCTCGGCCGCGCTCGGCACCTATTGCGGCAAGACAGTCACCATGCGCGAGAGCGTTGACCCCGCCCTTCTCGGCGGCCTCGTGGTCCGCATCGGATCGCGCCAGGTCGACACGTCGCTGCGCACCAAGCTCAATTCGCTCAAGCTCGCTCTGAAAGAGGTCGGCTGATGGACATCCGCGCCGCGGAAATCTCCGCAATCCTGAAAGACCAGATCAAGAACTTCGGCTCGGACGCGGAAGTCTCCGAAGTCGGCACGGTCCTCTCCGTCGGTGACGGTATCGCCCGCGTCTATGGGCTCGACCAGTGCCAGGCCGGCGAGATGGTCGAATTCCCGGGCGGCGTGCGCGGCATGGCGTTGAACCTCGAATCCGACAATGTCGGCGTCGTCATCTTCGGCTCTGACCGTGAGATCAAGGAAGGCGACACCGTGCGCCGCACCGGCGCCATCGTGGACGTTCCCGTCGGCAAGGGCCTGCTCGGCCGCGTCGTCGACGGTCTCGGCAATCCGATCGACGGCAAAGGCCCGATCGAGGGCGGCGAGCGCCGCCGCGTCGACGTCAAGGCGCCCGGCATCATCCCGCGCAAGTCGGTTCACGAGCCGATGTCAACGGGCCTCAAGGCCATCGACGCGCTGATCCCGATCGGCCGCGGCCAGCGCGAACTCGTCATCGGCGATCGCCAGACCGGCAAGACCGCGATCCTTCTCGACACCTTCCTGAACCAGAAGCCCGCGCATGACGCCGGCGCCTCCGAGAAGGACAAGCTCTACTGCATCTACGTCGCCGTCGGCCAGAAGCGCTCGACCGTCGCGCAGTTCGTCCGCACGCTCGAGGAGCGCGGCGCGCTGCAGTACTCGATCGTCATCGCGGCCACGGCCTCGGACCCGGCGCCGATGCAGTACATCGCGCCCTTCACCGGCTGCGCGATGGGCGAGTTCTTCCGCGACAACGGCATGCACGCCGTGATCGCCTATGACGACCTTTCCAAGCAGGCGGTCTCCTACCGCCAGATGTCGCTGCTGCTGCGCCGCCCGCCCGGCCGCGAGGCCTATCCGGGCGACGTCTTCTACCTGCACTCCCGCCTTCTGGAGCGCGCCGCCAAGCTCAACGACGAGATGGGCTCGGGCTCGCTGACGGCGCTGCCGGTCATCGAGACGCAGGCCAACGACGTGTCGGCCTACATCCCGACCAACGTGATCTCGATCACCGACGGTCAGATCTTCCTCGAGACCAACCTGTTCTACCAGGGCATCCGCCCGGCGGTGAACGTCGGTCTCTCGGTGTCGCGCGTCGGCTCGGCTGCGCAGGTCAAGGCGATGAAGCAGGTCGCCGGCTCGATCAAGGGCGAGCTCGCGCAGTATCGCGAGATGGCGGCCTTCGCGCAGTTCGGCTCGGATCTCGACGCCGCCACGCAGCGCCTCCTGAACCGCGGCGCGCGCCTGACCGAGCTTCTGAAGCAGCCGCAGTTCTCGCCGCTGAAGACCGAGGAGCAGGTGGCGGTGATCTTCGCGGGCACGCAGGGTTACCTCGACAAGCTGAAGGTCTCCGAGGTCGGTCCGTTCGAGCAGGGTCTCCTGACCTCGCTGCGTTCGGAGCACAAGGAGATCCTCGACACGATCGCCACGGAGAAGCAGCTCTCGGACGAGACCCGGAGCAAGCTGAAGGCGGCGATCGACAAGTTCGCCAAGTCCTTCTCCTGATCGACCGCGCCGGCCTCTAAGACGGAGACGAGACGACCGACATGGCTTCGCTCAAGGATCTGCGAAACCGCATCGCTTCGGTGAAGGCGACGCAGAAGATCACCAAGGCCATGCAGATGGTCGCGGCGGCCAAGCTGCGCCGCGCCCAGGATGCGGCCGAGGCTGCGCGCCCCTATTCGGAGCGCATGGCCTCGGTGATGGCCAACATCGCCAGCGCGATGGATGCCGGAGAGGCGCCCGCGCTGATGACCGGCACGGGCGAGGACAAGACGCATCTTCTGATCGTCTTCACGGCCGATCGCGGGCTGTGCGGCGGCTTCAACGCGCAGATCGCGCGCCTGGCCCGCGAGCACATCCGACGCCTCGAGGCCGACGGCAAGACGGTGAAGATCATCACCGTCGGCAAGAAGGGCTACGATCTCCTGCGCCGCGATCACGGTGGCAAGGTCATCGAGCGGATGGACTTCCGTGACACCAAGACGGTGGGCTTTGCGAATGCCGAGGACGTCGCCGACAAGGTGATGGACCTCTTCGCGGCGGGCGAGTTCGACGTGGCGACGATCTTCTACTCGGAGTTCGTCAACGTCATCACCCAGAAGCCGACGGCCCAGCAGGTGGTCCCGGCCGTCGTCGAGGCCGAGGGCGACGTACCCGAGGCGACCGTCGGCGGTGCGCTCTACGAGTACGAGCCGGAGCCCGAGGCGATCCTCGCGGATCTTCTGCCGCGTTCGATCAAGATCCAGATGTTCCGCGCGCTTCTCGAGAACGCGGCTTCCGAGCAGGGCGCCCGCATGAGCGCGATGGACAACGCCACGCGCAATGCCGGGGACATGATCAACCGCCTGTCGATCTCCTACAACCGGCAGCGCCAGGCGCAGATCACGACCGAGCTCGTCGAGATCATCTCGGGCGCCGAGGCGCTCTGACGAAAAGGGCGGCCGGCTCGCCGGTCGCAGGGCATGCTAGAGGGCGACGGAGGCTTGAGGCCGGACCGGCGCCGCGAAAGACGGTTCTAAAGGAGGCCTTCGATGGCTGACACCATGGTACCCACCGGCACTGGCCGCGTCGCACAGGTCATCGGCGCCGTCGTCGACGTCGAGTTCGACGGCGCGCTTCCGGCGATCCTGAACGCGCTGGAAACCGACAACAACGGTATCCGCCTCGTTCTCGAGGTCGCCCAGCACCTCGGCGAGAACACCGTGCGCACCATCGCGATGGACCTCACCGAAGGCCTCGTTCGCGGCCAGCCGGTGAAGGACACCGGCGCCCCGATCCAGGTGCCCGTCGGCGACGCCACGCTCGGCCGCATCATGAACGTCATCGGCGAGCCGATCGACGAGGTCGGCCCGATCGCCTCCGACACGGTGCGCGGCATCCACCAGCCGGCCCCGCCCTATATCGAGCAGAACCCCGAGAGCCAGATCCTCGTGACGGGCATCAAGGTCATCGACCTGCTCGCGCCCTATGCGCGCGGCGGCAAGGTCGGTCTGTTCGGCGGCGCGGGCGTCGGCAAGACGGTTCTGATCCAGGAGCTGATCAACAACGTCGCCAAGGCCCACGGCGGCTACTCGGTCTTCGCCGGCGTCGGCGAGCGCACCCGCGAAGGCAACGATCTCTACCACGAGATGATCGAATCGGGCGTGAACAAGGACCCGCACGAGAACGGCGGCTCGACCGCCGGCTCGAAGGCCGCGCTGGTCTACGGCCAGATGAACGAGCCCCCGGGTGCGCGCGCCCGCGTCGCGCTCACGGGCCTGACCATCGCCGAGAACTTCCGCGACCAGGGCCAGGACGTCCTGTTCTTCGTGGACAACATCTTCCGCTTCACGCAGGCGGGCGCCGAGGTGTCGGCGCTTCTCGGCCGCATCCCCTCGGCGGTGGGTTACCAGCCGACGCTGGCGACCGACATGGGCGCCATGCAGGAGCGCATCACCACCACGACCAAGGGCTCGATCACCTCTGTGCAGGCCATCTACGTGCCCGCCGACGATCTGACCGACCCGGCGCCGGCCACGTCCTTCGCCCACCTCGATGCGCGCACGGTTCTCAACCGCGCCATCTCCGAGAAGGGCATCTACCCGGCCGTCGATCCTCTGGACTCGACGTCGCGCATGCTTTCGCCGCTGATCGTCGGCGAGGAGCACTACAACGTCGCCAACGCGGTGCAGCAGATCCTCCAGCGCTACAAGTCGCTGCAGGACATCATCGCGATCCTAGGCATGGACGAGCTGTCTGAAGAGGACAAGCTGACGGTGGCGCGCGCCCGTAAGGTCGAGCGCTTCCTCTCGCAGCCCTTCTTCGTCGCCGAGGTGTTCACCGGCTCGCCGGGCCAGCTCGTGCCGCTTGAGGACACGATCCGCTCCTTCAAGGGCCTCGTCGAGGGCGAGTACGACCATCTGCCGGAAGCGGCGTTCTACATGGTGGGCTCGATCGACATGGCCGTCGAGAAGGCCCAGAAGATGGCCGCCGAGGCGGCCTGATCCGATGGAGCGCGGCGACCTTCGCATCGAGGACGCCGTCAACGAGGCCTGTCCGTGGTCGGGAAAACCGATCATGGCGGACGCTCTCACCACCTACAAGGGCGCGGTCGTCGGGTTCTGCAACCCCGGCTGCCGCGACAAGTTCGACACCGCGGCCCGCCATTTCGAGGCCGCTCTGACCAGGCAGGCGACCCGTGGCTGACAGCTTCAAGTTCGAACTCGTTTCCCCCGAGCGGCTGCTTCTGTCGGAGCAGGTGAGCGCCGTCATCGCGCCGGGCACCGAAGGCTACATGACCGTCATGGCGAATCACGCGCCGCTGATGGCGACGCTGAAGCCGGGCGTGGTGCAGGCGACGCTGGCAAGCGGGGGCGAGCGCCGCATCTTCATCCAGGGTGGCTTCGCCGACATCAATCCGGAAGGCTTCACGTTACTTGCCGAGCACGCGATCTTCGTCGAAGACCTCGACGCGGCCGATCTCGACCAGCAGATCCAGAACGCGCGCGAGGACGTCACGGACGCGGAAACAGACGCGGTGAAGATGCGCTCCGAGAAGCGCCTCGCCGATCTTCTCAACGCTCGCGAGGCGCTGAACGCCTGACCCGTTGGGCACAGGCGGAAACGACGAAGGCCGGCGATTGCCGGCCTTTTTATTTGGTGCAACGCGCGAGGATCGCCTGCCGGGCGTCAGGCGCGTTCCAGATACCGAAACCCCGCGATGACCTGCTCGTAGACCGCGCGTTTGAAAGGCACGACGAGGTCGAGCACCTCGTCCATCGTCTTCCAGCCCCATTCCTCGAACTCGGCCGTGTGGCCGCCGGGCGGCGGTGCGATGCGGATTTCGCTCTCCGGCCCGGTCAGGCGGAAAGCGAACCACTTCTGCGTCTGGCCCTTGAAGCGACCTTTCAGAGCGACCCCGACGAGTTCGGGCGGAAGATCGTAGTCGATCCAGCCGTCGCTCTCGGCCAAAAGCTCGACCGATTCGATGCCAGTTTCCTCGTAGAGCTCGCGCTTGGCGGCAGGCAGGGGCTCTTCACCCTCGTCTATCCCGCCCTGCGGCATCTGCCAGAGCTTCACCGCGCCATCCATCTCACCCTTCGGCTCGACGACGCGCTTGCCCACCCAGACCTTGCCAGACTCGTTCAGCACCATGATGCCGACGCAGGGGCGATAGGGGAGGTTGTTGAAATCGATCGGATCAGTCATCGGGCGCTCCAGCGGGGATGCCGTGACCTATGGCCTCGACGCCGTGAAGGCAATGTGTCAGCGCAGCTCGGGATCGTAAGCAAGGGCGGAGACCGGCACGATCTCGACGCCGCGGCCCTGCGCCTCGCTCACCCACTCGGCGATCGCCGAGACGGATGTGTCGAAGGCGCTCGCGACGCCGATCGCCGAGCCCTGCGCGCGCGCCGAGCGTTCGAGGATGTCGAGCTCCGTGCGGATCGCCTCGCGGTCGCGCACGGCGTCCAGCAGGCGTTCGGCGCGCGCGAAGGGCACGCTGCCGGCCATCGCGGCATCGCGCGCGGCCGAACGGGGCGAAGAGCCGTCGTCGAGATACAGAAGGCCGCGCCGGCCGACATCGGCCAGCACAGCGTCCATCGCTGCGGGCTCGGACGAAAGACGTGCGCCCATGAAGTTCATGACGCCGACATAGTTGGTCATGCGTGCCATTGCGCGGTGAAGGTCCGACAGGTCTCCTGCGGCGGCCGCCTCCGTCGTCAGCGTGTTCGCGCCGGGGGAGACGTTCGGGTAGCCGAAGGGCTCCATCGGCGCTTGGAGGACGAGCTCGTGGCCATGCTGGCGGGCCTCGCGCATCCAGCGGTCGAGGCTGTTGCCGGAGGCGGCGAAGCCGAGTGTCACAGCGGGTGGCAGCGCGCGCAAGGCCGCCTGCGTGCCGGTCTGCGAGATGCCGAGGCCGCCGACGACAAGCGCGATGCGCGTGCCGGAGCCGGAGCCCGGCGCACCGGCGTAAACGTCGAGCGGACGACGACCGTCCGCCGCGCGACGCGGAAGGTCTCCGAAGGACGAAGCCTCGATCAGGGCGGCGTCGGGAATATGGGCCATGCGCGCGGGCTGGCGCAACGAACCCGGCTCCACGACGCGGATCGAGCCGGTGTAGCTCTGATCGACCGCGAAGGGCGAGGCCTCCACGATGCTGACGCCCCCGTCGCCATTCATGCGGGTAATCGTCGGGCCGGAATCGCGTCGCGCTTCCATCGCCGTCGCCAGCGGGTCACTTTGTGGCAGCGCGGGGAGCGGCTGGCTGAAATGGGAGACGCGCTGAAAGTCGGGCTCGCGCAGCGCCGTCGCCAGCGAGCCGCCGAAAACAGCCAGCGCCAGCATCGCGACGACGGCCGGGCCTTTCCACGTGCGAGGGACTCGCGGCGTCTCGCGCCGTCCCATGCCAAGAGGCGCACCGAGATCATGCAACGGCGCGGTCTGCCGGCTGTCGCGCGAAAGGGCGTCGGTGGCGAGGGGAGAGGGCATGGACACTCCGCATGGCGCCGGATCGCCGCTCGGGCGGCCTTGATGTGCGGCTCGTGCGCATCCGGCCAGCGACCCTAGTCTTCGGGTCTGGTCCGAGCCTGACACGGCTGGGCTCGTGCCGGGCGGGTCGGACCGGAAACGAGAAAGGCCCGGAGGGGTGTCCGGGCCTTTCTCGATGTACTCTCAGATCAGTTGGCGACCGAGGCTTCCTGCTGCGGCGGGAAGGCGGCGTGCGTTTCCTGGCCGTTGAGGAGGCGGAAGGCGTACTGGAGCTGGAGATCGTCGGCCATCTCGGGCGGCACGTAATCGAGCGAGCCGGAGCCCTCCTCGTTCTCCTCGGCACCGGTGATGTGCCCACGCAGGGAAGACTCGCCGCGGCGCGCGTCGAGGTCTTCCTGCGTGATGCCCATCTGCTCCATGATCTCGGGCGGCAAGGGCTGCTCGACGACGATGTCCGGATTGATGCCGCGTCCCTGAATGGAGCTGCCGGACGGCGTGTAGTAGAGCGCCGTCGTCAGCCGCAGCGCGCCGTTCTGGCCGAGCGGAATGATCGTCTGAACGGAGCCCTTGCCGAAGGACCGCGAGCCGACGACCGTCGCGCGCTTCTGATCCTGCAGGGCGCCGGCGACGATCTCGGAAGCCGAGGCCGAGCCGCCGTTGACGAGGACGACCAGGGGTTTGCCGTCGATCTCGTCGCCCGAGCGGGCGTTGTAGCGACGCGTCTCTTCGGCGTTGCGGCCGCGGGTGGAGACGATCTCGCCGCTCTCGAGGAAGGCATCGGTGACGCTGACGGCTTCGTCCAGGAGGCCGCCGGGGTTGCGGCGCATGTCGAGGACGTAGCCCTTCAGGTTGTCGCCCGCCTGCTCCTTGATGTCTGCGATCGCGTCTTCCAGGCCGACGGTGGTCTGCTCGTTGAAGCGCAGGAGCTTGATGTAGCCGATGTCGGCTTCCAGCGAATGGCGCACGGACGGCACACGGATTTCCGCGCGCTCGATGGTCAGGCGCACCGGTTGGGCCGCGCCCTCGCGGATGATGGTGAGGTCGACGGAGGTGCCGATGTCGCCCTTCATCCGGTCCACCGCCTCGGAGAGCGTCAGGCCCCGCACCTGCTCGCCGTTGATCTCGCCGATGAGATCGTTGGCGAGGACGCCGGCCTTGTCGGCCGGAGTGCCCTCGAAGGGGGAGATGACCTTGACCAGCTCGTTCTCCATCGTGACCTCGATGCCGAGGCCGCCGAACTGGCCGCGCGTCTCGGTCCGCATGTCGGCCGTCTGCTCGGCGTTCATGTAGGAGGAGTGCGGGTCGAGTGAGGTCAGCATGCCGTTGATCGCGGTTTCGATCAGCTTCTGATCGTCCGGCTCGTCCACGTACTGCGAGCGGACGCGCTCGAAGACGTCACCGAAGATGGCGAGCTGGCGATAGGTGTCCGATCCTGCGGCGTTCGCGACGCCGGAATGCGGCCCGACAAAGGCGGTCATCGCCGTCGCGCCCAGAAGCGCGCCCGCGAAGAGTACCGAGAGCTTACGAATCATTCCCCGTCCTTCCCGAAGGTCCATCCGCCCACCAGGGGGCGGGATCGACCGGTTTGCCGTCCTTGCGGAATTCCACGTAGAGCGAAGGCTCCGTTCCCGGAAGGTCCTGCGCGCCAGCGCTTGCCAGTCTTCTGGAACCCATCACGGCGACGGGTTCCCCCGCCAGCACGAACTGTCCCACATCGACGTCGATCTCGCGCATGCCCGCCAATACGATATGATAGCCATCGCCCGCGTTCAGGATCAAGAGCTGCCCGTAGGAACGAAACGGACCCGAATAGAGAATCCGTCCGTCCGCCGGCGCCGTGACGATGTCGCCCGCGCGGGACTGGAAGGTGGTGCCCTCGGTCCTGCGGCCGAAACCGTCGTCGTCGCCGAAGGCGCGCCTGACCGCCCCGACCACGGGACGAGTGAGAGTCCCCTTCATTGTCGAAAATGGGGCCGAGACGTCGAGCTGGGCCATGTCACGGCGAAGTGACGCTATATCGTACTGGGGACGTTCCGGTTCGGGAGGCTCCAGAGCCGCCAGCCGGCTCGCCTCCGCCTCGGCCGCAGCCTGCGCTTCGGCTTCCAGCGCCGCCGCCGCGCGCTCGCGTGCTTCCTCGAGCGCGGCGAGCCGTCGGGCCTCGGCTTCCGCGGCCTGACGCGCCGCGAGTTCGCGCGCCTGCTCCTCGGCAGCCTGCGCCTGTGCAAGATCGGTCTCCAGCGCGCCGATGAGATCCTGCAGCGAGTTCGCCTCGCCCGCGAGTTCGGCCGCCCTTCGGTTCATCGCCGCCAGCGCCTCGCGGCTGTCGGCCTCCAGCCGCTCCTTCTCGGCAAACAGGCGCTGGAGACGCGCTTCCTCCTCACGCTGGCGCGCGAGACCATCCGCGAAGGCGAGCTTGCGTGTCTCGATGCCTTCGCGAAGCTGCGCGAGTTCGGCAAGGTCGAGCGCCAGCGCGTCCGCCTCCTCGCGGATGCGCGGCACGACGGAGCCGAGGAGGATCGCGCTGCGCACCGAGCCGAGCGCGTCGTCCGGATGGACGAGGATCGCGGGGGCGGGCTTGCGCCCCATGCGCTGGAGCGCCCCAAGAACCTGGGAGAGCGTGCCGCGCCGGCGGCGCAGCGATTCCTGCACCTCGCCCTCGCGGGTGGCGAGTTCGTCGAGTTCGCTCTCGACGGCGGCCAGCTCCGTGCTCGCGTTCTTCTGCGCCTCGGCCGCCTCGATCATCGCCTCGCGGATGGCGTCGCGGTCCTGCGCAATTGCGGCGATCTCGGCGTCGAGCCGCTCGGCCGTCTCCTGCGTGAGGGTGATCCTGGAGCCGAGCTCCAGAAGCTCGTCGCGGGTCTTCTCGCGCGCGGCGGCGATGCGCTCGGCCTCGCCGATGATGTCGGCGAGCGCGAGAGGCGCATCGCCGCTCGGCTCGCCGGTCTCGGCATGCGCGACGGGGAGCGGGGTGCAGAAAAGCGCGGCGGCGAAGGACAGGGCGCGCGCGATCGCGCAGCCAGAGCGTTGCGCGTCCCTCTGGACGCACGAGGGCCGCTCTCGCCCGTCGAACCTACGCATCAGGCTGTCCGAAAACCGAAAACGGCTTTCGGGCCGATGCTGTCGCACCGTTCCGTCCTATCCCGGTCCGTCTCACCCGCCCTCGTCCCATGCCGACCGCTTCATCCGCCATCCTGAATGCGCGGGGATTAAGTTTCGATCAACCAATTGCGCCCGACAATTGGTCGTGAAGCCTGCGCCGGCCTTGGCAGAGCATGCCGGACGGATGAGACGCCGATGAGGCGAGACGGTCAGGCCCGGTGGTAGGGGTGCCCGGAGAGGATCGTGGCCGCGCGGTAGAGCTGTTCGGCGACGAGGATGCGAGCGAGCTGGTGTGGCCAGGTCATGCGGCCGAGGGCGAGCACCATCGCCGCACCGGATTTCAGTTCGGAGGAGAGGCCATCCGGCCCGCCGATCACGAAAACCAGATCGCGCAGACCCTCGTCACGAAACGTGCCGAGCCTTTCGGCGAACGGTTCCGAGCCGAGCGTCTTGCCGTCCTCGTCGAGAAGGGCGAGTGCGGCCTTTTCCGGCAGAGCCGCCAGAAGGCGAGCGGCCTCGTCCCGCTTGCGCTCGTCGGCGCTCGCGGCGCGCGATTCGGGAAGCTCGACGACACCCGCGAAATCGAGGCCGATGGACGGCCCCGCGCGTGAAAGACGGTCGAGGTAACGGTCCACCAGTTCACGCTCCGGCCCGCTCTTCATGCGGCCGACGGCCGCAAGCGTCAGGCGCACGGGCTTTCGCCCGCGCCGCGTGTCATGTCGGAGCGGCGCATCCGTCTCAGTGGACGGTCGCGTCGCTCTTGGAGGCCACGGTCTCCGCCACGGTCCACATCTTCTCGATATTGTAGAAGGCGCGGACTTCCGGGCGGAAGATGTGGACGATGAGATCGCCGGTGTCGATCAGCACCCAGTCGCCGCTCTGCAGCCCCTCGACCTTGGCGGAGCCGAAGCCGGCTTCCTTGAGGTCTCGCAGGAGATGATCGGCGACGGCGCTGACATGACGGTGCGAGCGGCCACAGGCGATGACCATGTGGTCGGCCAGGGCGGACTTGCCGGCGAGGTCGATGGAGACGATGTCCTCAGCCTTCGAATCGTCGAGACTGGAGAGCACACGGTCGAGCGCGTCTTGCACGGCGCGGTCATCGCCGGCGGGCGCGTCTGAAGGCATGTCGAAGACGGCCTTCGGTTCTGGCGCAGGTCTCAGAGGTGGCGTTCCTTCTTCAGGGCTGGTGCCAAAGTGGCGAACACTTTCGCCACATCAGTAAATGTGACAGCGGCACATGGCGTTTTCAAGTCGCTGCACGCAGCGCGGTGGACGAGAGCGAGGAGCGCGGACCGTGCAGGTAGACCCAGGACGGGGCCGCGCGCGAGGGGAGGGAGGCGGCCAGAGCCTCGGGAAGGCGGGCGCGCCGAAAGCGCTGCGCCAACGGCGCGTAGAGCGGTGAGAGCGTCGCGTCGGGCCGGTCGACGACCGCGATCGGCACGGTGGTCGCGATGCGCTCCCAATAGCGCCAGTGATGGAAACCGGCCAGACTGTCAGCCCCCATCACCCAGACGAAGGCGACGTCAGGGTTGCGCGCGCGCAACAGGGCTAGGGTGTCGGCCGTGTAGGCGCTGCGCAGACGCGCCTCGAAGCCGGTTACGACGATCCGCCGGTCCTGCGACAGGGCGCGCGAGGCGGCGATGCGCTCGGCCAGAGGCCGAAGCTGGCCCCGATCCTTCAACGGATTGCCGGGCGTCACCATCCACCAGACACGGTCGAGCCCGAGGCGACGGAGCGCGGTCTCGGCGACGAGGAGGTGGCCCCCATGCGGCGGATTGAAGGAGCCACCGAAGAGGCCGATGCGCATGCCCGCCTCGCAGGGTGGAATGCGCAGATCGCTCGTGAGAAGGTCCAACGTCACGGGCGCGTCTGGCCGGTCCCGCGAACGCGGTAGTTGAAGCTCGTGAGTTGCTCGACGCCCACCGGACCACGCGCGTGCATCTTGCCGGTGGCAATGCCGATCTCGCCGCCGAAGCCGAACTCGCCGCCGTCGGCGAACTGCGTCGAGGCGTTGTGAAGGAGGATCGCCGAATCGATGCCTGACAGGAAACGCTCGGCCGTCGCCGCATCGTCGGTGACGATCGCCTCGGTGTGGGCGGAGGAGAAGCGCTCGATATGGGCGATCGCGCCCTCGACGCCGTCGACCAGCGCGACGGAGATGATCGCATCGAGATACTCGGTGGAGAAATCCTCCTCGCTCGCGGGCAACGCGGCGGGGAAGAGCGCGCGGACCTCCCCGGTGCCGCGGATCTCGCAGCCGGCAGCGGCCAATGCTTCCAGCACCGGGACGAGGTGGGTGCCGGCGTCGGCGCGGTCGACGAGCAGCGTCTCCGCCGAGCCGCAGATGCCGGTGCGGCGCATCTTGGCGTTGACGGCGATGTCCTTTGCCATCTCGAGATCGGCCGCGCGGTCGATATACAGGTGGCATAGCCCCTCGAGATGAGCGAAGACCGGCACGCGTGCTTCCGTCTGCACACGCGCGACGAGGCTCTTTCCGCCGCGCGGCACGATGACGTCCACCGTTCCGCCGAGCCCTTTGAGCATCTCGCCGACCGCCGCGCGGTCCGGCGTCGGCACGAGCTGGATCGCATCCTCGGGCAGGCCCGCCTCCCGCAGCCCCGCCTGCAGCGCGGCGTGGATGGCGCGCGAGGAAGCGAGCGAATCCGAACCGCCGCGCAGGATCACCGCGTTGCCGGCCTTGAGGCAGAGGGCACCGGCATCGGCCGTCACGTTGGGGCGGCTTTCATAGATGACGCCGATCACGCCAAGCGGCGTGCGCACGCGGGAAATCTCCAGCCCGTTCGGCCGCGTCCAGCGCTCTGTGACGGCGCCGACGGGATCGGCCAGGTCGGCCACGTCACGCAGCGCCTGCGCGATGGCGGCGATGCGGTCCTCGGTCAGCGTCAAACGGTCGACGAAGGCGGCGGCCATGCCGGCCTCATGCGCGCGGGCAAGATCCTGCGCATTCGCGGCGAGGATGTCGGCCTTCGCTGCTTCCACGGCCTTCGCCATCGCGGAGAGGGCTGCGTCCTTCGTCTGCGTCGGTGCCGTCGCCAGCACCCGAGCGGCCGCCTTGGCGCGGCGCCCGAGCTCCGCCATCAGAGCCTCGACGATCAGCGCCGCCCCGTTGCCGTCAGGCATGATGCAGATCCTCCTGCGATCCGACGGGCAGGGCGGTGACGAGATCGTCGCGGTGGATCATCGCCGCGCGGGGCGCATGGCCGAGCGCGGCCTCGATCGCATCGGTGCGCAGGCCCGCGATGCGACGAGCTTCGTCGCAATCATAGGCGACGAGCCCGCGAGCCACCTCGATGCCGGCCTCGTCCAGCACCAAGATGGTGTCGCCGCGCGAAAATTCGCCCTCGATCGCTTTCACCCCGGCGGGCAGGAGCGAGCGGCCCTCGTTCAGCGCGCGCACCGCGCCGGCATCGATGGTAAGGCGCCCGGCCGCGTTGAGATGGCCGGCGATCCAGCGCTTGCGCGCGGTCACCGGATTGGCGACAGGAGAGAAGAGGGTGGCGCGCTCGCCGCGCTCGACGGCGGCAAGCGGGTTCAGCCGGTCGCCGGCGGTGATGATCATCGCCGCGCCGGCGGCGGTGGCGATCCTGCCCGCGTCGATCTTGGTCTTCATGCCGCCTCGCGAGGTGAGCGAGGCCGCGCCACCCGCCATCGCCTCGATCTCCGGCGTGATCGCCGCGACGTGCGGGATGTGCGCGGCCGACGGATCGCTGGCCGGCGGCGCGGTGTAGAGTCCGTCGATGTCCGACAGGAGGACGAGGAGGTCGGCCGACATCATGGTCGCGACGCGCGCGGCGAGGCGATCGTTGTCGCCGTAGCGGATTTCCGACGTCGCGACCGTGTCGTTCTCGTTGATGACCGGGACGGCGCCGAGCGACAGAAGCGTGCCGACCGTGGCGCGGGCGTTGAGATAGCGCCGCCGCTCCTCGGTGTCGCCGAGCGTCAGCAGGATCTGCCCCGTCTCGATGCCGTGGCGTCCCAGCGTCTCGGAATAGGCGCGCGCGAGCGCGATCTGGCCGACGGCGGCCGCCGCCTGGCTTTCCTCCAACCGCAGTGGACGAGAGGGAAGGCCGAGGACCGTGCGGCCAAGCGCGATAGCCCCGGACGAGACCAGCATGATTTCGCGCCCCTCGGCGCGCAGCCGCGCAACGTCAGCCCCGAGCGAGGTCAGCCATTCGCGCCGCAGGCCGCTTTCACGGTCGACCAGCAGCGCGGAGCCGATCTTGACGACGATCCGCCGATGCCCGGCGAGAAGGTTCACCGGCGCCAGTCCTTTTCGCTCAGGCTGGCGCCGAAGCGCTTCTCGTCATCCTCAGCCTGCGCCTCGTTCTCGGCGGGGGTCGCCATGCGGTCGATCTCCCGCTTCAGGCGGCGCAGCGCCTCCGGGATGCCCTGGCGCGAAACGGCCGAGAGCGGGATCGGCGAATGGCCGACTTCCGCGGTGAGCGCGGTCATTTTCTCGGCCAGCGTGTCCGGGTCGAGGACGTCGGTCTGCGACAGGGCGACGACCTCGGGCTTGGCGGCAAGGCTCTCGTCATAGAGCGCAAGTTCGCGGCGCACGGTACGGTAGGCGTAGGCAACGTCCTCCTCCACCGCCGAGACGAGATGCAAGAGAACGCGTGTGCGCTCGACATGGCCGAGGAACCGGTCGCCGATGCCCACGCCCTCGTGCGCGCCCTCGATGAGACCGGGGATGTCGGCGATGATGAACTCCGAGCCGTCCACCGTCGCGACGCCGAGATTGGGGTGGAGCGTGGTGAAGGGATAGTCCGCGATCTTCGGCCGGGCGGCCGTGACGGAGGCGAGGAAGGTCGACTTACCGGCGTTCGGCAGGCCGACGAGGCCGGCGTCGGCGATCAGCTTGAGCTGAAGCCAGATCGTCAGTTCCTCTCCTTCGAGGCCGGGATTGGCGCGGCGCGGCGCCTGGTTCACGCTCGTCTTGAAATAGGCGTTGCCGAAGCCGCCATTGCCGCCGGCGGCCACACGCTCGACCTGGCCGACCTGCGTCAGGTCGAACAGAAGCGTCTCGCCGTCCTCGGCGAAGACCTGCGTGCCGACGGGCACCTTGAGCGTCACGTCCGCGCCTTTGCCGCCCGTGCGGTTGCGGCCCATGCCGTGCATGCCGGTCTTGGCGCGGTAATGCTGCTGGTAACGATAGTCGATCAGCGTGTTGAGGCCCGATACGGCCTCGACGAACACGTCGCCGCCCCGTCCGCCATCGCCGCCGTCCGGCCCGCCGAACTCGATGAACTTCTCGCGGCGGAACGACACCGAGCCGGCTCCGCCGTCGCCCGAGCGAACGTAGACCTTGGCCTTGTCGAGAAACTTCATTGTCCTGGCTCTTTTCGTCTCGCGGCGTTCTTAGCGGTCGCCGCGCGCAGTGGAAAGGGTGGCGGGGTCTTTGGCGAAGACGACCCGCGACGTGGCGAGCGGCAGGCCGAACTTCGACACCACCACATGGTTGCGTACGGTTCCGCCCGCCTGACCACGCAGATGGTGGCGGAAGCGGAAGGTGCGCGCGCCGCCGCCAGGCGCGTGCCCCTCATAATCAAGGACCACGCCCGAGGTGCTCGAGGCACCGGACACGGGCACGGCTGGGGCGAGCGCCCCATCCGACATCTCGGTCTCGACCGTTCCCGAGACCGCGCCCGACGGGGACACCGCAAGCTCCCAGACCTGCAGCCGCTCTCCGTCGGCGAAGGCGAAGCGCTCCTCCAGTCTCAGGCTGTCTCCCTCCACCGTGCCCTCAAAGCGCGCGGTGAACGGCTCCTCGAACATGGCGAGGGTGAGGATCGACCCTTCGATGACGCTCCGCCCGGCGAAGAAGGCGGCGAGGTCGAACGCCTCGCCGTCCTGCGAAGGCTGGCGCGCCTGCCAGAAGAGCGCCGCCGCGAACGCGAAGACAGCCGCGACGGCGAGGAGGGCGAGTTGTTTCACCGCCCGCCCCATTCCTTGAGCGACTGCCAGCAGCGCCGGTCCATCCGGTACGTCTCGCTCGCCACGCGACCGACCGTGCGCGACACGTCCATTCCAGTGCCGGCATAATGGAAGCCGCACTTCTGGATGATGCGTCGCGAGGCGGCGTTGACGACGCGGCACCGCACCTCGATGCATTGGGCGCTGAGCGCTCCGAAGGCTTTGTCGATGGCGGCCTGCGCCGCCTCCGTCGCGTAGCCCTCGCCCCAGAACGGGCGGCCGAGCCAGTAGCCGAGTTCGAAGCTTGTCACCGCCCTTTCACGCGGCTGGAGCCCGACGACGCCGATGAAGGTGCCCCGCTCGCGGAGCGTGACCGCGAAGGCCCGCTCCTCCCCGAGGCCGGCAATGAAGGCGTCGGCATCCTCCAGCCGGTAGGGATGGGGTATGCGGGCGGTCATCTCGGCGATGTGCCGGTCGTTCGCCAAGGTGGCGATGGCCTGCGCATCGGTCTGGCGCACCGGCCGCAGCAGCAGCCTGCGCGTGAGAAGACACTCTTCGTCCTCGATCGTCTCTTCGCTCATCGATTTTCCCTCCAGGAACGCGAAAAGGGGAGATGGCGGCCCATCTCCCCTTCTTTCCGCTTCCCTGGCCCGATGAGGGTCTCAGGTGAGCGCCGGGTCGGTGGGACGCCGGCGCTCGAACTGCACCTGCGTCATTCGGCGGCTTCGGCTTTCGGCATCACGGCGACGTAGGTTCGCCCCTGCGACTTGCGCTGGAACGCGACGGTGCCGTCGGTGAGGGCGAACAGCGTGTGATCACGGCCGATGCCGACACCCGCGCCCGGATGCCAGCGCGTGCCGCGCTGACGAACGAGGATGTTGCCGGCGATGACGTTCTCGCCACCGAACTTCTTCACGCCGAGGCGCTTGGACTCGGAATCGCGACCGTTGCGGGAAGAGCCGCCTGCTTTCTTGTGTGCCATCGTTCAGTCTCCTGATCGTCTCCGGCGGCCGGGCTCGAAGGCCTCGCGGCGCGCCGCTTTCGTTTCAAATCTCGTTGCGCAAGGGCCGCGTCGGCGGCCTCTCTACGTCTTACGCCTCGTCGGCGCCCTCTGCCTTCTTCTTGGTGGCGCGGGGCTTCTTCGCAGCCGCCTCGGTCGCGGTCTCGTTCGTCTCGGCGTCTGCCTTTTTGGTCGCACGCTTCGGCTTCTCGGCCTTGGGTGCCTCGTCCGTCGCGCTCTCGGTCACAGCCGGGGTTTCGGCGGCGGCGGCCTTCTGCTCCTTCTTCGAAGGCTTCTGGCCCTCGGTCAGGATCTCCGAGATGCGGATCAGGGTCAGGTCCTGGCGATGGCCGCGCGTGCGCTTGGAGTTCTGGCGGCGGCGCTTCTTGAACGAGATGACCTTCGGGCCACGGACCTGATCGACGATCTCGGCGACGACGGACGCGCCGGACACGAAGGGCGCACCGATGGAGGTGCCGACCATCAGGACTTCGGCGAAGGAGACAGTGTCCCCAGCCTCGCCCGCCACCCGTTCGATGGTGAATTCGTCGTTGGCGGCGACGCGGTACTGCTTGCCACCCGTCTTGATGACTGCGAACATGAGAATCTGCCTTTGCGATGCCGGCTCTGGCGGACGAGCCACCGGGCGGCCTTTTTGTGGTTCTTGGATGACGCCCTTCGGGCACCGCGCGTTGCATAGCCGCATCGGCCTGTGCGGTCAAGGCTGAGCGGTGGCGCGGCATCGGCGACGGGGCAAGCTTTCTCCCATGCCCCTTGCCTTGGTGCCTCGCTCGATCCGCCCCGAAAGCTTCGCTCGACGATCCGTTCCGAGGACCATGCGATGGCCTCGCGCGCCTTTCGTCGGGACGATGGGCGGGGCCTTCTCCACCGCCCTTATCCTCAGCCGATTTCCGGTGCTGCTTGCGGCAGCGGCGTCTGGCCTACCGAGCCGGTTCGCAGTTGTGCACCCCGGCCGGTGCGGCTTGGCAAGCGCATATCTCCTCTTGCGAAATGCCGTCCGGCTTTGATATGGGAGCGCTCGCGTCTCAGGGCGCCATGACCACGGGGGCTTCGGCCCCTTGCTTTTTCGGGCAGCGTGATGCTTCCCGCCTCGGACGGAGAGGTGGCAGAGTGGTTGAATGCACCGCACTCGAAATGCGGCATGCCTGCAAGGGCATCGGGGGTTCAAATCCCTCCCTCTCCGCCAGCACAAGCCATTGATTTCGAACGAGAATCTGAGCGATTCCGGCTCATTTTCTAAGCCCGCTGGTTGCCTATCCCTAACAGCTGCTACGTTCAAAGCCACAACCGAGGCACAGCGGCAGCGAAATTTGTCTGGCGAACACGCTGACGAAAGTCCGATTGAACCGCTAACGCCGGCTGTGGTGCAGCGCAGGCGCTCCGTAGCCGTGGTTGATACAGCTGGCGCTGGGGAGTTCACGTCCATCTTCGCGAACGTAAGGGGCGCGGCCAGTCCGGATGTGTTCGTTCAGAAAGGATAGGCTCGAGCACCCAGCGTATAAGAAAGACGGCGTGCTGCCACGTGCAGTTCGGTGACCGTCGCTGGCACGGATGCTGCTGTCAGAGCATGCTGGGGTGCCACGATCCCAAAAGCAGCTACCAGACATTCACGATAACCGAAGATTGGCACTGCACAAGCTGCCAGGCCCGGAACGGTTTCGCCTCGCGCTTCGGCCCACCCCCGCCCCCGGACCATTTCGAGTTCACCATGCCATTGGCAAGGATCGGTGATCGTCTTCGGTGTAAGCCGCCGGAGTTCCAATTGTGCTGCTGGAGTGGCGCTTTCGTTCGGAGAAAACGCGACCAGCGCTTTCCCGGACGCAGTCGCGTGCAGCGCTAATGGCACGCCCACACGCCATTGCGTGTCCTCGAAGTGACGTCCTTCGAACGCGAGAATATGGCGACAAACGCTCCCGTCTCTCACGCTTATGAATACTGAATGTCCTGTGGACTCCGAACATCCGCGCATGATGGGCAGGGCTGCTCTGGTGATGGGACTTTCTGCAACAAACCGGATGCCGATAGAGAAGCTCTCGATCCCCACGGAATACCGTCTCGTTCTCGGATCTTGCGCGAGATAGCCCGTGTCACGAAGCGCGGAGAGGATGCGGGATGCATGACTTTTCGTAAGCCCTGCCGCTTGCGCCACGTCCATCACACCGAGAGGGGTGCTTGCATCCTTGAAAAGGCTCAGGATCCGTAGGCCGGCTTGGATCGACTTCATAAGACATCCTGCGGAAATGCGTAATCAACTGGCAAGTCACGCATCAATTCCGACCATAATGAGTAAAGTATAAGCAACGTCAAGAAAACATCTCCAAAGCCGCTTGACGGCGGCGCACGCAGCCGCAACGCTCCATCAAAGCAACAGTGTTTCCTATTTCGCAACTCGTCAATGCCGAGACGATCGTCAGTTTCGCCTCTTCAGCAGATTGGTTCACCCGCGTTGTTCGCTCCAGTCGATAATCTGCTGGAGCTTTTCCATGGACATAAGGAACTCCCCAGATGCCAAAGAGCTTAGCCAGTTTCTCAGCGGCACTTCTCGTCTTCGGCGCAGGCGCGGCTGGAGCGCAAGATCTCGAGCCTGTGGCGTTCCAGACGGATTGGATCCCGTCCGGCGAGCATGCGGCCTATTACGGAGCCTGGGAGAAGGGAATCTTCGCTGAGCATGGCCTCGACGTGACGATCACGCGCGGCTACGGCTCAGGCGATACCGTTATCAAGCTGGCATCGGGAAGCTTCGACTTCGGCGTCGCCGACGTGGGCGCTGTTCTGACGGGCCGTGCGCGTCAGGACGTTCCCGTCAAGGTCGTCTCGACCCTCTACTCCCACTCGCCTCATTCCCTCTTTGTCCTCGAAAGTTCCGGGATCACCGGCTTCTCGGACCTGGACGGCAAGCGTATCGGCATCACCCCGGGTAACAGCCACCGCGTCTACTTCCCCCATATCGCAGAGCAGTCGGGGACCGACGCTTCTTCGATCAACTGGGTCAACATGGATGGTGGTGCGATGGCCACTCAGCTGATCGCGGGCAATATCGATGCGGCCCCGTTCTATTCCATCCATCATTACTACCAGAACAAGGCCGCCGAGAGCGCTGGCGAGTCGATCGTGGTCTTGCCCTTCGTCGAGGCTGGGTTCGAGATCTACGCGGCCTCTCTGATTACGTCCGATCGAACGATCGAGGAGCGTCCCGAACTCGTCTCTCGGTTCGTTGCCGCTGTTCACGAGGCGTTCGAATGGGCGCGGGACAATCCTGAGGAGGCCTGCGAACTTCACGTCCAGCGGGTGCCCGAAGTGGCGATGGACGATTGCATGGGGTCGCTGAGTGCGACGTTGGAATTCGTGTTCAACGACCATTCGCGCGAGGCCGGTCTGGGCACTGTCGACGCCGAGCGTCTCGCTACGACCTGGCAGGCCGTTGCAGAAGCGGAAGGTCTGGATCTCGATTGGGATCCCACCCAAGCCTTCGACACGTCTTTCCTGCCGTCAGAGTAGGATGAGCGGGATGATCTCGATCAATGGCGTCTCGAAGAGTTTCGAGACGCGAAATGGTTCATCCGTGATCGCGTTGGACAACATCCAGCTGGACGTGGATCTCAACAAGTTCGTCTGTCTGGTCGGGCCGTCCGGCTGCGGAAAGTCGACCCTTCTGAGGCTTGTCGCAGGGCTCGTGCCGCCGACGCGGGGAAGCGTGTCCATCGAGGGCTCCACGGTCGAGTCGCCGCGCGCCGAAACCGGGATCGTGTTTCAATCTCCTACTCTGCTGCCGTGGGCGACGATCCTCGAGAACGTTCTCTTTCCGTCGCGGATGATGAACATCTGCACGGAACAGTCGGTCGAGCGTGCGCGCGAGCTCCTTACTTTGGTCGGCCTTGCCGATTTCGTGGATCGCTATCCGCGTGAACTGTCCGGGGGCATGCAGCAACGCGCGGGCATCTGCAGGGCGCTTGTCCACGATCCTCAGATCCTGCTGATGGACGAGCCGTTCGGTGCACTCGACGCACTGACGCGCGAAGAGCTCACCATCGAACTGCTCAGGATCTGGTCCGAGGCGCCTAAGACCATCCTGTTCGTCACACATTCCATTTCCGAGGCGGTCCTTCTGGCCGACCAGGTCGTGGTGATGTCGCCGCGTCCTGGTCGTATCGCCGAGGTGATCGACGTCGACCTTCCGCGTCCCCGAACCTTCAGCATGGAGTCCCGCGATGAGTTCCAAAAGTGCACCCAGCGCATCCGGGCTCTCATATTCGGAGACCGAGCCCAGGCCGCGTAGGTTGAAGAAGCTTCCCAGTTGGGCACAGGAGGCGCTGACGCCCCTGATCGTCATGGTTGCTCTCGTTGCCGTATGGGAGGCGAGCGTTCACCTGTTCGCCATTCCGGGCTACCTTTTCCCCGCACCCAGTGCGATCTGGGAGGCCTTGCAGGCCAACGCAGCGAACGTGGCCGGCCATACCCTGGCGACGGGTCGAACCATAACGTTTGGCTTCATCGCCTCGATCGTGGTCAGCCTGCCGCTTGCCGTTGCCATAACCTCGTCGCGAACGATGGCAAACGCCATCTATCCCTTTCTGGTGCTGACGCAGTCGATTCCGAAGGTCGCATTGGCCCCGATCCTGGTCGTGCTGATGGGCGCGAACGAGATGCCGCGCGTCGTGATCACGTTCCTTGTCGCCTTCTTTCCGTTGGTTCTCGCGATCGCGGCGGGGCTTCAATCGGTGCCGGTCGAACTGATCGAACTAGGGCGGGCCTGCCGCGCCAACCGATGGAAGGAGCTGGTGCGTATCCGTCTTCCCTACGCGGTGCCGTTCATCTTCTCGGGCTTGAAGGCAGCCATCACGCTGTCCGTGGTGGGCGCGGTGGTGGCCGAGTTCGTCAACGCCGATCGCGGCCTTGGCTATCTGATCGTCACCTCCACGGCGTTCTTCCAGGTGTCGTTGGCTTGGGCCGCCCTGATCGTCCTCTCGGTTCTCGGCATTGCCCTGTTTCAGATCGTCGCTCTGGTCGAGCGGCTGGCATTTCCATGGGCGAGCGATGCGGCTCGCTGAGCATATCGATAAGGCACGAATGACATGACGACTTCGACGGTTATTCGCGGTGGACTGGTCCTCGACGTGGATCGCGGCACCGCCGACGCACGCGATATCCTTGTCCTGGGGGATTCGATCCTGGCCATTGGGGCGCCCGGAATGGACGCGCCGGACGATGCGCAGATCATCAACGCCTCGCGGCGCCTGCTGCATCCCGGTCTGGTCAACGCCCATACGCATGGTCATGGGGTTCTCGCCAAGGGGATGGGTGATCTCTGGACGCTTGAACTCCTGCTTAATGCCGGACCTTGGATCGGTGGCGGCCGGCTTCTGGAGGACAAATACCTTTCGACCTTTGTCGGGGCCGTCGAGATGCTGATGAAGGGCTGCACGGCGGCCTACGACCTGACCGCAGAGTTTCCACTACCGACAGTGGACGGTCTGCACGCCTGCGCTTCGGCCTATGCCGACGCCGGAATGCGTGCCGTGGTCGCCCCTATGGTGGCGGAGTATTCGTTCTACGAAGCCATTCCGGGCCTCATGGAGGCGATCCCGGAGAATCTACGCGGCGAGGTTGAGCGCTTCCGGCTGGCCCCTCGCGAAGCGTGCCTTTCGGTCATGCGTGATGCCGTCCAGCGATGGCCGTTGGATCACGAGATCGTTCGCCCGGCGATCGCTCCGACCATTCCGCATCATTGCTCCGACGAATTTATGCTCGGCTGCGCCCGGATAGCCCGCGAGCATGGGCTTGGGTTGCACAGCCATGTTCAGGAATCGAAGGTGCAGGTCATAACTGGGATGCGGCGCTACGGGCGCACGCAGACGGCGCATCTCGACTCCCTCGGTCTGCTTGGGCCCGACTTCACGGTGGCGCACGGCGTGTGGCTGGACGACGAAGACATGCGTATCCTCGCCGGACACGGAGCATCCGTTGCGCACAACCCGAGCAGCAACATGCGCCTGGGCAGCGGCCTTGCGGACGTGCGCACGATGATGGACCTCGGCGTGAACGTCGGCGTCGGCACAGATGGAGCGAATTGCTCGGACAACCTGAACATGTTTGAGGGGATGCGTCTTGCCTCGCTCGTTTCAAAGAGCCGCTCACCGGACACGTCCGTTTGGCTGACGACCCGTGAGGTCGCCAGAGCTGCGACGGCTGGAAGTGCGCGAGCCCTTGGTATGGAAAAGATCGGACGGATTGCCGACGGCTACAAGGCCGATATCGTCTTCCTCGATCTCGATCATCCGAACTGGATGCCCGTCAACGACCCCGTCAACCAGCTTGTCCATACCGAAGACGGAACGGCCGTTCATTCGGTGATGGTCGGCGGGACGATGCGCGTCGAGAACAGGCAGCCTGTCGGGATCGATCTGTGCCGGCTGGCGCAGAAGGTCGAGGCTGCGCGAGAGCGGCTCGAAGGCGCAACTGAAGATGCTAAGATGCTCAGCCTCAAACTGGCAGACGTCGTTAATCAGCACTGCCCCGGCCTGGCCAGGCAGCCCTACCACATCCACCGCTACGGCGCGTGTCCTGATCATGCACGCCTATGAACCATGAGCCGATTGGGGTGGTTTGACTTCAATCCAACTCGATCATCGTCGCTTCGAACACCTCGAGCGACTTTGCACCGCTGACCATGCCCTCCATGGATCGCGGCTGCTCAACCGTGCCCTTCAGCCAGCATTCGGACTTGCGCTTCACGAAAGTGAAGGCGACGCATCTGTCGTTGGCGACACAGGCGAGGCGACATTGCTGCGGCGTGGTCGCGCCACCGTAAGAGCGGTTTGACAGGTCGCCGCCGGGAATGTCGATGTCCTCGAAGATTCCGGCTTTCGGATCGATGATACCCATCGTGACCGAACGAGGGTCCGGATCGCTGGCGCGCAGCAGTTCGCCGGAGATCGCGACGAGATTGCCGTCCGCGGTGCCTCGCCGCGATTTCAGGAAGCAGTTCGGGCCGCGTGCCACGCGCTCGTCCGTGTTGAACGTGAAGGCCTTACACTGGTCGCCAGCCGTCAGGCACTCGACCGCGCAGGCCGGTGCGTTGGCGACGCGCCTTGACGCGATGTCCTCACCGAAGAAGTCCAGTCCGCTGTAGAGCGCCATCCGGTTCGGCCGGCGTGCGTAATCCTCGATCGCTGACAGTCGTGAGACCGACGCGTCGCCGAGGCTGGGGCTCGCGCGGTTGGGAGTGTCCGGCACGATCTCCGCAGCTTCAATCGCGCTCTTCACCTCCTCGCTATCGGCCGGCTCGACCGACGCGACGGGCGTCGACGGGGTTGTTTCGCCGCGCCTACGATTGATGCCGTAACGCTCGATCTCGGCCGCCGTGAAAACATACATGTCTTCGGGCGGGGTCCGGAACATGATCGTCAGAACCTCGATCGGCGTGTCGAAGTGGTTCAGGACATCGAGGATGTCGGAGATCGAAAGCTGGGCGCTGACAAGGTCGCCGGAGCCGGACGAGATCTGATGAACTCCGAGCTCTCCGTCAGCTTGGCGCTCGGCACCAGCGAGGAAGATCAGCGAGCACGCCGAGTAACAGCTGGAGCCGGTCGGGATCAAGGTCGAGAGGTTCCGCGAATGGATGTCGTCCGCGATCAGCAGTCCCATCGCGACCAAGCCGCCGTCGCTGTTCAACACGACTAGTTCGGCATCGGGTGCCGCCGTGAGCGCGCGGCGGAAGTTCAGCGCATCACCGCCACCGATGTAGCCATCCAGGCGAATGACGTTCGGCTGGCCATCGTCGATTCGAGAACGGGCCAAATGTTTGGGTTTCGGCGCTGACGGGGCGCTCGTGACCGCGACCAGCATGACGACAAAACAAAACAGGAGACGCACGCCGACGCACGCGAAACCCTCGGTGTTTACACATCGCCACTGATTATAGACAAGTCGAGGTTGCAATACGAGGGAGAGCCAGATCACACCGCATCTGGTTGATGCTCGCTGCAATGTCGATCGGCGTTGGCTACTCCAACGCTGCGGCGACAGCGTCGAAGAAGACCAGCGGATCGATCGGCTCTTTGCCGGTCGGCTTCGGCTGCGCGCCGAAGGTAACTATCACGACGTTCTTCGCCGGGTTGATGTAGATGTTCTGCCCTTGGATCCCGATTGCGGCATAGGCTCCATCGGCGATGGCTGGCTCGGTCCAGCCCGTCCACCACATGTAGCCGTATTCAAGCTCGGTGCCATCCTTCAGCGTCGTCGGCCCGGCGGCCTCCTGGGTCCAACCCT
The DNA here is from genome assembly GCF_014058705.1 of Aureimonas mangrovi. NCBI lineage: Bacteria > Pseudomonadati > Pseudomonadota > Alphaproteobacteria > Hyphomicrobiales > Aurantimonadaceae > Aureimonas > Aureimonas mangrovi. Next base: position 629,118 of record NZ_CP059692.1, read on the forward strand.
CGGGGAGAATCGATGCTCCGTCAATCTCGCCGTCTTTCAGAAAGAAGAG